>NZ_JBXWPF010000015.1:0-115688 GCF_059611265.1 Ruegeria sp. CDSA241
CTTCGGCTTCGGCTTCGGCTTCGGCTTCGGCTTCGGCTTCGGCTTCGGCTTCGGCTTCGGCTTCGGCTTCGGCTTCGGCTTCGAAAGGCGTTTCGTCTACGGGGTCAGCATCGTCAACAGGTGCCTCATCCGGGGTCTGGACAATGTCCTCGACTGCGTCAGCCTTGGGGTCATCTTCCGGCTTTTGATCGGTTTTCTTCTTACCAGCCACCGCAATGTTCCCCTTTTCGAATCCAAAACAACCTGAACAACTAACCAGACTAAGTTAATCTGTGGCCTCGCCGCCCTCAACCCGCATCGCATGTTTCACAAGCTTTTTAACGGCTTTCCGCATTTTCTTCGGTGTCGGCTCTTTGGCAATCTTCAGGCGGACATAATCCAAGGAATAAAGGGGTTCAGCCGTGGCCTCGCTGATTGCAGCCAGCCAAAGTGGTGCCGAACCCACCCAGATGTCGGCAAATTGTCGCGCTGTTCTGGGTGAAAATATGGGGACAATCACCGGTTCATTGCCCTCAGCAACGGCGCCTGCCCGATCTGTGAGCGGTAACAGGTGCTGTTTATAGACAGGCTGTTCACGCACAGCCAGACCGGATTCAGTCAACCGTTCAGCAATGTTACCCCGGCTGTGTTCCCCCCGAAGATGAAGCAGCGGGCTTTGGGGCCGGTGCTTTAGCAGGTTTGCAATCAGCTCTTCGGCGGTAGCACCCACCATCCGGGCATCCCAGCCCGCGCCTTTGGCCGTTCCGGTGGTAACAGGACCGACACAAAAGGCCGGCATCTTTCGAGATACATCTAAAGACGTCGCCGCATTAACGGCGTTGGCCGAAGTAAAGATCAGCCCCTTTGCTTCATCCGCATGCACTTGCACCGCCAAAGGTTTGATTTCCAGAATCGGCGAATGAATAACCTCTACCCGGCTTCTGATGCGGGTTGGCAACTGCGCGACGAACCTTTCAGACGCAGCGCGCGGGCGGGTCATCAACAAATACAACAGTTGGCGCCTTCGGCCTTGGGATTGTTTGCATCCGCGCAGGGTGATACCCCGCTTGGCAACCAAGGTGTAACGGATCAGGCCAATGGTGCAAACACTTACTGTCCTCGGGTTGGAAAGCAGCTGTGATGACACGGCCGCCGCAGTCGTGCGCCAATCCGATGATACAGCCGCCGAGGTGCTGTCCTCGGTTGTCTATGGCCAGACCGAATTGCACAGCGCATTTGGTGGCGTGGTGCCTGAGATTGCCGCCCGCGCCCATGCGGAAAAGCTGGATATCTGTGTGATGCAGGCGTTAGAGGCCGCAGGTTTGGGCCTTGCCGACATGGACGCTATTGCCGTAACCGCCGGTCCCGGCCTGATTGGGGGGGTTATGTCAGGCGTCATGTGCGCCAAAGGGATCAGTGCCGCCACGGGCCTGCCATTGATCGGAGTCAACCATCTGGCCGGTCACGCGCTGACGCCACGCCTGACGGACGGGATCGCGTTTCCCTACCTGATGCTGCTGGTTTCGGGCGGGCACTGCCAATACCTGATTGCCCATGGGCCCGAGGAGTTCACCCGCCTTGGCGGCACCATCGACGATGCCCCGGGCGAGGCCTTTGACAAAACCGCCCGCCTGCTGGGCCTACCGCAACCCGGTGGCCCCTTGGTCGAGGTCGAAGCCAGCACGGGCGATCCCAAACGGTTCCGGTTTCCGCGGCCACTGCTGGACCGTCCGGGCTGCGATTTGTCCTTTTCCGGGCTCAAGACCGCGCTGATGCGAATGCGCGACCAGATCGTGGCCGAAAAAGGTGGCCTGACGCGACAGGACCGCGCCGATCTTTGCGCCGGGTTCCAACAGGCCATCGTGGACACTTTGGCCGAGAAAACCCGCCGCGCAATCGACCTTTACCTATTGGAAGGCCCTGCGGAGGCGGTTGTGTCTGTTGCGGGCGGCGTTGCGGCAAATACGGCCATTCGTACCGTGTTAGAGTCTATCTGCGTCGAAAAAGGTGCCCGATTTACCGCCCCTCCGTTAGCCCTGTGCACCGACAATGCCGCCATGATCGCCTATGCCGGAATTGAACGTTTCCGCACTGGTGCCCGCGATGATCTGACCCTGACCGCGCGTCCGCGTTGGCCTCTGGATCAAACCAGCCCGGCCATGTTGGGCAGCGGCAAAAAAGGAGCCAAAGCATGAGCGTGTCGGTTCTGGGATCCGGAGCGTTTGGAACAGCTCTGGCGATTTCGCT
Organism: Ruegeria sp. CDSA241; assembly: GCF_059611265.1. NCBI lineage: Bacteria > Pseudomonadati > Pseudomonadota > Alphaproteobacteria > Rhodobacterales > Roseobacteraceae > Ruegeria > Ruegeria sp. CDSA241. Next base: position 2,227 of record NZ_JBXWPF010000015.1, read on the forward strand.
GGCCGGGAAAGGCCCCGTCACGCTATGGGCTCGGGATCCGGAACAGGCCCAGATGATGCAGAACCATCGCGTAAACAGCGCGCGCCTGCCGAATGCACCTTTGCCCAAGGCGATTACGGTTACTTCGGACGCTGATCTGGCGGCAGAAAGCGAAATCATCCTCCTGTCCGTGCCGATGCAGAAATTGCGGAGCGCGTTGTGTGCGCATTCCGCTACCCTCAGAGATAAAACGCTGGTCGCCTGCTGCAAAGGGATAGAGCTGACCTCGGGCCTTGGGCCGGTTTCCGTTATCCGTGAAACCGTCCCAGAGGCGCGCGCTGCGCTGTTGACCGGGCCAAGCTTTGCGAACGACATCGCGCGCGGCCTTCCCACCGCATTGACCCTCGCTTGTGCGGATGATGCGATTGGCCGTGACCTGCAGCATGAATTGAGCACCACAAATCTGCGCCTCTATCGCACCGCGGATACTATCGGCGCCGAACTTGGTGGGGCCTTAAAAAACGTCATGGCCATCGGGTGCGGGGCCTGCATTGGCGAAGGCATGGGCGAAAGCGCCCGTGCCGCCCTTATGACGCGGGGCTTTGCCGAGATGCAGCGCTTTGCGCTGATGCGCGGGGCCCGCCCTGAAACATTGATGGGCCTGTCGGGTATGGGTGATCTGGTACTGACCTGCTGTTCCGAACTGTCCCGGAACTATCGATTTGGCCTGTCGCTTGGGCGCCAGGATGCTTTTGACACAAACACAACCGTCGAAGGTGTTGCCACGGCCAAGGCTTTGGCCAAAATTGCCAAGGCCGAAGACCTGGACATGCCCATAAGCACAATCGTTTCAGAAATAAGCACCGGAAAATGCAGCGTTGGTGAAGCCATGCGCTGGCTGCTGAACCGACCCCTGAAGGAGGAATAACATGCTGATCGCCCTTATCGCCAAGGATAAACCCGACGCGCTGCAAACCCGGCTGGATAACCGTTCCGCCCATCTGGCCTATATCGAAGAAACCGGTGTTGTTGCCCAGGCCGGACCCCTTCTGGAAGGCGATGCGATGATCGGATCACTGATCATCCTCGAGGTCGAGGATATGACGGCGGCGCAAAACTGGGCCGACAATGATCCCTATGCCAATGCAGGACTGTTCCAGTCAGTTGATCTGATCGTCTGGAAAAAGGTGGTCGGCTGATGGCGTATTGGCTGTTCAAATCCGAACCCTCGACCTGGAGTTGGGACCAGCAAGTCGCCAAGGGCGCAGAGGGCGAAGAATGGGATGGGGTGCGCAACTATCAGGCACGCAATTTCATGCGGCAGATGGCCGTGGGCGACCGTGGTTTTTTCTATCATTCGCAAAAAGACAAGGCGATTGTCGGCATTGTTGAGGTTTGCGCCGAAGCCCATCCAGACAGCACCACCGAGGATGAGCGTTGGGAATGTGTGGATATCAAAGCCGTGCGCCCGTTCACCATCCCGGTCACGCTGGATCAGATCAAAATGGACGAACGTCTGGATGAGATGGTTTTAGTCAAAAACTCCCGCCTGTCCGTGCAACCGGTCAGCGATGCCGAATGGCAGGTGATTTGCGATCTGGGGCAGACGAAAGCGGATTGATCAAAGGGAAGGTCCTGACAGATGCAGAACCTTCCCTACCCCGCGTGCTCCCGACTCACCACACGCGTATAGAATTTCGGTTCTGACCGTCCTGGTCACAAACTGACACTAACCCATTTGGCCGGTTTGGCACAAACAACAAGTACCTAAAATTGGAAACGCCCGCCACAGATCGGGCGGGCGCTGATTGGTCGAAACCCGGATTTAGCTATAGACCGACTCTTTGCCGAAATGCTTGGTCAGCATATAGTAAACGACAGCACGATACTTGTTGCGCTCGGACATGCCATAGGTTTCCAGCGCTTTGTTGATCGCCTCTATCAGCTCGGGACCGTCGGAAAGCCCCAGCTTCTTGATCAGGAAGTTATTCTTGACGGTCTCAATTTCACCTGACTGAGTTGCTGCCACGGTCGACGCGTCGGCGTCATAAATCGCCGGACCACATCCGATCGTGACCTTGGTCAAGAGGTCCATGTCGGGGTCCATCCCGCATTTGTTTTTCAGATCATCTGCGTATTTGGCGATCAGTTCGTCGCGTTTTCCCATGAATATTTCTCCCGTTGAGCAGCTTTGGCTGCGATTTTCAATGCGCCTATGAACAGGTGTCGGAAGGTTAGTCAGTTGTTCTGTTTACACAAAGGGAAAATTTCTGGTCATTCCCCGTAAGCGAAATTATGGCAGCACAGATAGACTCCGCGTACAACTATGCCTGATTCTGGCCTTCTGTAAGGGTCAGGTGGTTTGGATTCAGGGCGCAGCGGGAAAATGTTGAAACTAGTGCAGCGTGCCGACATGGCACCTGCTAACCGACCGGTGGTTATCTGCAATATCCCCAACCCGGTCCCTGAAGATGGAAGTGGTTCGCATGCAGCCGGTTGTAGTTTGGCCCAAGTACCACCCGAAACCATTCGCATGCACCCCGGCCAATCCGGTGTAGAAAATCTGCTTCGGGTCCGGGTGTTGTCCAGTCCGACAGCAGGCTCAGGCTTCGCCCATCTGCCAACTCGACCCCGACAATATCGATGGCATCAGCGGTGGCATGACTGCTCCAACCGCTGTCCTTTCCCTGCGCGGTGCGCATTCGCCGGCAGTTATAGCTGCCCAGGTGGCGCAAGCTGCGCACCCTGCTGTCCAACATCTCGCGCGCGGCGGGTTGGACCACATGGTGTTCCCACATGGCCAATCGCAGAGCCGTGGCACAACGGGTCTCGACGCCATTGATGCTGGCCGTGGTTAAGCCCGAGAGAACCCCGCGCCCGGCTATTCCGCATTTCTCGTCGACAATCAGATCCTCGACCAGGGAAAAGCTTACCCCCGCCCCGGCCAATGCGGCCCTGCACTGCGTTTCATCGGCCAAAGCTCGTCGCATTTGCACAGGTGTGACCGGCGTGACCCGAGCCGTAATGGTCAGATCTCGCAAAGGGTTCCAGTGGTCCGGAACCGGTGATTGCGGGTGGGACAAAAGCCAGTAGCCACCCCCACCCATCAAAACCACCAAGGCGAGTGCTGAGAAAACGAAAGACGCCGCCAGATGCAATATCCGACGGCGTCCAGAAGGTTTGGTCATGCCTGACCCGCAATCAATAGCGGTAATGTTCAGGCTTATAGGGGCCTTCCGGATTCACACCGATATACGATGCCTGTTCGCTGTCCATCTGCGTCAGCTTCACGCCGATACGGTCCAGATGCAGGCGTGCAACCTTCTCGTCCAGATGTTTAGGCAGGATGTAGACCTTGTTTTCGTACTGATCGCCTTTGGTGAACAGCTCAATCTGGGCCAACACCTGATTGGTGAACGAAGCCGACATCACAAAAGACGGATGACCGGTGGCGTTGCCCAGGTTCAACAGGCGGCCTTCGGACAGCAGGATCAGACGATTGCCCGAAGGCATCTCGATCATGTCCACCTGTTCCTTGATGTTGGTCCATTTGTGGTTCTTCAGGCTAGCCACCTGAATCTCGTTGTCAAAGTGACCAATGTTGCCGACGATGGCCATGTCCTTCATCGCGCGCATATGCTCGATGCGGATCACGTCCTTGTTGCCGGTCGTGGTGATGAAGATATCCGCGCTGTCAACTTCGTCTTCCAGCAGCGTAACCTCGAACCCGTCCATCGCGGCCTGCAGGGCGCAGATCGGATCAACTTCGGTCACTTTCACACGGGCACCGGCACCGCGCAGCGACGCGGCCGAGCCTTTGCCCACGTCACCATAGCCACAGACCACGGCAACTTTACCAGCCATCATAGTGTCGGTGGCGCGGCGGATACCGTCGACCAGCGATTCCTTACAGCCATATTTGTTGTCGAACTTCGACTTGGTGACACTGTCGTTGACGTTGATCGCTGGGAACGGCAGTTGGCCGTCTTTCACCAGCTGATACAGGCGGTTCACACCGGTCGTGGTTTCTTCGGACACGCCCTGGATCTGGTCGCGCATCTTGGTGAACCAACCCGGGGACGCGGCCATCCGCTTGGCGATCTGCTTTTTGATCACCTCTTCCTCTTCCGAGCCCGGTACGGGGATAATGTCTTCGCCCGCTTCGGCGCGAGCTCCCAGCAGGATATACAGCGTCGCATCGCCGCCATCGTCCAGGATCATGTTGGGGCCGTCGGTGAACAGGAAGGATTTGTCCAGATAATCCCAATGCTCTTCCAGAGTCTGGCCCTTGATGGCGAACACCGGGATACCGGCTTGGGCAATCGCCGCCGCCGCGTGGTCCTGGGTTGAGAAGATGTTGCACGACGCCCAACGCACATCCGCGCCCAGCGCCACAAGTGTTTCGATCAGAACGGCTGTCTGGATGGTCATGTGCAGCGACCCAACAATACGCGCGCCCTTCAGGGGCTTTGCGTTACCGTATTCCGCGCGCAGGGCCATCAGGCCCGGCATCTCGGTCTCTGCAATATCCAGTTCTTTGCGGCCAAACCCGGCCAGCGAAATGTCTTTGACGATATAGTCCCCGGCCATCAGGTGCTCCATTCCGGTATAATTCAATCCGGGTTGCCCTAGCATCCCTTTTGGGACGTGGCAACGCAGATGGCCGGAAACGGGGTTTTAAGCCGCCAAAATCAACTTGGTATGCCCTCTACCTTGATTTTGGGGATCGCTTGGAAAAAGTCGGTCCCAACGGCGACAATGCAACTGATGCCGTTCGGACGTGTCACCAAAACGGTATAGCTACCCGTTTCCTGAGAGGTCCAGACCTCCATCACCGATTGCGAGCCACGGGATTTTTGCAATCCACCAAAGGCCAGTTCCTCGGAATAATTGTCCTGTAGCGTTGAAATCAGTTGATCACGCAACGCACAGCTTTGCTGGGCAAAGGCAGGCGGTGCAGTGGCGGCCATACCAAAGGCCAGAGCAATTCCTAACAAACGCTTGAACATAGCAAGCTCCTTTCGATACGAGTTACGTCCGAGAGGGGCACACCGGGAGGAGCATGCGCCCCCCTCGGTACAAATGTCGGTATCACCGCGCGCTTGTTCAAAGCACGATTGCTCAAGAAAAAGTTGGCAGCTGGTGATCTTGACAGGTACAGCTTACCACAAAAATGCGAATTTAATGTGTCCCACTTCACAAGGCATGGCAGAATGGCAACACAACCCCGCGCATGGCAAAGAATGCTGTCCGGGCGCAGGCTGGACCTGCTGGACCCAACACCGGTGGATATCGAGATTGAGGATATCGCGCATGGGCTGGCCTTTGTGGCCCGCTGGAACGGGCAGACACATGGCGATTTCGCCTATTCGGTGGCCGAGCATTCGCTGCTGGTCGAAGAGCTTTTTGGTCGTATTGCCCCCAAGGCACCGGTCAAATGGCGGCTGGCGGCCCTGTTGCACGATGCGCCGGAATACGTGATCGGAGATATGATCTCTCCGGTCAAATCCGCTGTCGGTCCCGACTATGGCGCACTGGATGACCGGCTGACTGCGGCAATCCACATCCGGTTTGGACTGCCCGCTGCGGTGCCTAAAACGGTAAAACGGCAAATCAAAAAGGCTGACAAGATCAGCGCCTGGATGGAAGCCACCCAGATCGCGGGCTTTTCCGAGACCGAGGCGACAAAATTCTTCGGCCGCCCGGACAGGGCTATTATGGAAGGGCTGCAGATCAAATTGCGGCCACCCGTTGAAGTAAGATGTGCCTATACGCATAGACATTCGGCATTGATGGCCGAGATTGGGCCCTGACCACTATCAGCCTTCTGATCGCGCCACCTTCTGAAAGACGTTACCGTCAATCTCATGGGCATGCCAACGCACTGGCGTCGCCTTCAGATTTGTTATTTCGGCCTTGCCCTCAGTCTTTTGTACTTCAATCTGCATAATCGTACTGCTGGCAATGTCTCTATCGGCGAAACCCCACAGCAGACTTCCTAGGGAATAGGCGATTGGCACCGTCCGATCTCCGGTCTGTGTGCGATACAGTTGAATGGGCTGAGGGACATGGGGGTGGTGGCAGACGATAAGATCAGCTCCGAATTCGGCCAAGTCCTGTGCGGCCTCTTGCTGCGCTCGGCGCGGGAACAGCTCGAACTCATGACCCCAATGAATAATCGCAATAACCAGATCACAGCCAGCCGCTTTTGCGTTCGAAATCTGTGTCTTTAGAAGGGTGGTGTCCGGCGCTTGATGTTTTGAAGTCAGCTTGGCGATATTGATGCTCTGCTTTTGACCTTCAGGAAGCGCGTGGCCGTTGGTACCAAAAGCGCAGGACGCAAATCCGAACTTTATCCCTTTTCGTTCGATCGTTTTGACGGCTGTGGCTTCTGCCAAACTCTCATTCACGCCGATTTGCATGATATTTCTGTCACTTAAGACGTTCAGAGTCGTTTCAAGCCCCTCAACACCCATGTCAAGAATATGGTTGTTTGCAAGGTTCAAAACATCAATGAACCTCTCGTTATGGCTGGTCAAAGCATCGAACTGTTCTTCCGACGCACATTCGATCGGCGGGCCAGCGTCCCCGATCACTTCGTCAATCAAGGGCTGTGTCGTTACAGGTGACTCGTAGTTGGCGACCAAAATATCGTCCTGAAACAATAGATCTTCAATCTCAGCATATACTTGATCTTTTGCGACACTGGCCCTGTGGGTTCTTAGAATGTCCCCGGCAAAGCTCAGAGTGACCGAATTTGATGTGTCACTGATGCCAGCGGTTGAAAGTCGTACGGCCGTTTTAGTCATAAACCCGGACTGATCCAGCTCCGCTTCAGGCTGCTGAATGGGGTTCTTACTTTTATAGACCCAGTACAGGTTGTCCAAAATGTTCATTTCGGAGAGCTCACCCGCAGCGCCCTTTCGTGGTCGCGCCCAAAACCCAAATCTCTCTGCTGCCCAGGTGACAACAGAGACAATGACTTTAAGGGCAGGGTTGGAAATACGGAGGCTTTCGTATGGCGTATTAGGGAGCGGCGACACTTCGATACATCTCAACTATTTGTTCGGAACAATATAAATATTGAACTTAACGACAACACAAATTGGTTAACAGACACTAAATTAAAGTCTTCAGGGGTGGCGGTCCATCAGCCGCGACAAAGCATATGTTTGATAGCCGCCTGTCGAGACTCAATTCGGTTTTCCGGCTTCATGAGTTCTGGCCTGGTATGCGCAAGCTATACTCACGATCTCATCGCGGGCTGCGCTTCGCCAAGATCCGTTGCAATGTCCGGCGGTGCATGTTCAGGCGTCGCGCGGTTTCACTGACGTTGCGATCACACAGCTCATAGACCCGCTGGATATGCTCCCAGCGCACGCGATCCGCGCTCATTGGGTTTTCCGGCGGCGGGGGCAGTTCGTCGCCCTTGGCCAGCAATGCGTTGGTGATGTCGGTGGCGTCGGCGGGCTTCGACAGATAGTCGGTGGCACCAATCTTGACTGCGGCCACAGCGGTGGCAATAGCGCCGTACCCGGTCAGAACCACAACCCGGCTGTCGGGGCGCTTTTCGCGCAGCACTTCGACCACATCCAGGCCGTTGCCATCCTCCAACCGCAGGTCAACAACCGCATATGCAGGCGGGCGGGCTGTGGAAATGGCGCGGCCAGCGGCGACAGAGCCCGCGGTTTCAACCTCGAACCCGCGTTTTTCCATGGCCTTGGCCAGACGTCTCAGAAACGGTTCGTCATCATCCACCAATAACAGCGATTTATCCGGGCCGATATCGAGGTCAGAGCTGTCCGCCATATTCTATTCTTTCCGCTAATTCACGCCGTTGGCTTAAACATGAGTAATAGCAGCGCCATTGCAAAGGTCAAACAGACCGTTGCGTTCTAGATCTTGTCCAGAAAGCAGCCCACCTTGTCAGCCATCTGCTCGGCTGTGTCATTGCGATCGAAAAATTCGATAAACCCGTCCTGGGGTGTGACCAGATAAGTAAAGGTCGAGTGATCAACCAGATAGTACTCATCACTTTTGTCATGGGCCTTATAATAGGTCTTATAGGCCTTGCTGGCGGCCTTGACCTGCTCGGGCGTGCCGGTCAGGGCGATGGTCTTACCACCAAGGTTAAAGGCGTAATCGGCCATAACTTCGGGTGTATCGCGATCCGGGTCGATCGAGATAAACAGCGGCGTCACCGATTGTCCGCGTTCGGCCAGAATATCCACCGCTTCGGCATTGCGGGACATGTCAAAGGGGCAAACATCCGGACAGAAGGTATAGCCGAAGTAGACCAGCGTAGGTTCGGTTATCACCTGTTTGTCGGTCACAGTCTCGCCCTTGCCGTTGATCAGTTCGAAGGGCCCGCCAATGGTGGCCGTACCCCCTGCGATCTGGCTGGACCGACACTGCGCGAATTTGTCGTCCGAGCCTGCGCCGCGCGTCAGCAGCCACATGGCCCCCAGACCTACGGCCAAAACAACTGTTGCAAGGATAGCGTATAGACGGACCATGGCATCTTACCTGACGATAGAGGAGTTGTTGATCGTTCCGGCCGGGACACCTATCAAGATGAACAGCCGATGCAACAGGACATAATGGACCAATGGCAGATTCCAACATCACTTTTTGGCCTGGTCAGGAACGCAGCTGGATTCGCCTGCGGACGCTGATCCTGCTGCGCTGGGTGGCCATCTTTGGCCAGATCACCGCAATCACCGTGGCGCAACAGACCTATGATGTGCAGTTGGATGTGACGCTGTGCTATCTGGCCATCGGCATTTCGGTCATGGGCAACTTGACGGCGATTCTTGTCTTTCCACGCAACAAACGCCTGTCCGAGTTCGAAAACTTTCTGATGGTGTTGTTCGATTTGTTGCAGCTGACCATCCTGCTGTACCTTACCGGAGGCCTCAATAATCCGTTCGCCTTGCTGTTGGTGGGTCCTGTGACGATCTCTGCCAATGTCATGAGCACCCGGTCAACGCTGATCATCGGTACGGTGGCCATCATTCTGACCACGCTGCTAGCCGAATTTCACCTTCCCCTGCACACGGATGGCGGTGTGGATCTTGAGATCCCCGATATCCTTCTGTTCGGAAACTGGGCTGCCATCGTTATCGCGATCGTTTTCCTGGGGGCCTATTCCCACCGCGTAAGCTCTGAGGTGCAGTCGATGTCTCAAGCGCTGTCGGCCACGCATATGGCCCTCGCACGTGAACAGAAACTGACCGATCTTGGTGGAGTTGTCGCCGCCGCCGCGCACGAACTTGGAACACCTCTGGCAACAATCAAACTGACCAGTGCCGAACTGATCGAAGAGCTGGACGACCGCCCTGACCTGAAAGAAGACGCCGCCTTGATCCGCGAACAGGCCAATCGTTGCCGCGACATTCTGCGCGACATGGGGCGGGCTGGCAAAGACGACCTCCACCTGAGACAGGCCCCCCTGTCCACTGTCATCCATGAGGCCGCCGAGCCACATATCAACCGCGGCAAGCAGGTACACTTTGCCGAAGGTCCGGTCGGGGATGGCGATGTTCAACAGCCTTCGATCCTGCGAAAACCTGAGATCATCCACGGAATGCGCAACCTCATCCAGAATGCTGTGGATTTCGCGCGCAGCAACGTCTGGGTCGAAGCGGAATGGACAGCCGAAAGGATTACGATCAACATCATGGATGACGGCCGCGGGTATCCTTCGCAAATGATTGGCCGGATCGGGGATCCGTTCATGCGCCGACGGCGGGCAGAATCGGAAAAGCGGGCCCGGCCGGAATATGAAGGTATGGGCCTGGGCCTGTTCATCGCAAAAACCCTGCTGGAACGCAGCGGTGCGCATTTGGATTTCGCCAATGGCTCTGATCCATATCAGACCTTGTCGGACAATCCCGAACGTATAGGGGCCATCGTCCGGGTATCTTGGCCGCGAAAACTTGTGGATGCACAGACCGGCGACACCCCCGTTCCTTCAGGTGTAAATCAGCATATCCAAGTCTGAGTTAAGACCCCGTTAACCATTTCCACCCATAGCTATACCCGTGAATTCACCGCGGGAGAGCACATGGTCGACTGGATCATATTGGCCGTCATCAGTGTGGTGTCTGCCAGTCTGGCGGTTCAATGGCTTTTGCCCCGTCGTCAGCAGACAAGTGACAATTTCGGCCTGTCCGAGCCGGCCTCGTTGTTCAATGTCGTGTTTCTGTTCGACGGTGACCGCCTGATCAGCCACACAGACATAGCTCTGGAAGGGTTTGAGGCTGTGCGCGACTGGTCAGATCTGCGCCGGCTGCTGCAGCGAGATTTTCCGGGCTTTCCTGAAACCCCTGAACGCGTCAGGCACGAAGGGAATCTTATCATCCCCGCCATTGATTGTTCGGTCGAGCGGGACGTTTTGTGCGAATGGATCGACGGGGTCGTACGCGTACAGCTGCGGGAAAGCTCTGATTACCCCAGAACCGTATTGCGCGAGAATAGCGATCCGATCCGCCTGGCGATGGAACTGGCGCCCTACCCGGTCTGGCATCTGGATTATCAAAACAAGATCCGCTGGTGCAACGCCGCCTATGTCTCGCTTGTCCGCAAAGTGCGCGGTGGCGATACCGACCTGACTGCACCTCTTTTTCCCGGGCCCGAAAATGGCGCGCGTATCAGCGCCAAGACCCGTGTATTCATTTCGTCCGAAGACAGTGCAAACAAGCTTTGGTTTGACCTGACGATGGTGGACCACCCGGAAGGCAGCCTATGCTACGCTGTGGACATCAACGCCATCGTCGCCGCCGAGACAGCGCAGCGAAAATTCGTACAGACGATGACCAAAACCTTTGCACAGCTGTCCATCGGCTTGGCCATTTTTGACAGAAATCGCCAGCTTGCCCTGTTCAACCCCGCCTTGATTGACCTGACCACCCTGCCCCCGGATTTCCTGAGCTGCCGCCCCAACCTGTCCAGTTTCTTTGACCGCCTGCGCGATCAGCACATGATGCCGGAACCCAAGAACTATCGCAGCTGGCGTAATCAGATGAACGATCTGCTGGAGGCAGCAGAAGACGGAAATTACCAGGAAACATGGTCGCTGCCATCCGGCTCGGTCTATTCCGTCAGCGGCCGCCCGCACCCGGATGGTGCGGTGGCCTTTCTGTTCGAAGATATCACGGCCGAGATCACGTTGACCCGCCGCTTTCGGGCGGAAATGGATTTGATGCAATCCATCCTGGATAAGCTGGCCGACGCGGTTGCCGTTTTCGGTGATGACGGTACCTTGGCCTTCACCAATTATGCCTATCAGAAATTATGGGGTGAAGCCGATGGTGCCGGATTTGAACCCGACACGGTTCTGGACGTGACCCGCAACTGGCAGAAACATTGCACGGCCACTCCGATTTTGGGTGAAATCCGGGATTTCGTGGAAATGCGGGACAGCCGGGCTGAGTGGTCAGCCAGAATCCAGATGCGTAACGGAACCGATCTGTACTGCACCATCTGCCCATTGCAAAACGGGGCCACCATCATTCGCTTTGCCACGCACAATGCGTTGCCACAGCACGAGATACAGCAAATCAGCGCCTGAACCGGGTTGCAGCCAATCCAGCGTGGGGCCATTGTGGCGCCATGACGTTACCACCCCTCAGGATCACCCTGAATTCGCCCGAAGATACGACCAAATTTGCCAGTCGGCTGGGCGCAATTCTGCATCCGGGCGACATCCTGCTGCTGCAGGGTGAGATCGGAACCGGTAAGACCCATTTCGCGCGCAGTCTGATCCAATCGCTGATGACCCGGCCCGAGGATGTGCCCTCGCCCACATTCACGCTGGTTCAGGTCTATGACACCCGTAAAGGTGAGATCTGGCACTGCGATCTATACCGGCTGAGCGCGGTGGAGGAAGTCGAAGAGCTTGGGCTGGCCGAAGCGATGGAGCAAGCGATCTGCCTGATTGAGTGGCCCGAGAAACTGGGCCCGCTGACACCCGGTTCTGCCCTGACGATGACATTTGAAACAGACCCGGACATGCTGGATATGCGCCACATCACCCTCACATGGACCGACGAAAAATGGGCTCAAAAACTGGAGGTCAGCGAATGACAAACCGCGCCGTCCTTGCCGAAGCTCTGATTTCACACACGCCGTGGTCCAAGGCCCGCCGAGAGCCTTTGGCGGGGGATGCCTCGAACCGCCGGTACGAGCGCCTGACCGACCCGGTCACGGGCAAGTCCGCTGTTCTGATGGATTCGCCCCCGGGGCAGGCGGAACCGGTCGAAGCCTTCGTACGGATGGCCCGGCATTTACAATCTATCGGGCTAAGCGCCCCACAGATCTACGCCGAAGACACGCAATATGGGTTTCTTCTTCTGGAAGACCTTGGCGATGACCTATTCGCGCGGGTTCTGGTCAAACATCCCGATATGGAGCGGGAATTATACGAGGCGGCAACAGATGTCCTGATCAAGTTGCACGAGGCCCCTACCCTGTCGCTGCAATCTTACGGCCCGGCACTGATGACCGAACTGGCGGCCCTATCCTTCACCAAATACGCCCAAGGGGTTCTTGGCGAATATGACCGGGATGCACAGGATCGGTTCGAACACCGATTTGCTGATATCCTGCATCAAGAAACATCCGGCACCAAAGTTGTTGTCCAAAGGGATTACCACGCGGAAAACCTGATCTGGCTCCCTGACCGCCAAGGGGTTGAGCGCGTTGGATTGCTGGATTTTCAGACCGCCATGCTGGGCCATCCTGCCTATGATCTTGTGTCTTTGCTTCAGGATGTGCGCCGCAAAGTGACGCCGGGTACGGAAATGCGGATGGTCAGCCACTATATCTCGGCTACGGGTGTCAACGATCATGATTTCCGCAGTGCCTATGCTGTGCTGGGGGCCCAGCGAAATCTGCGGATTCTTGGTGTGTTTACACGGCTTGCGACCGAGTATGGCAAACCCCATTATGTCGATTTGATCCCCGCTGCGTGGGGCCATCTGATGCGGGATCTGGATCACCCGGCGCTGGTGAATGTTGCCGACCTGCTGCGCGTGGCTCTGCCCGCGCCGACACCCGAAAACCTGAACAGGCTCATACAGAGATGACCCAGCCCCCCAATGCCGTCATGCTGTTCGCAGCCGGGTTCGGCACCCGCATGGGCACCCTGACCCTGAACCGCCCCAAGCCGCTGATCGAGGTAGCCGGGCGTCCGCTGATCGACTATACGCTGGATCTGGTTGACGCGCTTGGGTCGGTTCGCAAAGTGGCCAACCTGCACTATCTGCCGGATCAGCTTGAGGCGCATTTGGCACCGAAAGGCGTATTTGTTTCACACGAACAGCCCGACATTCTGGATACTGGGGGCGGATTACGGGCAGCTTTGCCCTTATTAGGGTCTGATTCAGTGTTCACGTTGAATTCAGATGCCATATGGTCCGGCCCGAACCCGCTGACAATGCTGCGGGCCGCCTGGAATCCTGATTTGATGGACGCATTGCTAATGTGCATCCCGACCGCGCAGGCGATTGGTCATGCCGGGGCCGGGGACTTTATTGCTGATGAAACGGGCCGGATTACCCGCGGCCCCGGATTGATCTACGGAGGTGCGCAGATCATGAAGACGGAAGGGCTGGTCGAAATTCCAGACAAGGTGTTTTCGCTGAACTTGCTTTGGGATCGGATGCAAAAGAAAGACCGGCTGTTTGCCCTAACCTATCCCGGCCGCTGGTGCGATGTTGGCCATCCGGAAGGGATCGCCCTTGCTGAAGGTCTGTTGGCGGATGTTTGACCCCTCACCCCTGCCCCGCGTCTTTGCCGTACCTTCGGGTGTGGATTTTCCAAAGGCGCTGGTCCGGGGGTTGAGAAATCGCTGTGCCGCTCTTCCGCCCGAGGCTTTGGCCCGAGTGGAGCTGGTTGTTAACACGCGGCGTATGGCTCGCAGGGTGCGTGAGCTGTTCGACCAGGGCCCTGCCTGTTTGTTGCCGCGCCTATCACTGGTGACTGATCTGGGTGAAAGCGTGAATCTGGCGCAGATACCACCCGCAATCCCACCCCTGCGACGGCGGCTGGAATTGACGCAGCTGGTCTCGAAGCTGCTGGATCAACAACCGGATCTGGCGGCGCGCTCGTCTTTGTTTGACCTGTCAGACAGTCTGGCCGCATTGATAGATGAGATGCAGGGCGAAGGCGTTTCACCCGAAGCGATCCGGCGGCTAGATGTCACCGACATGTCCGGGCATTGGGCCCGCGCGCAGGCGTTTATCGGGATTGCGGATCAGTTCATCGACACAGAAGACGACATCCTGGACACGCAGGCCCGGCAGCGCCGCGTGGTCGAGAACCTAGTCAAACATTGGCGAGTGGATCCACCTCAGCACCCGGTCATTCTTGCCGGCTCGACGGGGTCACGAGGAACGACACTGATGCTGATGCAAGCCGTTGCCTGCCTGCCGCAGGGCGCATTGATCCTGCCGGGTTTTGACTTTGACCAGCCCGATCAGGTCTGGGCTCAGCTGGATGCGGCGTTAACCTCTGAGGATCACCCGCAATACCGGTTCCGGAAACTGATGAACCAGCTTGGGCAGAGCCCGGATCAAATCACAGCCTGGACCCAGGACAATCCACCCTCACCCGCCCGTAACAAGCTGATATCGCTTGCGTTACGCCCTGCCCCGATCACGGATGCGTGGATGTCCGAAGGTCCACAACTGACCGATCTGCATGGCGCAACAAAAGACCTGACCCTGGTCGAGGCGCAGTCCCCTCGGGCCGAGGCCCTGGCCATAGCGCTCCGCTTGCGAGAGGCGGCTGAAACCGGCCAGACCGCCGCTCTGATCACCCCCGACCGCATGCTGACCCGTCAGGTCAGCGCTGCGCTGGACCGGTGGGACATCCTGCCCGATGACAGTGCTGGCCTGCCGCTGCAACTGTCCCCGCCCGGACGGTTCCTGCGCCATGTCGCGGCCCTGTTCGCGCGTCGATTGGACGGCGAAGCACTGTTGACCCTGCTGAAACATCCGCTCTGCCATGACGGGGGCGAGCGTGGCTCTCATCTGTTGCACACCCGCGATCTGGAGCTGGACCTGCGCCGCCACGGGCCGCCATTCCCGGATGCCGCCAGCCTGACGGCATTTGCCATCCGCAAAGAGGTGCCCGAAGGCTGGGTCCATTGGTTGGTGCAGCATTTCTGCGACCAGCAAATTGCTGATGAGTTGCCACTGGCGGATTGGGTTGATCGCCTCTGCGGGTTGGCTCAGGCCATTTCCGCGGGCAACACCGGCGATTCCGGCACCCTATGGGACAAGAACGCCGGTCAAAAGGCGCTGGCGGTTGTGACCGAGCTGCGAAATGAGGCTCAGCATGGCGGCACCATGACCGCCCATGACTTTGCCGATCTGCTGGGTGCTTTGCTGGCCGGAGAAGAGGTCCGCGACCGCGACGCGCCACACCCCCGGATCATGATCTGGGGCACGCTCGAGGCCCGGGTGCAGGGCGCCGATTTGCTAATCCTTGGCGGTTTGAACGAGGGCAGTTGGCCCGAGGCGCCCGCGCCCGATCCCTGGTTGAACCGGCAGATGCGCGATAAGGCCGGGCTGTTGCTGCCAGAGCGGCGCATTGGCCTGTCGGCACATGACTTCCAGCAGGCTATCGGCGCGCCCGAGGTCTGGCTGACCCGGTCGACCCGGTCCGACGATGCCGAAACCGTTCCTTCCCGCTGGTTGAATCGGTTAACCAACCTGTTGAGTGGCCTCGCAGAACAGGGTGGCCAAACCGCCCTTGTAGAAATGCGCGGCCGAGGGCGGCAATATCTGGGGTGGTCCGAACAACTTGAATACGCTCCAGAAATCAAGGCGGCACCGCGCCCATCTCCGCGCCCTCCGGTCGGGTCGCGCCCGCGCCGCCTGAGCGTCACAGAGATCAAGCGCCTGATCCGTGATCCTTATGCGATCTACGCCAAACATGTGCTGCGGTTGAAACCACTGGACCCTTTGGTTCAGGCCCCGGATGCGCTGCTGCGCGGGATCGTGATCCACGAGATTTTGGAGCAATTCGTCAAGGACAGCGTGCTGGACACGGCCTTGCTGACGCGCGAAAGCTTTTTGAAACGCGCCGAAAGCCTGCTGGTCCAGCATGTCCCATGGTCCACAGCGCGCAAATTATGGCTCGCGCGGTTGGAACGGATTGCGGATGATTTCCTGCGGGCCGAGACCACCAGGCGCAGCGATGGTGGGCCTGTGGCTTTTGAGGCCGCGATGAAGCTGGCGCTCAGTCCGCTGGATTTCACCATAGTCGGGCGCGCCGACCGGATTGACCTGAACAGCCGCGGAGCGCTGCGGCTGGTCGATTATAAAACCGGTGCACCTCCGACCGAAAGTCAGCAGGCCAAGTTTGACAAACAGTTGCTGATCGAAGCCGCAATAGCCGAGCAGGGCGGGATCGAAGGGTTTGACCCGCTGCCTGTGGCCGAAGCAATTTTTATCGGCACGGGCGGCACCTATAAAGAGGTGCCCGCGCCTCTGACCAAAGAGCCGGTCGACAAGGTCCTGGCTGAGCTGAAACAGCTGATTTCCTCATATTTAGAGCCTAATCAGGGCTTCACTTCGCGCCGGATGCTTCACAAGGATACCGATATCGGGGACTATGATCATCTAGCACGTTTCGGTGAGTGGGACCGAACCAGCAACAGCGCCCCCGAGGACCTGAAATGAGCGCCCGCAACGACGCAACCGAACGACAGGTGCAGGCCGCACGACCCGATGCCTCGACTTGGCTGGCGGCCAATGCAGGATCTGGCAAAACGCGGGTTCTGACCGACCGGGTGGCACGGCTGTTGCTGGACGGGGTGCAGCCGCAACATATCCTCTGCCTGACTTACACCAAGGCTGCAGCCAGCGAGATGCAGAACCGGCTGTTCAAACGCCTTGGTGAATGGGCCATGCTGGGGGATGCTCCACTTTTGGCCCAGCTGACCGATTTGGGTGTTCAGGGTGCGATTGACCCGGACCGTCTGGCACAGGCCCGCACATTGTTTGCCCGCGCGATCGAAACGCCCGGCGGACTGAAGATTCAGACCATCCACTCTTTCTGCGCCTCGCTGCTGCGCCGTTTCCCACTTGAGGCCGGGGTCAGCTCGCAATTCACCGAGATGGAAGATCGGGCCGCGGCCTTACTGCGCGAAGAAATCGTTGAAGATTTTGCCGAAGGCCATATGGCCAATCTGATCGGGGATGTCGCCCGTTTTGTGACCGATACGGGGTTCGAAACACTGACCGCCGCCATCACGCAAAAGCGCAATCTGTTTACGCAGACCGTCGATTGGTCGCAGGTTTTGCAGCAATTCAATCTGCCCGCCGATTTTGACGAACAGCTCTTGCTGGGTCAGGTGTTTTTGGGGGGCGAGGTCGAACTTGTCCGCAGCGTCCTGCCCGCACTGACCGAAAGCGGTGGGAATAATGCCAAGGCAGCCACCAGGCTTGCGGCCTTCACCCGCGCCGATATCAGTGCGCTGCCGGTGCTTGAAGATGTATTTCTGACCGGAAAGGCGGCCAAGGACCCGTTTACCGCCAAGATTAACGCTTTCCCGACCAAACCCCTGCGCGAAGGTGTTCTGGCGGGTCAGATGCCACAGCTAGATGCGTTGATGTTGCGCATCGAAGCCGCGCGTGAACAGCGGCTTGCACTGGTTGCGGCCCGCAAAACGCTGGCGCTTCATCGGTTCGCATTGGCCTTTCTGCCAGAATATGAGCGGCGCAAGCAACTGCGCGGCTGGCTGGACTTTGACGACCTAATCCTGCGCGCCCGAAACGTGCTGAACGACCCGGCGGTAGCGTCTTGGGTATTGTACCGGCTGGACGGCGGGATTG
This sequence comes from Ruegeria sp. CDSA241, assembly GCF_059611265.1. NCBI lineage: Bacteria > Pseudomonadati > Pseudomonadota > Alphaproteobacteria > Rhodobacterales > Roseobacteraceae > Ruegeria > Ruegeria sp. CDSA241. The sequence continues at coordinate 20,052 of NZ_JBXWPF010000015.1, forward strand.
ACCATATCCTTGTGGATGAGGCCCAGGATACCAGCCCGGACCAATGGGACGTCGTCGAAAAGTTGGCGCAGGAATTCACCAGCGGGGAGGGGGCCCGGTCCGGGATTGAGCGCACTATTTTCGTGGTGGGTGACAAGAAACAATCGATCTATTCCTTCCAGGGGGCCGACCCTCAGGCCTTTGACAGGATGCAGGCCGAATTTGGGCGGAAACTGGAAGAATCAGGCTCTAAACTGTGGGATTCTACGCTGGAGTACTCGTTCCGCTCCTCCAGCGCCATTCTGTCTCTGGTCGATATTCTGTTCGAAAACCATGCCGAGGCCGGGTTTCACAAAGAAAGCCAGCACCGCGCCTTCAAGTCCGATCTGCCAGGGCGCGTCGACCTGTGGCCGGTGGTCGAAAAAGTCAAAGACGAGGAAGATACCGAATGGACCGACCCGGTGGACCGCCCTGGTGCGCGCCACCATACCGTTGTTCTGGCCGAGCAGATTGCACAGTCGATCAGGGATATGATCGAACAGGGGGAAACCATCCCCGAAGATGGCGAGGCACCGGGCAGTTTCTTCCGGCGAAAGGTACAGCCGGGGGATTTTCTGATCCTCGTCCAGCGCCGCTCGGACCTGTTTGCTGAGATCATCCGCGCCTGCAAGGCTGCCGAACTGCCGATTGCAGGGGCTGACCGGTTGAAGGTCGGAGCCGAGCTCGCGGTCAAGGACCTGGCGGCTCTGCTGAGCTTTTTGGCCACGCCCGAGGACAGCTTGTCGCTGGCCACGGTACTGAAATCGCCTCTGTTTGGCTGGTCCGAACAGCGGCTTTTTGATCTGGCACATCGGCGACAAGAGCAATTCCTTTGGGCAGCGCTGCGAAATCGGGCCGAGGAGTTTCCCGAGACGCTAGCCATTCTGAATGACCTACGCAGCCAAATCGACTTTCTGCGCCCATATGACCTGATCGAGCGGATTCTGACCCGTCATCACGGGCGGCGCCTGCTGCTGGGTCGGCTGGGCCCCGAGGCCGAAGACGGCATCAACGCGCTGTTGTCACAGGCGCTGGCCTATGAACGCACCGACATTCCAAGCCTGACAGGTTTTTTGGTCTGGATGCAGACGGACGATCTGGAGATCAAACGGCAGATGAGCGGTGTCGGCAACATGATCCGCGTGATGACCGTGCACGGATCGAAAGGGTTGGAAGCCCCCATCGTGATCCTGCCGGATACCGGCAGACGGCAAGCCCCGCGCGATGCCGAGATCATGGTGACGGATGCTAAGCCACTATGGAAAGTACCGGCAGACGCGTCCCCGGCGCTGATCGCGCAGGCGCGAGCCGAAGCGCGCGAACGGGAAGAGAATGAACGGTTGCGCCTGTTATACGTGGCGCTGACCCGTGCAGAGAAGTGGCTAATCGTCGGTGCGGCAGGGGATGTCGGCAAGGACGGAACCAGTTGGTATCAACTGGTGCAGGCGGCTATGGCGCGGGCAGGGGCAACAGCTCTGCCCAACAGTGAGATCCTGCGCTTGTCGCACGGAGATTGGCATGATCCGGAATTTATCGAACACACAGGCGCCGTTCATGCCCACAGCGAATTGCCGCCGACCTTCCTGAATTCCGCCCCCGCCATTGATGCGGCGCCGGAAATCCTCAGCCCGTCTGATCTGGGCGGGGCCAAGGCCTTGCCCGGGGACATGGGCCAGGATGAAGAGGCCGCCAAGCTGCGCGGCACCCGCCTGCACCTGCTGCTGGAGCATTTGCCGCGGGTCCTTCCTGAGAACTGGCCGCAGCTTTGCGCGCGGGTTCTTCCCGATATGCGTGAGGCCGAGCGGCAAGGATTGCTGGCCGAGGCGCAAAATGTGTTGACGGCGGATCGCCTGAAGGCCGTGTTCGCCCCCGATACCTTGGCCGAAGTCCCGGTAACGGCCGATCTGGGCGGGCGGCGTATCCATGGTGTCATTGATCGGGTGATCGTCACCAAAACGGACGTCCAGGTAATTGATTTTAAATCGAATATGACAGTTCCAGACAATGCAGCAACCTGCCCCGAAGGACTGCTGCGACAGATGGGTGCCTATGCTGATTCATTGTCGCAGATCTATCCGGACCGCGAAGTCAGAACTGCAATTCTGTGGACCCGAACAGCCCAGCTGATGTGGCTGCCACACGATCTGGTGAAAGCTGCGCTGACCCGTGCGCTGACGCCTTGACCTTGGCATACCCGACACCTAGTTTCAGTGACCAAGCATTCCCCATTCAGGAGACAGAATATGTCGACCGTAGCTGTTACCGACGATACTTTTGACGCCGAAGTCAAGAATTCCGACATCCCCGTAGTTGTCGATTTCTGGGCCGAATGGTGTGGCCCCTGTAAACAGATCGGACCCGCTCTGGAAGAGTTGGCGGCTGAATATGGCGACAAGGTCAAGATCGCCAAAGTCGATGTAGACAGCAACCCGAACTCTGCCGCCGCCATGGGCGTACGTGGCATCCCGGCGCTGTTCATCTTCAAGGATGGTCAGGTCGTTTCGAACCGCGCAGGCGCCGCGCCGAAAGCCGCGCTGCAAAGCTGGATCGAAGAAGCGCTCTGATCCGGTTCGGGAAACAACGTTTGAAGGCGCCTTATTCGGGGCGCCTTTTTTCGTATCTGGGGCAAAGCGCTTCCGCCTGAATTGTCTGACTGGAAAAAGCTGCGCAGAAAAAGCCGCCCAGACCCGGGCGGCTTATCTTGAATTCACGAATTCTCGTGGATCAGAGGGTGGTGATATCCGCGCGGCACAGGCCGATATCGTCCAGCTGTTCATCACTGAGAGCCGACAGGGCATTGCGGGTTTTGCGGGATTCATTCCAATCGGCGGCTTTTTCAAAAGCGCCAAAAAACGCGTCCACTACATGCAGGATGGTAGCTGCTCCGAGCGGCGCATGGATATTTGCGGTAGTTGCCATTTGCGCATTCCTTATAAACAGAAACAGCCGACCCGTTGTCGGTTGTGAGCCTCATGTAGGATTTTCAACTGAGTCCCACAATTGCTGGTTTTACAGCCCCGATTTGCGTTTTTTGCATATCTTATAAGCAAGTTGTGAACTGTTGCGCTGCGGATGAGACCGGCCCATATAGAACAGCAGGCGAAAACGGAGGCCCCCATGGCAGACAGCGACTTTCCCGGTTGGCACGGCACAACCATTATTGGCGTCAAAAAAGGCGGGCAGGTGGTCATTGCCGGGGACGGGCAAGTCAGCTTGGGCCAGACCGTGATCAAAGGGACCGCGCGCAAGGTACGCCGCCTGTCACCCGGCGGGTTCGAGGTTGTCGCAGGCTTCGCCGGATCAACCGCCGATGCCTTTACCCTGCTGGAACGTCTGGAAACCAAGCTTGAGGCCACGCCCGGCCAACTGGCGCGCGCCTCGGTCGAGCTGGCCAAGGACTGGCGCACCGACAAATACCTGCAAAAGCTTGAGGCGATGTTGATCGTCACTGATGGCAAGGATCTGCTGGTGATCACCGGGGCAGGGGATGTGCTGGAGCCGGAACACAACGTGGCTGCCATCGGATCGGGTGGCAATTTTGCCCTGGCAGCGGCGCGCGCGATGATGGATGGCGACAAACCGGCGGAACAAGTCGCCCGCGAAGCCATGGCCATCGCCGCCGATATCTGCGTCTATACCAATGGCAATCTCACGGTTGAGACGATCTAAGACGCAGAACTGTCTCAGGCCAACAGCTCTCGGATCTCTTTGCCCTTCCACCGCATATGCATCCCGACCAGCCCCAACAGGGCGGTCAAGATCACGATGTAGTAGGGCAGTCGGATGTCGATACTCATCAACCCGCCGCCGATCAGGGACATGACGCCCCCAGCCAAACAGAAGACAGCCGTGGTCACCCCCATGACCCAGCCTTGATCGGTGTCGCTGACACTGGAGGAAAACAGGCCCAGCAGTGTCGGGTATGAGACGCCAAAGAAGAAATAGAAGAAAAAGACCGGGACATAGCTCAGCACACCGCTGGGGCTGAAGGCGAAACCAAGGCCGCTGATCACCATCACAACCAGTGAGACATAGATGATCTGGTGTTTACTGAACCGTTCCTGCGCAGGTTTGACCAGGAAGGTGCTGGAAAAGGCCAGCGCAACCCCAATGACGACCATGGCCATGCTGCCGCCGATGACCCCGTATCCAAATGCGCTGGTCAGGAAGTTGTCGACAAACACATAGAAGGTCACATTGGCGATCATGAACAGGCCATAGACCGGCATGATTTTCAGAACCATCGGATGTTCGCGCACCGCTATCAGGCTGTCGGTGATATCGCGGGGGCGAAAGACAAAGGGCTCACGCTCGGTCCGGGTATCCTTGAAATACGCGGCGACAAGGAAAATGGCGATCAATACCAGAACAAAGGCGCCGTAGAATGGCGTTTTCAGCGTCGCCGCGCTGCCCAGCAGGGCCGAGTCCGACAGGACCGCGCCAATAATGGGACCGCCAACCAGGCCAAAGCTGACACCTGTCACGATATAGCCCATGTTGCGGTCGCGGTCAGCGGCATCGGTGCTGCCGTCAATCATTGCCGCCTGCGCGATAGGCTGGTTGCCAGCCGTAAACCCGGTGATCGACCGGCCGACAATCAACAGCAGCAGGCTGTTGAAATACAGCGCGGCGATGGTCAGCGCATAACCTATCAATGCCCCTCCCAGACACACTAGCAGCGCGTTCTTGCGACCAATGGAATCTGAAACCTTAGAGACATAGACCACGCCCAGAAACCAGGACAGAAAGAAACAGCCAATCACCAAGCCGTAGTAGAAATGCCGGGTGCCCATGGCCGTGTTTTCAGGCAGGAACCCCGATTTCGTCTCCATGATCAGTGAGTTGATGATCGGAAAGACCAACCCTTGCCCGATCAGGTCGACAAACACGACAAACAGCAGGGTGATCTTGGCAATCTTGGTCATTTCCGCGCTCCGGGCCCTCAACGCTTTGAAATCACTGTACCAGAGGTCGGGCGCTTTACCTATGGAAAGCATTTGCAAACCGGGTGGGGCATTGCTAACCAACGCTGCCGCTGTTGTTTTCGCCGTTGCGGTGATTACCTAGACCGCAGCCAACTTATGCCGACCGAAAGGACTGCCCCCGTGACCGACCTGACCCCGCGCGAGATTGTCTCGGAACTGGATCGCTTTATCATCGGGCAGAAGGATGCCAAGCGCGCGGTCGCCGTGGCGCTGCGTAATCGCTGGCGGCGCAAGCAACTGGCTGATGACATCCGGGATGAGGTTTATCCCAAGAATATCCTGATGATCGGCCCCACCGGCGTTGGCAAGACTGAGATCAGCCGGCGTTTGGCCAAGCTGGCCCGCGCACCCTTCATCAAGGTCGAGGCCACCAAATTCACCGAGGTTGGATATGTTGGCCGCGATGTGGAACAGATCGTGCGTGATCTGGCCGATGCCGCGATCCTGCAGACCCGTGAATTCATGCGTGAGGACGTCAAAGCCAAGGCCCATCAGGCCGCCGAAGACCGGGTGATTACTGCCATTGCCGGGGAAGACGCGCGTGAGGGCACCCGCGAGATGTTCCGCAAAAAGCTCAAATCCGGAGAGCTGGACGACACAGTGATCGAGCTGGAACTGACGGATACCTCAAGCCAGATGCCGATGTTCGATATCCCTGGCCAACCCGGCAGTCAGATGGGGATGATGAATCTGGGCGATATTTTCGGCAAGGCGTTTGGCGGGCGCACCGTCAAGAAACGCCTGACCGTCGCCGAAAGCTATGACATGCTGATCGGAGAAGAGGCCGACAAACTGTTGGATGACGAAACCGTAAACCGCGCGGCGCTGGAATCGGTTGAACAGAACGGCATCGTGTTTCTGGACGAGATCGACAAGGTTTGCGCCCGTTCGGACGCACGCGGCGGTGATGTCAGCCGAGAGGGGGTGCAGCGTGACCTGTTGCCTCTGATCGAAGGCACAACCGTCTCCACCAAGCATGGGCCGGTCAAAACCGACCACATTCTTTTCATTGCCTCAGGCGCGTTTCATATTGCCAAACCGTCCGACCTGTTGCCGGAACTGCAGGGGCGCCTGCCGATCCGTGTCGAGCTGCGCGCACTGACCGAAGAGGATTTCGTCCGCATCCTGACCGAGACAGACAACGCGCTGACCCGCCAGTACACTGCCTTGATGGGCACCGAGGATGTCACGGTCAGCTTTACTGAGGACGGCATCGCAGCCCTGGCGAAAATCGCAGCGGATGTGAACCAAAGTGTCGAGAATATCGGCGCACGTCGACTTTACACCGTGATGGAGCGCGTATTCGAGGAATTGTCTTTCACAGCCCCCGATCAGGCCGGTTTGGAAATCACCGTGAATGCACAGTTCGTTGACGACAATCTTGGTGAGCTGACAAAGTCTACGGACCTCAGCCGTTACGTTCTGTAATATCTCCAGCCGGTTTTTGCCGGTCCGCGTCATTGACCCCGCTGGACCTGGGATCAGAATAGAGTAGCGTGTGCGCAAATTCCTTAGGGGGCGACAGGTGCTGCGCTATATTATTTTTGTCCTGACTGCGGCAACGCTTGCCGCATGTGTCGACCGGACCGTATCTCAAACCGTGCCCTCGGCACTGGACATTGGCACGCCCAAAACCATTTACGCAGCAACCACCCGCGCGCGCGAAGCGGACGGATCCTATGGGTACCGCCGCAGCGATCAGCTGCAATTTCTCGAGATGACGGTCTCGATTCCACCCAATCACACACCCGGGACATTGGATTTTTCCTATGCCGACCCGGACCCGGAAAATCAGTTCGTGATGGCTGATGAAGACGAGCTTGCCGGACCCCAGGGCCTTGCCTCGCGACTAAGAGGTGTGGACGAGGTTTCGATCTTTATCCACGGCTATAACACGACCCAGTCGGAAACAGTGTTCCGCGCCGCGCAGTTGGAACATGATCTGGAAATACCGGGTGAAACCATGGTCTATTCCTGGCCAAGCCAGGCAACGGGTTATGGCTATGCCTATGACATCGACAGCATGCTGTTCGCCCGTGATGGTCTGGAACAAACTGTTCGCCAGCTGAAATCAATGGGGGTCGATCGGGTTATCCTTGTGGCGCATTCCATGGGCACCGCCCTGACGATGGAGATGATGCGGCAGGCCGAGCTGCGCGAACCGGGCTGGTCGCATCGGAATATCGAAGGGGTTGTTCTGATCGCACCGGATCTGGATGTCGATCTGTTCCGGTCGCAGATGGACAGCATCAAAACGCTGCCTGACCCGTTCATTGTGATGATCTCACGCAAAGACAGGCTGCTGAGTATATCCGCACGCCTGCGCGGTACCGCCAAAAGCGAACGTCTGGGAAATATCAGCTCGGCCGATGCGCTGTCCGAATATAAGATCAGTATTCTGGATACGACCGCCTTCAACAGCGATGCCGGGTCGTCTCATTTCGTGGCTGCAACCTCTCCGGCGCTTTTGGCGATTATCAATTCCGCCCGCCGGGTCAGCAGTACCTTTGGCAGGCAACGCGGGATTGACGTGATCGCCCCCGCCGAGGTCCGCAACCCGACCGGGGCGACCGAGATTGAGCTGACCGAGACCGGGCAGGCCAAGGTCAGCTCTCCGTAATGTCCTTTCACCTGGGGCATTATCTGAAAGCAAATGCCTCATGGCTTGGCGCCGGAGTTCTGCTGACTTTTCTGTCCGGTTTTGGGCAAACGTTCTTCATCTCGATCTTTTCCGGCGAAATTCGTGCGGCGTTCGGGCTGAGCCATGGGGCCTGGGGTGGGATCTATTCGCTGGGTACAACCGCATCCGCCATCATCATGATCTGGGCGGGCGGGCTTACGGATATCTTCCGGGTGCGTGTGCTCGGCCCCGCTGTCCTGGCTGGGCTAGCCGTGGCGGCGCTAGCGATGGCGTTGAACCGCTGGCTGATCCTGCTACCGCTGGTGATCTTCCTGTTGCGCCTGTTCGGGCAGGGGATGAGCACCCATCTTGCCTTGGTCGCGATGGCGCGTTGGTTTACCACAACGCGCGGCAAGGCCTTGTCGATCGCCTCGGTCGGATTTGCGGTTGGTGAAGCGCTTTTGCCCGTAATCTTTGTCGCTGCGATGGTGTTTTTGGATTGGCGCCTGCTCTGGATCATCTCGGCAGGTATTTGTGTGACCGGCATTCCGATTCTGCTGCGCTTGCTTCGGCAAGAGCGCACACCGCAAAGTCTGGCCAGCGAGTACTCGGCGGCAGGTATGCAGGGGCGGCACTGGACACGCACCGACGCTTTGCTGAACCCGTTGTTCTGGTTCATGGCCCCCGCCTTGCTGGGTCCTTCTGCCTTTATAACCGCCTTCTTCTTTCATCAGGTCCATCTGGCCGAGGTCAAAGGCTGGCAACATATCGAGTTGGTGGCGCTGTTTCCCGTCTACACAGGTGTTTCCCTGATCTCGATGTTTGTCGCGGGATGGGCGCTGGATAAATGGGGAACCGCCCGAATGATGCCCTTTTATCAGGTGCCAATAGCTATCGGCTTCATGTTGGCGGCTGCAAGCACCTCGATTGGGGGTGCGGTTGCTGCATTGGTCTTTCTGGGGCTGACCGTCGGCGCAAACAGCACCTTGCCCAGCGCGTTCTGGGCAGAATTCTATGGAACCCGTCATATTGGCGCGATCAAGGCCATGGCCACGGCGGTCATGGTCCTTGGGTCGGCGATTGGCCCCGGACTGACCGGCGTTTTGATTGATCAGGGGGTTCCGCTGGACACGCAGTTCCTGTGGATCGCCGTATTCTTCCTGCTGGTTTGTCTGCTGACCTGGCTTGGCATCAGCCGCGCCGCACGCACGCTTTAGCGACTGCGGCGCAGATAGACGTAATAGGCCCCGTCGCCACCATGGCTGATATGCGCGGGCGTCACCTGCATCACAGCCTGTGCCAAGGGCGGTAGGGACAGCCATTGCGGCACCTGATTGCGCAAGACGCCGCGCGGAGTGGGGATGGGGCCGGGCTCATCCCGATCTTTGCCCTTTCCGGTCACCACCAGAACCAGGCGCTTGCCCGAAGCCTGCGCGGTTAGCACAAAGCGCACCAGCGCCGGATAGGCCGTGTCCATCCGCAAGCCATGCAAGTCCAACTTGCCCTCGGGCCGGAGCTTGCCACGTTTCATCCGGGCAAAAGCCTTGCTGTCCATTTGCACCGGGTTGGCGCGTAACCCTTCGGTAACGGATGGTTTCAACACATGCCGCACACCCCTGCCAGCCGCGTTCTGCCCGACTTCAAACGCCTCGATCCGGGGCTTAAAGGTCTTTGTCGGTTTCGGCTTGGGCAATGAGGTGGGGTGCACCGACTGCGGCAGTTCGGGATGCAGGCGATCTGCCTGTTTGGTCACCTTGCGCCACAGATCCATTTCGTCAGGGGTCAATTTGCGGCGCGACATCAGAACTCGTCCGGCAAAAGAGCATATGCGCGCTGAATCGGCAGCAGTACCACCATGCGACCCGGATCTTTCAGGCGCCCCGCTGCAGCCCCTGCGGCATCGCCGGTTCCAAAGAAAATATCAGCCCGTTGCGCGCCCTTGATGGCCGACCCGGTATCCTGAGCGATCATCAGCCTGCGCAAAGGATCCTTGCCGTCCTTTTCGACCCAGACTGGAGCACCCAGCGGTGTGTATGCCGGATCGGCGGCAATGCTGCGCATGGTAGTGACCGAACGGTTCATCGCACCCAGAGGGCCAAATTCCGGTGCAACACGATTCACCTCGCGGAAGAACACATAAGACGGGTTATGAAACAGCAATTCGGTACCCGCCTCGGGATTCTTGCGGACCCAGGATTTGATCATCTGCGCACTGACCTGATGCGCACCCAGGGCACCGCGCCGGATCAGTTCGGACCCGATCGAACGATAAGGATGCCCATTGGCGCCCCCATAACCGACCCGCAGCGCCCTCCCATCGGGCAACCGGATACGGCCTGAGCCCTGAATCTGCAGAAAGAACAGCTCGACTGGGTCGTCCACCCAGGCGATTTCAAGACCGCGGCCCTGCATGACATCACCGGTCAGCAGATCGCGACGGGATAACCATTTTTCGGCTCCGCGCGCCTCAGGAGGCATTTTATAGATCGGGTATTTATACCGCTCCGATCTGGTTTTGGACCCGTCCAGTTCGGGTTCAAAATAGCCTGTGAACAGGCCATCCTTCCCGTCTTCGACCAGAACGGGACGGAAGAACAGCTCAAAAAATGACCGGGCCGCATCGGGCTTATAGGTGCGCGCCACGCCGCACAATGCCTGCCAGTCCGGATCATCCAGATCACCGCACGTGTTCAGAAAAACCGAAAGGGCCGCCCCGTGATCATCGGCGGCCCAGCCATTCAGGTCATCGTAGGACAGTATGGATCGTGTCACCTCGGCGCTGGCAGAGGTGGTCATGACAGCCACCAGGAAAAGCGACCGAAACGCTGCAATCATGCGTCCGTGGCAACAAGCAGCCAGTTCGGATCGTCCGAGCCCATAACGCGGGCAAAGGTCCAGCTGTCCTTTTGACGTTTAACCGTGTTTGGGTTGCCCTCGATGATATCGCCACCACGATCCCGCACGGCCGAAGTCAGCTCACCAACAAATTTCATGGTGATTTCGGCCTGGTTGGTATCCTTGTCAAAGCTCACATCTGCCAGTGTGGTTTCGCGCACACCGATAAATTCGGCCTCGATGGTCAGCCCCTGATCCTCGCGCGCGGCAACGACCGAAACAAAGGTTTCAAATACCTCTTCCGACAGGAAGGGCTGGATTTCATCCAGATTGCCCTTTTCGAACCCCATGACGATCATCTCATAAGCGCCGCGAGAGCCCTGAACAAATTCATCCACCGAAAAGCCCGGCTCGATCCGTTTCATAGCGGATAGGGTCTGCGCCTGTTCGCTGTCCTCGGGCACGTGATCGGTAATGTCGTGATCTGGCCCACCCTCAATCACCTCAAAATCACGGCGCGACTTATTGGCTTCGGACTGTTGTTGAAGCGGGGGTTTCTCAAAACCCTCACGTGTACCCAGTACGCTTTTCAGGCGCAGGATCAGGAAAACGGCAATTCCGGCCAGGACCAGCAACTGGATCATTGGTTCGTTCATTTCATCCTCTTGGTCAGACCGCGACTTTGTATACACGGCCTCTTGCCACTATGTAGGTGACAGTTCGGGACAAGTCTACCGCCCGACCTGCAGTAAAGGATAATGCAAATGTACCTGTTCCTGGCTTTTTTACTTGTTCCGATCATCGAAATCGCCCTGTTCATTCAGGTTGGTGGGCTAATCGGACTGTGGCCAACCCTTGCGATCGTGGTTCTAACGGCCGTTCTGGGTACCGCTTTGGTGCGGACACAAGGTCGCATGGCGCTGGAAAACCTGCAACGATCCTTTGCAGAGCTTGACGACCCGACCGAACCTTTGGCCCATGGCGCGATGATCTTGCTGTCTGGTGTCTTGCTGCTGACACCGGGGTTTTTCACCGATGCCGTTGGATTTGCGCTGTTAATCCCTGGCGTCCGGGTCTCTGTATTCCGTTATCTCCGCTCGAAGGTCACAATCACGCAGTTTCAGATGGGCGGCGGGACGCAGTTCAGGACCGAGCCCCAAGCATCGACCCAGGGCGATGTGATCGACGGTGAATACACCGAGGTTCGCCCCCGTCAGAACCCGTCAAAGCCATCGAAATGGGTCGAAGGGCCGCACCAGCATTGAGGTGCCTCGCCCAACTTGCTAAGCAGTGGCGAATTTCAGTTTCGGAGTAGACCCATGGCCGAAGACGGCGCCCAAGAAAACACCGCGGCCCAGACCGCACCCCAGATCCAGATGCGCGTTCTGGGACAATTCATTCGCGATATGTCCTTTGAAAACGTGATGGCGCAAAAAGGCGTGTCTGGCGATGTCCAGCCCGAGATCGCGGTTCAGGTCAATCTGGACGCCAAAAAGCGCCCGGCTGAGCATCAATACGAGGTGTCGATCAAGCTGAACCTCAAATCCAAAGCCAAGGGCATGGAAGACATCCTGTTCCTGTGCGAGCTGGATTATTGCGGCCTTTTCCATGTGGAAGGTGTCGCCGAAGACCAGCTGCATCCGTTCCTGATGATCGAATGCCCGCGCATGCTGTTCCCGTTCCTGCGCCGCATCGTCAGCGACATCACGCGCGATGGAGGATACCCGCCGGTTAACCTGGACAATATAGATTTTGTCAGCCTGTACCGGAATGAATTGATGCGTCGTCAGGCCGAGACGCAAAAGACTCAGGCCTAATCAGCCTTCCCCGCGCCGGAGTGACCTCAGGCGCGGGACCAAAGGGCGTTTTCGCCCAGTTTATCAATAAACTTCTCATGCGCCGCGCGTTCGTCTCGGGTGATCCGGGACGGCAAGGCATCTTTGCGCGGCGATGGCCGCCACTCTTCTGCTCCGCCAACCGAAGAAGACGCAGAGGTCGACAGCCCGAAATCTGGCTGACGTCCGCCGATCAGCTCAAGATAGACCTCAGCCAGAATTTCAGAGTCAAGCAACGCCCCGTGCAAGACCCGGTTCGAGTTGTCTATGTTGAACCGCCGGCACAGCGCATCCAGCGAGGCGGGCGAGCCCGGAAACCGTTTGCGCGCAATCGCCAGCGTATCCAGCGCCTGATCCATCGGGATCGGCGCCAGACCCATCCAGCCTAGCTCGGCATTCAGGAATTTCATGTCGAATGACGCGTTGTGGATCACCAGTTTCGAGTCAGCGACAAAATCCCGAAACCCCTGACCAACCTCGGCAAAAACCGGCTTGTCCTTCAGCGTGACCTGACCTTTTTCCACCGGGCGGGGCGGTTCCAGCAGGTCCGGGCCAATGCCATGCACGCCAAACGCCTCTTCGGGCATAAACCGTTGGGGGTTGATATAGACGTGATAGGTTTCGCCCGTGGCGACGTGATTCCAAAGCTCAACCGCACCGATTTCCACAATCCGGTCGCCGCTTTCAGGATCAAAGCCTGTGGTTTCTGTATCGAGTACGATCTCACGCATCTGTCAGCCCTGCCCGTATCTGTCTGACCACATCCTGCACTTGCGCGCGGGCGTGGTCCAGACTGTCCGTGACGATCACAAAATCAGACCGCGCGCATTTTTCGTCATTCGGCATCTGCTTGGCTTTGATCTGCTCGAACTGCGCCTCGGTCATGGTACCGCGCGCCATCACGCGGCGTTTCTGCTCGTCAGCCGGGACCGAGACACAGGCGACCGCATCCATCGCCACATCTCCATCGGTTTCAAATAGCAGGGGAATATCGAAAACCAGAATATCTGCGGTGGCTTGTTCCCGGAACACCGCTCGATCCGCCGCCACCAGCGGGTGAACAATGGCCTCAATCGCTTTCAGTGCCGCCGGGTCTGCTGAAATGAACCGTTTCAGTACTTCCCGGCTAACCGCGCCGTCGATAATGGCCTCAGGAAACGCCCTTTGCATCGGCTTGAACGCTGTCCCGCCACGCGCGTATAGCCGATGCACGGCGGCATCTGCGTCCCACAACGCACAGCCTTCGTCGACGAACATGCTGGCAGTTGTGCTTTTTCCCATGCCGATAGAACCGGTCAGGCCAAGTGCAAAGCTCATCCCAGCACCGCAGCACGCAAATCAGAAGTGACTTCAGGGCGCACCCCAAACCAGCTTTCAAATCCAGGTACGGCCTGATGCAACAACATGCCAAGGCCATCTACGGGTGTGCATCCCGCCTGTTCTGCTGTTTGCAGCAAACGTGTCTTAAGTGGCGCATAGACCAGATCGGTGACTATGGCACCGGGCTGTAACCCGTCCAGAGGCACCCGCAGCTCGGGCTGGCCGTGCATCCCAAGCGAACTTGTGTTGACCACAAGTTCCGCATCTTCAACCACGTTGCCCGCTTTCAACCAATCCACCACCGTTATGGTCGTGCCAAACTCTTCCTTCAGGCGATCTGCACGTGAGCGCGTCCGATTGGTCAACAAAATCTCGGGCACACCGGCATCGACCAACGCTTGAAGAACCGCACGCGCTGCGCCCCCGGCACCAAAGACAACCGCGGGGCCATCCGCTGGAATCCAATCTGGGGCGCCGCTGCGCAGGTTCTGCATGAACCCGTACCCATCGGTGTTATCCGCATGGATCGAACCGTCGGGCTGAAACACAAGCGTATTAGCAGCCCCGATCTGCCTGGCCCGGTCCGAAGCCGTATCCGCCAGATCCAAGGCCACCTCTTTATGGGGCACTGTGATGTTGGCCCCGACAAATCCGGCTTTGGGCAAGGTTCGTAGAACAGCCTCAAGATCATCCGGTGCGACATCCATGGGGATATAGTGACCGGCCAGGCCATAAGTTTTCAGCCAATGGCCATGCAGTATTGGGGATTTCGAATGGGAAATCGGATGCCCGATCACACCCGCCAGCGGGATCTGCTTGCCACTCATTGATCAATCACCCCTTTGACCGCCAGAAAATTCAACAGCTCCAATAGGGGCATACCCAAAACGTTAAAATAGTCACCGTCAATGGTTGCGAACAGCCGCACGCCTTCTTCCTCAAGCTTATAGGCCCCGACTGCGTGGCGGATGCTGTCCCAGTTGCGCGCAACATAGTCGCGTAGATAGGCGTCCGAACTCATCCTCATCCGCAGGCGCACCTGGCCTACATGTCGCCAGATCGGCTCGCCATTCTGATAGATGACGGCTGCGGATAACAGCATATGCCGCTTGCCCCGCATCGCTTTGAGCTGCGCCAGCGCATCCTCGGGCGATTGCGGTTTGGACAAAAGCTGACCTTCGAAATCCAGCACCTGATCACATCCCAGAACCATCGGCCCCGGCACCTTGTCGCTGACCTTGCGGGCTTTCATCTCTGCCAGAGTATCGGCAATATCACGTGGAGATGCCTCTTCGGCCAGCAAAGCCCGTTTGGCGGTCTCTTCGTCCACGCGTGCAGTTTGAACGGTAAACCGCACGCCCGCATTCTCTAGCAACTGCGCGCGAATGGATGACCCCGAGGCCAATATGATGGGGACAGAAATGTGGAAAACCCCCTGAGCAAATGGTTGATCGTTCAAGGATGGTTTGTATGGTTTTCCTGTTGACACGCAAGCCCGGTGTTTTCGCGGAAAACTTCTATGAGTCGCCCGAACCCTGTCCAGTCTGGACAAGGATAACTTTGAACATCGGGACAAGCGGGATATCCCAGCTTATTCATCAAGTTATCCCCTGAATTCTACGTCCTATATAATCATAACATATTGTTTTATTGTTGTTTTTTATGAAATCAACAGTATTACCCAGTTCTCGGGTGAAACTATCCACCTGGGGAAAACAGATGGGTAAATAAGTAATCCACGGAATTTGATCTCCCTACAAAACCATCATCCTTTCTCTTTTCCTATTTTTTTTATAGGGAGAGATCCAAACCACGCCCGGAGCTGGAATGACTGATCTTCTTTTCACCATCTACCCTTGGGTGAAGTCCCTGCACATCATGGCCGTGATCTCTTGGATGGCCGGTTTGTTCTATCTGCCTAGATTGTACGTCTATCACGTAGAAAAAGCCCAAGGCGTTAACGGGGCGCAGGAGATCTTCTTTGAAATGGAAGAAAAGCTGCTGCGGGTGATCATGCGCCCGGCGATGTACGTGGCCTGGGCCTGCGGCCTGATCATGGTATTCACTCCAGGCATAGTCGGCTGGGATTTTGCCTGGCCCTGGGTCAAAGGCGCAGCAGTGATTGCGATGACTTGGTTCCACTACTGGCTGATGGTACGTCGAAAGGACTTCTTAGAGGGCCGAAATACGCTCACTGGGCGGCAGTATCGCATGATGAACGAGGTGCCTACCATTTTGATGGTTATCATCGTTCTGGCGGTCGTTCTGAAGTTCTGAGCAGCTATTTGACTCTTTGTAGGTAAGCGCTTATTTATCGCGTAACACGCCCGTCCGGGCGGCGTATCTTCCGTATTGAAATTCCAGTCCGAGCCGCATCCATGCGGCCAAGGTTCTTATCATCATGTCTAATGAATCCCTCAATCTGGCCGATCTGAAAGCCAAAAGCCCCAAAGACCTTTTGGCGATGGCCGAAGAGCTTGAGATCGAAAACGCCTCGACCATGCGAAAAGGCGAGATGATGTTCCAGATTCTGCGCGAACGCGCAGATGAAGGCTGGACCGTGGGCGGCGATGGCGTACTTGAAGTTCTGCAGGATGGGTTCGGGTTCCTGCGTTCGCCCGAGGCGAACTATTTGCCCGGTCCTGATGATATCTATGTCTCGCCAGAAATGATCCGCCAGCATTCGTTGCGCACCGGTGATACGGTCGAGGGTGATATCAAGGCGCCGGACGAGAACGAACGGTATTTCGCACTGATCAAGGTCACCAAAATCAATTTCGAAGATCCCGAGAAAGCCAGGCATAAAGTTGCTTTCGACAACCTGACACCGCTTTATCCGGATGAGCGCCTGAAGATGGAGGTCGAAGACCCAACCATCAAGGACAAGTCCGCCC
This sequence comes from Ruegeria sp. CDSA241, assembly GCF_059611265.1. NCBI lineage: Bacteria > Pseudomonadati > Pseudomonadota > Alphaproteobacteria > Rhodobacterales > Roseobacteraceae > Ruegeria > Ruegeria sp. CDSA241. The sequence continues at coordinate 36,559 of NZ_JBXWPF010000015.1, forward strand.
GTGTCATCGATCTGGTTTCGCCGATAGGTAAAGGTCAGCGGTCGTTGATTGTGGCACCGCCACGGACCGGTAAGACGGTGATCCTGCAGAATATTGCGAACTCGATCGAAAAGAACCACCCTGAGTGCTATCTGATCGTCCTACTGATCGACGAGCGGCCGGAAGAGGTGACCGACATGCAGCGTTCGGTGAAGGGCGAGGTCGTGTCGTCGACCTTTGACGAACCCGCCACCCGCCACGTTGCCGTATCTGAGATGGTTATCGAAAAAGCCAAGCGTTTGGTCGAGCATAAACGAGATGTTGTTATTCTTCTCGACTCGATCACAAGACTTGGTAGGGCATTTAACACCGTGGTTCCATCCTCGGGTAAGGTTCTGACCGGCGGTGTGGATGCAAACGCTCTGCAACGGCCTAAGCGATTCTTTGGTGCGGCACGGAATATCGAAGAAGGCGGCTCGCTGACCATCATCGCCACTGCGCTGATTGATACCGGCAGCCGGATGGACGAAGTCATCTTCGAAGAATTCAAAGGCACCGGTAACTCGGAAATTGTTCTGGATCGTAAGATCGCAGATAAGCGCGTGTTCCCGGCTATCGACATCCTCAAATCCGGTACGCGGAAAGAGGATTTGCTGGTCGATAAGGGTGATCTGGCCAAGACCTTTGTTCTGCGCCGTATCCTGAACCCGATGGGCACTACCGATGCGATCGAGTTCCTGTTGTCCAAGTTGAAACAGACCAAGACAAATGGCGAGTTCTTCGATTCGATGAACACCTGACACAGGTCCTGGACGCAAGCGAGGCGGTCGAATGGATACGATATTCGCCTTGGCCAGCGCGCAAGGCAAGGCAGGGGTGGCGGTCATCCGTCTCTCGGGCCCCTTGGCGCATCCTGCCGCGGCTGCTCTTTCCGGTGCTGCTTTGCCCTCCCGCGGGATGCGGGTGCGCAGCCTGTATGGCAAAGACGGATCGCGCCTGGATGATGGGGTAGTTCTGACCTTCCAGGCCCCGGCCAGCTTTACTGGCGAAGACGTGGCAGAGCTACAGATTCACGGCAGTACAGCGGCGGTCAACGCCGTCATGCGCTGCCTTGCGGACATGGACGGTTTGCGCCTGGCCGATCCCGGGGAATTCACCCGCCGTGCCTTGGAAAACGGCAAAATGGATTTGACACAGGTCGAGGGCCTTGCCGATCTGATCGACGCTGAGACAGAAGCTCAACGCAAGCAGGCACAGATCATTCTGGCCGGAGAGCTTGGGAATTTGGCTGAACGCTGGCGGCGCGATTTGATTCGCGCCGCATCGCTGCTTGAGGCAGTGATTGATTTTGCCGATGAAGAGGTGCCAACCGATGTTACCCCTGAAGTGCGCCAGTTGATCACAGGTGTCATTGCAGATCTACAACGTGAAGCTGAAGGGGTTCGTATTGCTGAACGCATTCGAACCGGGTTCGAGGTTGCGATTGTTGGCTTGCCAAATGCCGGAAAGTCGACATTGCTGAATGCTCTGGCCGGTCGCGATGCAGCGATCACGTCGGAATATGCCGGCACTACGCGCGATGTGATTGAAGTTCGAATGGACCTTGAGGGACTTCCCGTTACTTTGTTGGATACAGCGGGCTTGCGGGAAACCGACGATCACGTCGAAAGCCTGGGAATTGAGCGGGCCAAAAAGCGCGCCGAGGCCGCCGATCTGCGCGTATTTCTGACTGATGATCCAAAAGAGCTGGGCGTTCAGCTGTTGGAGGGAGATATTCAGGTTCTTCCGAAATCCGATCTGAGAAACAGTTCTGATGAAGGAATCTCAGGGAAAACCGGGCAGGGTGTGGATCGGTTGATTTCCAACATATCGCGTGTTTTGGGTGATCGAACTACTACCCATGGTATCGCCACGCGTGAAAGGCATCGTATAGCGCTGATCACAGCGCGCGATGCACTTAGTGCTGCAATCGCTGTTCTGGAATCAGGTCCCGACCTGTATGATATCGCAGCCGAGGAACTGAGGACCGCGATCCGCGCTTTGGAAGCTCTGGTTGGCAGAATTGGTGTAGAAGACTTGTTGGATGAAATATTCTCAAGCTTCTGCCTGGGAAAGTAAGGAGTGTTTCACGTGAAACATTCGGATTTTGACGTCGTCGTTATCGGAGCGGGCCACGCCGGAACAGAAGCGGCCCATGCGGCCGCCCGGATGGGTGCGACTACCGCCCTTGTGACTCTGTCGGCCACTGATATCGGCGTAATGTCCTGTAACCCCGCTATTGGGGGCCTCGGCAAAGGGCATCTTGTTCGCGAAATTGACGCGTTGGACGGGGTGATGGGGCGCGTCGCAGACCAGGCGGGAATTCAGTTTCGTTTGCTGAATCGCCGTAAAGGCCCCGCAGTTCAGGGGCCCAGAACGCAGGCAGACCGGGCTTTGTACCGAGCTGCGATGCAGCGAGAAACCACGGCACAGCCGAACCTCAGCGTCGTAGTCGGCGAGGTGACAGATTTCCTGGTGAATGGACCTGCTGTTACCGGAATTCGATTGGCGGATGAGTCTGAAATACGGGCCGGCGCTGTGATCCTGACGTCTGGGACATTTTTGAGAGGCGTTATTCACATTGGTGACGTATCGCGCCCTGGCGGGCGTATGGGGGACCGTCCCTCGGTAAAGCTGGCCGAGCGTTTGGATCGCCTTAACCTGCCGCTAGGACGCTTGAAAACGGGGACACCGCCCCGGCTGGATGGTCGGACGATTGATTGGTCAGGTCTCGAACGTCAGGACGGCGATGATGAACCTACGCTGTTCTCATTCCTTTCGATGGGGGTGGTGGCACCGCAGATTTCTTGCGGGATTACGCATACCAATGCCAGAACACATGAGATCATTGAAAAGAATCTTTCCAGATCGGCGATGTATGGGGGACATATTGACGGTATAGGCCCCAGATATTGCCCTTCGATCGAAGATAAGATTGTGCGGTTTGCGGATAAGGAATCTCATCAGATTTTCCTCGAGCCAGAAGGTGTGAATGATCACACAATCTATCCGAATGGAATTTCTACCTCACTGCCACAGGATGTTCAGGTCGATTATGTCAGATCCATTAAGGGGCTGGAAAAGGCAGAGATCCTCCAACCTGGCTACGCCATCGAATATGACTACGTAGATCCTCGCGTTCTGACATCATCACTGTCGTTGCCTGAGGCGCCAGGACTATATCTTGCGGGTCAGATTAACGGCACCACAGGATATGAGGAAGCTGCAGCTCAGGGAATGGTGGCTGGCCTCAATGCTGCCCTTCAGGTCTCGGGTCGGGATCCAATCCATTTCACGCGTTCCGACAGTTATATTGGCGTCATGGTCGATGACCTGACTACTCGCGGAGTGGCGGAACCTTATCGGATGTTTACCTCACGGGCAGAGTTTAGATTGTCTTTGCGCGCCGATAATGCCGACCAACGACTGACACCTATTGGCATACGCCTAGGTTGCGTAAGCGAGACGCGCCGCAAGCACTTCTCTGAAAAAATGGAGAAGTTGGAGGCTGCAAAAAAGAAGCTCACAGATCATACCTATACTCCGAAAGAAGTGCGAGAAGCTGGTATCAAGGTCAATCAGGATGGCAATCGCCGCGATGGTATGGCGATTTTGGCCTTTCCTGATGTGAGCTTTGAGGACCTTGTTCCCTTGATTCCTGAGTTGCAGGACGTTGAATCAGGCATTCGGCAGCAAGTGGAACGCGATGCGCTGTATGCGAATTATATCGAGCGGCAAAGACGTGATGTCGAAGCGATGAAACGCGATGAAGCCTATGAGATTCCGCGTGATTTTGACTTCTTCGCATTGGATGGGCTGTCGTCAGAGATGAAGCAGAAGTTGTCCAACGCCCGTCCCGAGAATGTAGCGCAGGCAAGCCGGATAGAGGGTGTGACGCCGGCAGCGCTGACTTTGGTGTTGGCCAAGCTTCGCCGAGATCAGAGGGTGCGCAAAGCATGAAGGAAGAGCTGTTTGACGGTCTGAATGTTTCACGTGAAACATTTGATCGACTGGCAACATATGTTGCCCTTGTCGAGCGCTGGAACCCGAAAATCAACCTCGTATCGCGCAAAAGCTTGTCCGAAATCTGGACACGGCACATTTTGGATTCCGTTCAGGTTTTTCGATGTGCCGAGAACTTTTCGCATTGGGTTGATATTGGAAGTGGTGGCGGGTTTCCTGGTATGGTCTGTGCAATCATGGCGATTGAAGAAGCGCCAGACGCAAAATTTACCTTTGTTGAAAGCGATCAGCGAAAATCTGCGTTTTTACGCAATGTATCCCGGGAATGTGGCGCAAACTGTAAAGTGGTGGCGAAACGCATTGAAGCGGTGGACCCCCTGAATGCAGATGTTTTGTCTGCCCGCGCCTTGGCAGATCTCGGGGTATTATTATCTTTTTGTGACAGACATTTAGGCGATTCTGGCGTCGCTTTGTTGCCGAAAGGTGTAAGCTGGAAAAAAGAGGTACAGGATGCGCAGGAAGAATGGAATTTCACCTGTGATCCGATTACAAGTTTAACAGAACCCCAAGCCGTCATCCTCAAGGTCAAAGGAGTATCACGTGGTTGATCTATCTCGTCCCTCAGGCCCCCGGATCATAGCGGTAGCCAACCAGAAGGGCGGAGTTGGGAAGACGACAACAGCCATAAACTTGGCAGCAGGCCTGGCCGAGGCCGGATGCAGGGTTTTAGTGGTTGATCTGGATCCACAGGGAAATGCTTCAACCGGTTTAGGCGTCGAGGATCGAGATTGGACAACTTATGATCTGATTCTGGATGATGCGCCTTTGGATGCGGTCGTTCAGGACTCGGAGATTGAAGGTATTCTCGTTGTCCCCGCTACGGTAGACCTCAGTTCCGCCGATATCGAACTGATTTCGAACGAAAAACGCAGCTATTTACTGCATGACGCGTTACGCCAGACTGCTATTGATAAGTACGATCTGGATTTCGTCCTGATTGACTGTCCGCCATCGCTGAATCTTCTGACGGTAAACGCGATGGTCGCAGCGCATTCCGTACTGGTGCCATTGCAAAGCGAGTTCTTCGCATTAGAGGGTTTGTCTCAGCTCATGCTGACCATTCGCGAGGTGCGACAGACTGCGAATCCAGACCTCAGAATCGAAGGTGTTGTGCTGACTATGTATGACAACCGCAACAACTTGTCCCGTCAGGTCGAAAAAGACGCACGTGACAATCTGGGTGAGATGGTATTTAAAACCAAAATACCCAGAAATGTGCGGGTCAGTGAGGCTCCGTCATACGCGTTGCCGGTTTTGCAATATGACTCGGGGTCTCTGGGCGCGATGGCCTATCGGCATTTGGCCCGGGAAGTCATGCATAAGAACAATAAAACCGCAGTCTGAGCGGTACTAGGAGGACCCTGTGACAGCCAGAAAATCAAAACCAAGAGGGTTGGGTCGCGGGCTTTCGGCGTTGATGGCAGATGTCACACAAGAGCCCCAGGGACGCGTGCCAACTGATTCACGGCGGCCGGACCTGACGATTCCAATCGAAAAGCTTCACGCAAACCCAAATCAGCCGCGCCGCACCTTTGCCCGGGAACATCTGGATGAGCTTGCCGCTTCGGTCAAAGTGAAGGGGATCATTCAGCCTCTGATCGTCCGAGAAATTGCCGAAGGCGATTATGAAATCGTCGCGGGTGAACGCCGCTGGCGCGCGGCGCAAATGGCGCAGTTGCATGATATCCCCGTTATCGTTCGCGATTTTGATGACACTGAGGTTCTGGAAGTCGCCATTATCGAAAACATTCAGCGCGCGGATTTGAATGCGGTGGAAGAGGCGGCCGGCTATAAGCAGCTGATGGACCGCTTTGGTCATACGCAAGAAAAGCTGGCTGAAGCATTGGGCAAAAGCCGCAGTCATATTGCCAATTTGCTGCGCCTGTTGTCCCTGCCAATGGATGTACAAACCCTTGTAATAGAAGGAAAATTATCGGCTGGCCATGCGCGAACGCTGATCACGGCCGAGAATGCCTCGGACCTTGCAAAGCAAATTGTCAAAGATGGGCTGTCGGTGCGGGCAACGGAAGCGCTGGTGAAGAAGCAACAGCAGGGGGATGCGGCCCGACCGGCACCAAGGTCTCGGGATCTGAATGCGGGTAAAGATGCGGATACCCGGGCGCTGGAAAAGGATCTTTCCGCGATTCTGGCGATGAAAGTGGCGATCAATCACAAAGCGGGCTCGGAAACGGGGCAGGTGGTCCTGACCTATGAGAACCTGGATCAACTGGATGATCTTTGTTCCAAGCTCAGCCGCTAGGGCGGGTCCAGATAAAGAACATCACGCCGCCTAGTACAATCGCCTGGATGATCAGGACATGAGACGGCGCAGACATCATGACCGATAATCCAAATACAGCGGTGACCGACAGGGTGGCCGCCTTTTTTGCGGCCGGACGAATCGCGCCTGAACTCTGCCAATCGACGATCATTGGGCCAAACAGTCGGTGCGTTATCAGCCAGCTATGCAGCCGTGAAGACGAGCGGGCAAAGAAGAAGGCGGCGAGTAGCAGAAATGGAACCGTTGGTAGTAGGGGAAGTACCACCCCAACAGCGGCCAGCCCGACACATAACAATCCAAGCCCTGCCCACAGATATTGCATGGTCTACCCCAAAAGTTCGCGGATCACCGCGTTCAAGACGGCACGCCCGTCGGTTGTGGCCATCAGTCTACCATCCAGCATTTGAACCATGCCGATATCCTGAAGATGGCCCAATGGGTCTTGTGGTAAGGGGTGGCCTGATATTCCCATATATCTATCTATATCTAGCCCGCCGGTAACCCTAAGGCCCATCATAAGGTATTCACTTGCCTGATCTTCACGCGACAATGCGGCGCGTTCTTTCTCTCCGCTACCACAGGAAGCCGCGTCCAACCACCGCTGCGGATTCAGATAGGTTTCAGTCGCGTATTTCTGGCCATTCTGGGTGATCCGTCCATGGGCGCCGGGGCCAATGCCGACATAGTCACCATAGCGCCAATAGATCAGATTGTGCTGTGATTCCGCGCCGGGGCGGGCGTGGTTCGATACCTCATAGGCGGGCAGACCATGAGCCTCGCAGATCTTTTGCGTGGCCAGATACATATCGGCGGCGCTATCATCCAAGGGCAGGCCGCGTAGCTTGCCCACGGCATAGCGATCACCAAAGGCGGTTCCGTCTTCTATGGTCAGTTGGTACAGCGACAGGTGATCGACCGCCATCGACAGGGCTTCGGTCAACTCTGCGCGCCAGGCATCAAGGGTTTGATGTTGCCGCGCATAGATCAGGTCAAAGCTGACCCGTTCAAAACAATGACGGGCTATGTCATAAGCAGCCCGCGCTTCGGCCACGCTGTGAATGCGGCCCAACCGGCGCAGATCGTCATCATTCAGCGCCTGAACCCCCATTGAGATACGGTTGACGCCTGCTTCCCGGTAGGCTGCGAACCGTCCCGCCTCGACCGAGCTGGGATTGGCTTCAAGTGTGATTTCCATGTCATTGGCGGGGTGCCAAAGGGCGCGGGCGGTATCAATCACTGCGGCGACGGTTTCGGGATCCATCAGAGACGGGGTGCCGCCGCCAAAGAAGATGGTGTTCAGGACACGGTTGGGGGTTTCGGAAGCGCTACGGCGCAGCTCGACCAGATATGCATCAAGCCATTGTTTTTGATCTATATTTTTTGAAACATGGCTGTTGAAATCGCAATAGGGGCATTTGGCCTCGCAAAAGGGCCAATGCACATACAGGCCAAAGCCCCCATTGCGCCAATCATCCGCCAAAACAGCCTTTCACGAACATCTCAACCGCGCGACCGCGATGGCTGATCTTGTTCTTTTCCCAGCGATCCATCTCGGCAAAGGTAATGTCATGACCCTCGGGCACAAACATTGGATCATAACCAAAGCCGTCCGCACCGCGAATGGGCCAGACCAAGTGACCGGGGGCGATGCCTTCGAACACCTCATCATGCCCGTCGGGCCAGGCCAAAACCAACGTGCAGCGAAATTGTGCGGTGCGGGGATGGGCGGCGTTCTTCGCCTCAAGCTCCTCATGTGCGCGTGTCATCGCCATCAGGAAATCGCGGCCATTGCCGGTTTCTGCCCAATCGGCGGTATATACGCCTGGCGCGCCATCCAGCGCGTCGACGGTGATCCCGGAATCGTCCGACAGGGCAGGAAGGCCGGTGGCTTTGGCGGCGGCATGGGCCTTGATCCGGGCATTGCCGACGAATGTATCCTCGGTCTCTTCCGGTTCAGGCAGGTCCATGTCAGCGGCGCCGATAACAGTGACGCCAAAGGGTTCAAGCAGATGTGCCATCTCCTCAAGCTTGCCTTTGTTATGCGTGGCCACCAGCAACCTATCGCCGTCGAACTTGCGGGTCATGCGGTGGCGGCCTTTTGCGCAGCAGCCAGTTCACTAACGCCCTGTTCAGCCAGATCCATTAGTTGATCCATCTGAACGCGGCTAAAGACCGAGCCCTCCGCGCTCATTTGAACTTCGATCAATTTGCCGGACCCGGTCATGATAAAGTTGCCGTCCACGCCGGCTTCGCTGTCTTCGGGGTAATCCAGATCCAGCACCGGTTGACCGGCGTAAATACCGCAGGACACAGCTGCAACCGGGTCAACCAGCGGGTCCGAGATCACGTCACCCGTTTTCATTAGCTTGTTGACCGCAAGACGCAGCGCAACCCAACCGCCTGTGATCGAGGCACATCGGGTGCCACCATCGGCCTGGATCACATCGCAGTCGACGGTGATCTGGCGTTCACCCAAGGCAACTCGATCGACACCTGCACGCAGGGCACGGCCGATCAAACGCTGGATTTCCACGGTACGACCACCCTGCTTACCGCTGGCAGCCTCGCGCCGCATCCGTGTATTGGTCGCACGGGGCAGCATGCCGTATTCAGCGGTAACCCAGCCCAGGCCCGAACCTTTGATGAACGGTGGCACGCGATCTTCGATCGTGGCAGTGCACAACACATGGGTATCGCCCATCTTAATCAGGCAGGAACCTTCGGCATGTTTGGTAAATCCCGTTTCGATTGAAACGGCGCGCATTTCGTTTAGATCACGTCCTGAGGGTCGCATGGGAATTCCTTTGTTTGCTGGTTTGGGGATACCGCCCCGCAGCGTCAGGATGCAACCCTGATTGACCTTTCGCCTACCTGCTATTTAATGGCCATCCAGCAGAGGATTGCCGATGAGTGACGCAAGCAAAATTCTGAACGAGATGAATGACCGGTCGCGCGAGGTGTTTCGGCTGATTGTCGAAAGCTATCTGGATAGCGGTGAGCCTGTCGGCAGCCGTACCCTGACGCGCACTTTGTCGGAAAAAGTCAGTGCGGCGACGGTTCGCAATGTGATGCAGGATCTTGAGTTTCTGGGCCTGCTCGACAGCCCTCATGTCAGTGCGGGGCGGATTCCGACGCAACACGGGTTACGGATGTTCGTGGACGGATTGCTGGAGGTCGGTGATCTGGGCGCGGATGACCGGCAGAAGCTGGACGACACACTGGGCGCTAACTCGGGGGATGTCGGCGGGATGCTTGACCGTGTCGGTGCGGCCTTGTCACACGTGACACAAGGGGCCTCACTGGTTTTGACGCCGAAACACGAAGCGGAAATCAAACATATCGAATTTGTGTCGCTTGGGCATGACAGGGCCCTGGTGGTTTTGGTCTTTTCCGACGGTCAGGTGGAAAACCGGCTGTTCAAGCCGCCACCCGGGCAAACGCCCAGCTCGATGCGGGAAGCGGCGAATTTTCTGAACGCCCTGATCGAGGGCCGCACAATCAGCGAGGTTCGCCGTCAGATGCTGACCCAGATCGATGCGCGGAAACAGGAAATTGACGTGCTGGCCCGTGAAATGGTCGACAGCGGCATGGCCGCATGGGACGGGGATGATGGCGACTCGGCTCGTTTGATCGTCCGAGGGCGGGCGAATCTGCTGGGTGAACGTGGCGAAGCAGATGAGTTGGAGCGCATTCGCACCCTGTTTGACGACCTCGAACGCAAGCGCGACATCGCCGAATTTCTGGAATTGACCGAAGAAGGCGAAGGTGTGCGTATTTTTATCGGGTCTGAGAACAAACTTTTCTCACTTTCGGGTTCCTCTTTGGTGGTGTCTCCATATATGAACGCTGATCGTAAGATAATCGGTGCGGTTGGGGTCATCGGGCCCACACGTCTGAATTATGGACGGATCGTGCCGATCGTGGATTATACGGCGCAACTGGTCGGCAAACTGATATCCGACCGGAGCTAGAGGGTAAGAGATGGCAGAGCCCAAGAACGAAGATTTTCTGGACGATATCGCAACGGCCGAGGCCGAAGAGCTGGCAGATGAATTTGCTGAGATCAGCGAAGAAGCGCTGGAGCTGGATGAGCTGCGCGCCGAGCGCGACGACTACAAAGACAAATTCATGCGTGCATTGGCCGATGCGGAAAACGCGCGCAAGCGCGGCGACAAGGCACGGCGCGATGCCGAACAGTATGGCGGCTCGAAACTGGCCCGTGACATGCTGCCGGTCTATGACAATATGAAACGCGCGCTTGAGGCCGCAACCGACGAGCAGAAAGAGGTCGCAGGCGCTTTGCTGGAAGGTGTTGAACTGACCATGCGCGCGCTGAAGGACGTGTTTCAGAAACACGGGATTCAGGTGATCACGCCAGAAGTTGGCGATCGGTTTGACCCCAATGTGCATGAGGCGATGTTCGAGGCCCCCGTGCCCGGAACACGCGCCGGTGACATCATCCAGGTATCTGCAGAAGGCTTTATGCTGTACGACCGGCTCTTGCGCCCCGCGCAGGTGGGTGTGTCGTCCACGCCGGCAAGCTAAGCGCTTAAGATATCATTCAATTATTGAGGCGGTCAGGATCTGGCCGCCTCTTTCAATTTATAGATCAGGTCCAATGCCTCGCGCGGGCTTAGCTCATCCGGCAAGATCTCACCCAACATATCCGCAACGGGTGAAGCTTTTGGGGGAGGCGGTGGCGGCGGGGCAGCCGAGAACAGCGGCAGATCGTCGATCAAAGCCTTTTGCTTGCCGCCTTCGCGTTCGGTTTTCTCCAGCTGGTCCAGCACAACGCGGGCACGTTCGACAACGGATGCCGGCAGGCCAGCCAGTTGCGCCACCTGGACACCATAGGACCGGTCTGCGGCGCCTTTGTGAACCTCGTGCAAAAAGATCACTTCGCCCTCCCATTCCTTGACCGCAACGGTGGCGTTGTCGACACCTTCCAGATTTCCGGCCAGCGCGGTCAGCTCGTGATAATGCGTTGCAAACAGCGCGCGACATTTATTGGCGGCGTGCAGATGTTCGAGCGTGGCCCAGGCGATGGAAAGCCCGTCATAGGTGGCCGTCCCGCGTCCGATTTCATCCAGAATGACCAGCGCATGATCGTCGGCTTGATTGAGGATGGCGGCGGTTTCGACCATTTCAACCATAAAGGTCGACCGACCCCTGGCCAGATCGTCAGATGCCCCGACACGGCTGAACAGCTGGCTGACTACACCGATATAGGCTTGTTCGGCTGGAACATAGCTGCCCATCTGTGCAAGCAGGGCGATCAGCGCATTCTGCCGCAGGAAGGTTGATTTACCCGCCATGTTGGGGCCGGTCAGCAACCAGATTGCAGCACCATCTTCGGCGCTGAGATCACAATCATTGGCGATAAACGCGTCACCGCTTTGTTGGCGCAGCGCATGTTCAACAACCGGATGCCGCCCGCCCTGAATATCAAAGGCACGAGAGGCATCGACCTGCGGGCGACACCAGTTCTCGCCCCGTGCCAGATCGGCCAGCGCAGTGGTTAGGTCCAGTTCCGCCAGCCCGCGCGCGGCTTGGTTCAGTTGCGCAGCACGGGTAAGAATCTCATCAGAAAGCCTTTGATAGAGCCGCTTTTCGATCTCCAAAGCATGATTTCCGGCGTTCAGGATACGGGTTTCGATCTCGGACAGTTCTACTGTCGTGAACCGCACCTGATTGGCCGTGGTTTGCCGGTGGATATAGGTTTCGGAGAACGGCGGGTTCAACATCTTTTCGGCATGTGTGGCCGTGGTTTCGATGAAATAGCCCAGCACGTTGTTATGCTTGATCTTCAGCGAGGTGATGCCGGTGTGCTGGGAATATTTCTGCTGAAACCCGGCGATGACCGAGCGGCCTTCGTCCCGCAGGGTGCGCGCCTCATCCAGTTCCGCGTCATAGCCGGGGGCAATGAAGCCGCCGTCGCGCGCCATCAGAGGTGGCTCGGCCACAAGCGCCTCATCCAGCAGGGTCAGCAGATCATCAAACCCTGTCAGGTTTTGCACCGCAGTGGCCAGCAATACCGGCAGATCTCCGGCATTGCACAGTTCGGCTATGGTTGCAGCCTGCGCCAGCCCGTTGCGGATGGCGGCCAGATCGCGAGGACCGCCGCGTTCCAGCGACAGGCGCGACAAGGCGCGGTCCAAATCGGGGGTTTTGCGCAAGGCATCGCGCAGATCTTGGGCGATCAGGCTGTCATCGGCTGCAAAACTTACCGCATCCAACCGCCCGTGGATCACATCCAGATTGCGCGAGGGGCTGGACAGGCGCTGTTCCAACAACCGCGCGCCGCCCGGCGTGACTGTACGGTCAACCACCGACAAAAGCGATCCGGCGCGCCCGCCAGACAGCGACCGGGTCAGCTCCAGATTGCGGCGCGTTGCGGCGTCGATCTGCACCACGCGGTCCTCGGATTCTTTCAGCGGCGTTTGCAGCAGGGGCAATTTGCCTTTTTGCGTGATCTCCAAATAGTCAATCAATGCGCCCATAGCGGACACTTCGGCCCGGCCAAAATTTCCAAACGCGTCCAGCGCGCCCACGTGAAACAAAGCGCAGATGCGCTTTTCAGCCGCCGTGCTGTCGAAACTGGCGCGGCCAATGGGCGTCAGCGAGATGCCCAGATCGCGGGCAGGTTCGTGCAGGACCTGTTCGGCCCCGTCCGCCACGATCAGCTCCGACGGGGCCAGCCGGGCCAGTTCAGGGCTTAGGCGCACAGAGGTCAAAGGCATCACGTGAAACGCCCCGGTTGAGATATCGGCCCAGGCAAGCGCCGCTTCATCCCTCACCTCGGCATAACAGGCCAGAAAGTTGTGGCGGCGAGCCTCTAGCAGCGCGTCCTCAGTCAGTGTTCCGGGTGTCACCAGTCGGACAACACCGCGCTTTACCACTGATTTAGAGCCTCTCTTCTTGGCCTCCGCCGGGCTTTCCATCTGTTCGCAAACGGCCACGCGAAAGCCTTTTCGGATCAGCGTCAGCAGGTACCCTTCGGCGGCATGGACCGGCACACCGCACATCGGGATGTCGGCGTCGTTGTGCTTGCCGCGTTTGGTCAGGGCGATGTCCAGCGCCTCGGCGGCGTTGACGGCATCCTCGAAAAACATCTCGTAGAAATCGCCCATCCGGTAAAACAGAAGGGCGTCGGCATGGGCCTCTTTGATTTCGAGATATTGCGCCATCATCGGCGTGACTGTGGACAAGGTTGATCCCTTTTGACGGCGTTCGGTCGCGACCTTACAAATCCGCCATCTGGTGCGAAAGGCAAAAGTATTCTCGTTGAGGCGCGCGCGTGCCTGCGCTATGAGGCAGAAGCCCCGTAGTTGCAGAGAAACGACGTATCAAATGCCCAAAGCGAAGATCACCAACGAAGAGGCGCTGGCCTTTCACCTGGACCCAACTCCTGGCAAGTGGGAGGTACAAGCCACCGTTCCCATGACGACGCAGCGCGACCTGTCGCTGGCCTACAGCCCCGGCGTGGCTGTTCCATGTGAAGCAATCGCGGAAAATCCAGAAACGGCCTATGACTATACCAACAAGGGAAATCTGGTCGCCGTGATTTCGAATGGGACGGCGGTTTTGGGTCTTGGTAATCTGGGCGCGCTGGGCTCAAAACCGGTGATGGAGGGCAAGTCAGTCCTGTTCAAGCGTTTCGCTGACGTAAACTCGATCGATATCGAGCTGGACACCGAAGACCCGGATGAGTTCTGCCGCGCCGTGCGACTGATGGGGCCAACCTTTGGCGGCATCAATCTGGAAGACATCAAGGCGCCCGAGTGTTTCATCATCGAACAGCGCCTGAAGGAAGAAATGGATATCCCCGTCTTCCACGATGATCAGCATGGCACGGCGGTGATCTGTGCGGCGGGCCTGCTGAATGCGCTGCGTATCTCGGGCAAGAAGATCGAAGATGTGAAGATTGTTCTGAACGGTGCCGGGGCTGCTGGGATAGCGTGTATCGAACTGCTCAAGTCGATGGGCGCGCGGCATGAGAACTGCATCGTTTGTGACACCAAAGGCGTGATCTATCAGGGCCGGACCGAGGGCATGAACCAGTGGAAATCGGCCCATGCGATCACCACAGATCTGCGTACGCTGGAAGACGCCATGAAAGGCGCAGACGTCTTTCTGGGCGTGTCGGTCAAAGGGGCTGTGACGCAGGATATGGTCGCCAGCATGGCCGATAACCCGGTGATTTTTGCGATGGCAAACCCCGATCCGGAAATTACGCCGGAAGAGGCCCACGAAGTGCGCGTTGATGCCATCGTCGCCACAGGGCGCAGCGATTATCCGAACCAGGTCAACAACGTGTTGGGCTTTCCCTACCTGTTCCGCGGTGCGCTGGATATCCACGCCCGCGCCATCAATGACGAGATGAAAATTGCCTGTGCCCACGCCCTGGCCAACCTCGCGCGCGAAGATGTCCCTGATGAGGTCGCGATGGCCTATGGTAAGTCGCTGACCTTTGGGCGCGACTATATTATCCCGACACCTTTCGATCCGCGCCTGATTCACCGCATTCCGCCCGCCGTTGCGCGGGCCGGGATGGATACCGGCGCGGCGCGGCGCCCGATTATCGACATGGACGCGTATGAGCTGAGCTTGAAATCCCGCATGGATCCGACCGCCAGCATTCTGCGCGGCCTGAACGCGCGGGCCCGTCAGGCGCAAAGCCGAATGATCTTTGCCGAGGGCGACGATCCGCGTGTGCTGCGGGCTGCGGTGATGTATCAACGCTCGGGCTTTGGTAAGGCGCTGGTCGTAGGCCGCCCGGATGACGTCAAGCAAAAGCTGGAAGAGGCCGGGCTGGGCGATGCTGTGCGTGAGCTGGAGGTCGTGAATGCCGCCAACACTGCGCATCTCGATACCTATTCTGATTTTTTGTACGATCGCCTGCAGCGTAAAGGCTTTGATCGAAAGGATATTCATCGACTTGCCGCGCGCGACCGGCATGTGTTTTCATCGCTGATGCTGGCACATGGGCATGGCGACGGTTTGGTCTCGGGCGCGACGCGTAAATCGGCGCATGTGCTGGATCGGATCAACCATGTGTTCGATGCAGATGCGGCCCGTGGCGCGGCCGGTGTGACGGCGCTGTTGCACAAGGGGCGGATCGTGCTGATCGGCGACACTCTAGTCCATGAATGGCCGGACGAAAACGATCTGGCCAATATCGCCGAGCGCTCAGCAGCCGTTGCCCGCCATATGGGGCTGGAGCCGCGCGTTGCCTTTGTCAGCTTTTCGACGTTTGGCTACCCGGTGTCGGAGCGGGCCGAAAAGATGCACCGCGCTCCTGCCGTTCTGGATCAGCGTGGCGTAGATTTCGAATACGAAGGTGAAATGACGGTGGACGTGGCGCTGAATGTCGACCAGCAGGCAAACTATCCGTTCCAGCGCCTGACCGGACCGGCGAATATCCTGATTGTCCCAGCACGGCATTCGGCCTCGATCTCGACCAAGTTGATGCAGGAAATGGGTGGGGCCACGGTGATCGGCCCGATCTTGTCGGGCATCGACAAGCCGATTCAGATCTGTTCGACCATATCGACGGCCAATGACATTCTGAACATGGCCATTCTGGCCTCCTGCGATATTGGTTAAGCCATGACAATCTGGAATCTAGGCTCGATCAACGCAGACATGATTTATGATGTGCCACACCTGCCGGGCGCGGGTGAGACGCTTTCGGCCAACCGTTTGGATCGGTTTCTGGGCGGCAAGGGCGCGAATATGTCCGTCGCCGGCGCGCGGGCCGGCGCGCGGGTGGCGCATATTGGGGCCATAGGGCCCGACGGGCGCTGGGCGCGTGACAGGCTGACCGAATATGGCGTCGATACCCGGTGGATTGCCGAGGTTTCAGATCCTACCGGGCACGCCATTATCGCCGTAGACGCCGAGGGTGAAAACAATATCATCCTGTTTCAAGGCGCAAATCATGCAATTACGTCAGATCAACTGGGCCAGGCGCTGTCATCGGCGGATCAGGGTGATCTGATTGTGACGCAAAACGAAACCAACTTGCAGGTCGAAGCCGCAAAAATGGGCCGCGAAATGGGGCTGACTGTCTGTTACGCGGCGGCCCCTTTTCAAGCCGATGCAGTGCGGGCGGTTCTTCCGTATCTGGATTTCCTGATCCTAAATGAGGTCGAGGCCGAGCAGCTGCGGCAGGCAACCGGGCAGGGCCTGTCCGAGTTGGGGATAGAGCATGTCATTGTGACCCTCGGATCAAAGGGCGCGCGATATCATCATAAGGGGACGACCTCGGATTTTTTGGCTCACAAGGTTCAGGCGGTGGACACAACTGGTGCGGGCGATACGTTCACAGGTTACGTTCTGGCAGGAATAGATCGTGGCATGCCGATGGAGCAGGCAATATTGCAGGCAAACCGGGCTGCCGCGTTGATGGTGACACGGCACGGTACGGCGGATGTCATTCCTGATCTGAAAGAAGTGCGCGAAGCGCGCTTTGATTAAGACCCGGCAAAGGGCGCGTCACTGCCCCACAGCTGTTTGACGCGGGCGTCGCGACCGCAGGCTTTGCGATAGGCCTTATAGGCGTTGCGCTGGCGTTTGGGACCGAACCGCGTAAAGACCAGTTTTTCGCCCTTATAGTAATCCTGATGATAGGCTTCGGCCGGGTAAAACCGGTCCTGTTGCAGGATCGGGGTGACAATCGTTTGACGCAGGACGTTCTGCGCTTTGGATTTTGCAGCCTCGGCCAACGCCTTTTCGCCTGTATTAGAGACGAAAATCGCTGTGCGGTAACTCTCTCCCCGATCGCAGAACTGTCCGCCCGCATCCGTGGGATCAACCGAGCGGAAAAACAGGCTCAGCAGGGTTTCACGGGAAACACGGGCCGGGTCAAAGGTAATCTGAACCGCCTCGTAATGGCCTGTGCCGCCTTTGGTTACCTCGCCATAGGTCGGGTCCGCCGTTGCGCCCCCGGTATAGCCCGAGACCGCCTGAACCACGCCCGGCACGGATTCGAAATCGGATTCAACGCACCAGAAACACCCCCCGGCCACGGTCAGCGTCTCGGTTCCGGCAGCCGGTGCAGGCGCGGCGCGCAGCATTGCGACGATGAGGATCAGCGCAAACAGAAGCCATGGCTTGACTGCATCAAGATATGTGGTTCGGATCATGGTGGGTCTCCTTCCATGATCAGACTGCCTTGGGAAAACCTCAGGCGCAACGCGCTGACATCTGTTCTCACGCGCTGGTGAGGCGAGTTTATCGCCTTAACCCAGCAACTGCCCCAGCTTCATCGCCACACCCATATTGCCCGAGATCTTGAGCTTGCCCATGGCAATACCGGTCATCGGGTTCAGCTTGCCGGTCAGCAGCTTGGTTAGGTTCTCTTGTGAGATACGGATGGTGCAATCCGTGTCCTGATCCTGCGTCGTCGCCTGATTGTCGGCCAGAACAATCACACCGGCATCACCGCAATCGAATTTCAACGACCCATCAAAGTTTTTGCCATTCAGACCGTTCTGAATACCTTCTGCGATATCCTGCAACATGCCCCATCCTTTCAGTGTTGTGACTTGGGTAAAGACATATCCTGCGGTGGAGCAAGAGTGACCTGACGGGAGGTGGCAAAAATGGACGTATAAAAAACCCGGCATCCTGAGGGGCTGCCGGGTCTTCAGGTCAAAATCTCAGCTGTCTTACTTCGACAGGCGTTTGTCGCGTGCTGCCAGAAGTTTCAAGCGCAGGGCGTTCAGTTGGATGAATCCCGCAGCGTCTTTCTGATCGTAGGCACCAGCATCCTCTTCGAAGGTCACGTGCGCCTCGGAATACAGCGAGTGTTCCGACCAGCGGCCCACGGTCGATGCCAAACCTTTGTACAGCTTCACGCGCACCGTGCCGGTGACATGATCCTGAGATTTGTCGATGGCGGCCTGCAGCATCTCGCGCTCGGGCGAGTACCAGAAACCGTTATAGATCAGCTCTGCATATTGAGGCATCAGCTGGTCTTTCAGATGCATCGCGCCCCGATCCATGGTGATGGATTCGATGCCACGGTGTGCTTCCAACAGGATTGTGCCGCCCGGTGTTTCATAGATACCGCGCGATTTCATGCCAACAAAGCGACCTTCGACCAGATCGAGACGCCCAATGCCGTGCTTGCCGCCATATTCGTTCAGCTTGGTCAGGATGGTGGCCGGGCTCATCGCCTCGCCATTGATGCTGACCGCGTCACCTTTTTCGAACCCGATCTCGATGAATTCTGGTTTATTCGGCGCGTCCTCGGGGTGGACCGTGCGCTGATAGACGTAATCGGGCGCCATATCGGCGGGGTCTTCCAGAACCTTGCCCTCGGATGAGGTGTGCAGCAGGTTGGCATCAACCGAGAACGGCGCCTCGCCACGTTTGTCCTTGGCGATCGGAATCTGGTTCGCCTCGGCAAATTCCAGCAGCTTGGTGCGGCTGGACAAGTCCCACTCGCGCCACGGGGCAATCACCTTGATGTCAGGGTTCAGCGCGTAAGCGGCCAGTTCGAACCGTACCTGATCGTTGCCCTTACCGGTCGCGCCGTGGGCCACAGCATCAGCACCGGTAGCTTCGGCAATCTCGACCAAACGCTTCGAGATCAGAGGGCGGGCGATCGAAGTACCCAGCAGATACAGCCCCTCATAGACCGCATTGGCGCGGAACATAGGGAAAACGAAATCGCGAACGAATTCTTCGCGGATGTCTTCGATATAGATGTTTTCAGGCTTGATCCCCAGCAGCTCGGCCTTCTTGCGGGCGGGCTCCAACTCCTCGCCCTGACCCAGATCGGCGGTGAAGGTTACGACCTCACAACCATACTCGGTCTGCAGCCATTTCAGGATGATCGAGGTATCAAGGCCACCGGAATAGGCCAGAACAACTTTCTTGGGCGCGGACATCTGACTTCCCTTTATGCGTAGAACGACTGGCCCCTAGCGGGTTTTGAACGCGGGGGCAAGTTATCTGCGTTGACGCAGGTCGGGATTTGGGGTGAAACAGAAGGAAAGAAAACAAGGATTGGTTGAAGGGATAGATTTCAGATGTTGGGTTGGAAGATTTTTGCACATTCGGTGCGGATGGTTTTTGGGAATCTCAAACAGGTTTTGCAGATTACGTTCGGGCCATCTTTGGTTGCGACAGCGGTGATTGTCGCCCTGTTTTTTGTATTGGACGTTCCGCTGGATCAACTTAATACAACCACCGGAGAGTTACCTGCGGGCGTTTCGAGCGGATCGGCGATTGGCTTCCTAGTGGGCTTTATGGTCGTGATATTTGTGACGATGTTCTGGATTGTGGTGTCGTGGCACCGCTTTGTCCTGCTTGAGGAATATCCAAGAGGTATTTTCCCAACCTTCCGGTTCGATAGAATTCTGGCCTATTTCGGGCGGGTTCTTCTGTTGGGTATCCTGATGGCCATCGCGTTCCTGCCGGCAGGCGCGGTACTTTCAGCGCTGGGCGGTGGAGCATTGTCAGTTGTGTTTGTCATTGTCCTTGTCGTCTTCCTCATCATCGGCTTCTACCGTTTGTCCATAATCCTGCCCGCAGCAGCGATTGGGCAACCGTTGACACTTGGGCAAGCTTGGAACAACACCGCCGGTGCGGGTGGCGCGATCATCGTTCTTTTGCTTGTAAGCTTTGTGTTCCAGGTCGTGGTCCAGTTGGTCTTTACAGCGCTCGCTTTCATCCCGGTTCTGGGTGTTTTGCTCTCACTGTTCTTTGGGGTTCTGGTTTTGCCGCTGATCAATGTCAGTATCTTGACCACCATGTACGGCGTGTTCGTTGAAAAGCGCCAGCTGACCTGAACTCGTACACATATGTATCCCTTGCTCTTTCAGCGATGATGGGGCAGGGAAACCGGCATGAGTGATTTCATGACCCGCGCCCGCGCTGCCGAACAGGCGATGCGCTCTGTGTTTCCGGTGACGCCTCTGCAGCGCAATGCCCATCTGTCTGATCGTTTCGGGGCCGATATCTGGCTGAAACGTGAGGACCTCAGCCCGGTGCGGTCCTACAAGATCCGCGGTGCGTTCAACGCCATGCGCAAACAGCAGGGACAGAACCTGTTTGTCTGCGCCAGCGCGGGAAATCATGCGCAGGGCGTGGCCTTTATGTGCAAGCACATGGATGTGAAGGGTGTGATCTTCATGCCCGTGACGACGCCGCAGCAGAAAATCCAGAAAACTCGTATATTCGGCGGCGACAATATCGAGATTCATCTGACCGGCGACTATTTCGATGACACGTTGGCCGCCGCGCAGGCGTGGTGCACCGAACAGGGCGGCCATTTTCTGTCGCCCTTTGACGATGTTGATGTGATCGAGGGGCAAGCCTCGCTTGCGGTTGAGATCGAAGCGCAGTTGGGTGGGTTGCCGGACCACATCCTTTTGCCAGTAGGCGGTGGCGGCATGTCTGCGGGCGTGGCTACGTGGTTTGGCGATCGGACCCATTGCCTGTTTGTGGAACCCAAAGGCGGTGCCTGTCTGCACGCGGCAATGGCAGCAGGACATCCGGTGGCATTGGATCAGGTGGACAATTTCGTTGACGGTGCTGCAGTTGGTCGGATCGGTGAAAAACCGTTCGAATTGCTGAAATCCCGTCATCTGTCGGATGCTCTGGTCCTGTCCGAAGACCGCATCTGCACAACCATGATCGAGATGCTGAATGTCGAGGGCATCGTTCTGGAACCCGCCGGGGCCCTCGCGATTGAGGCGCTGAGCGATATTCAGAGTTTTATCCGAGGGAAAACCGTTGTCTGCGTAACCTCTGGCGGCAACTTCGATTTCGAACGTCTGCCCGAGGTCAAGGAACGCGCGCAGCGCTATCTGGGGGTGAAGAAATACTTCATCCTGCGCTTGCCACAGCGCCCTGGCGCATTGAAAGAGTTCCTGAACATCCTTGGCCCCGAGGATGACATTGCGCGGTTTGAATACATGAAGAAATCGGCACGTAACTTCGGCTCGGTTCTGATTGGTATCGAAACCCGCAAGCCCGAAAACTTTGCCCGTCTGTTCGCGCATCTGGATGAAGCCGGGTTCACTTTTACGGATATCACCGAGGACGAGACCCTCGCCCAGTTTGTGATCTGAGCAAATGACCATACTGCAATGTTGTCTGTCGCGGCGATGGATCAGCTGCGTTTGAAACAGACAATATACGGGGCCGGGTTGTCACCCATCGCTAGTGTACCTGTTTGCTGCCTGTACGGCGCCGCTCAGAGCTCGTTCAATCCTGCCTGAAACTCCGTTGCTGAGGTCCGGAATGTGCCGACTATTTCGGCGATATCGACGGTTGCGGCCTGACCCTGTGCCGAATGGCGCTCACCATCCTGGCAGAGCCTGGCCAATGTCCTGAATCCCAGACTAAGCGCGCTGCCCTTCAAGGAGTGTAGATGCTGTTCGAAGTCAGACCGATCATCATCGACCAGCAAATGCTCCAGGCCTTGTTGCACCTCATCGAGAAAGATTTCCACTACCTCGTCAAACTCGTCGGCGCCGACCTCGTCCCGCAGCTGTCTGACCCAGGACCAGTCGATCATGGCCATCCTTTCCCTAAAGATAACGACCCGATTATCACTACAGGCCGTTGGTAAATCCGTGGTTAAGATGGATGCATTTACGACCTTCACAGGATGTTAAACAGCCGTGCGCTAGGGTCGTCCCGTTCCGCATTGTGTGGCAGAGCTGAGGGTCAGGTGGCAGAGGTC
Organism: Ruegeria sp. CDSA241; assembly: GCF_059611265.1. Taxonomy (NCBI): domain Bacteria; kingdom Pseudomonadati; phylum Pseudomonadota; class Alphaproteobacteria; order Rhodobacterales; family Roseobacteraceae; genus Ruegeria; species Ruegeria sp. CDSA241. Next base: position 58,584 of record NZ_JBXWPF010000015.1, read on the forward strand.
AGTCAGGCAGAAACAAAGGCAGAGCTGGATTTTGGTGCGATTCGCAAGGTGCTGGTCGTTGATGACAGTCGTCTGCAACGTCGCATCCTTGTGGCCTCGCTGAAGAAATGGGGCTTTGAGGTGCTCGAGGCCGATAGCGGAGAGGCCGCCATCGAAATCTGTGCTGCCATGTCCCCCGATCTGGTCCTGAGCGACTGGGTCATGCCGGGGATGAGCGGGCTGGAATTCTGTCAGGCATTTCGGGCGCTGGAGAATGACGAATACAGCTATTTCATCCTTCTGACTTCAAAAAGCGAAAAGCAGGAGGTTGCGCGCGGACTGGATGCCGGGGCGGATGATTTTCTGATCAAACCTCTTGAGGCCGATGAATTGCGGGCGCGCATATCTGCGGGCGCACGGATATTGGATATGCAGCGTGAGCTGTCTGATAAGAACCGAATGATCGAGACCGCGCTCGAAGAACTGAAAGTGGTCCATGATGCGATCGACAAAGACCTGATTCAGGCGCGTAAGATACAGGAATCTTTGGTCCCCGAACTCACGCGTGATTTCGGTAGGTCGCGTATCAGCATGTTGCTGAAACCTTGTGGGCATATCGGTGGCGATCTGGTGGGAATGTTTTCACCGGGGGTCAACCGAGTGGGGTTTTACAGCATCGATGTGTCCGGCCACGGCATCACCTCGGCGATGATGACAGCACGGCTGGGCGGGTATCTGTCCAGCAAACATTTCGATCAGAACGTGGCGATGGAAAAGCGGTTCGATAAATTTTACGCATTGCTACCACCTGATCAGGTGGCAGAGATGCTCAATTCCCGCCTTATGGCCGATGCTGGCGTCGAAGAGTATTTTACCATGGTCTATGCCATTATCGACCTGCGAAACGGACATCTCAAGATGGTGCAGGCAGGGCATCCGCATCCGCTGTTGTTGCGACAGGATGGTGGGACCGAGTATCTGGGGCAAGGTGGTTTGCCCATCGGACTGTTGCCGGATGTCACGTTTCAGCGAACCGATACCTACATGAAGCCCGGTGACAAGCTGTTGCTATATTCAGACGGGTTCACGGAATGCCGGATGGCGGATGGATCCCTGCTGGAAGAAGAGGGGCTGTGCAGAATGGTGACGGATTGTGCCATCGATCTCAGCGGGCCCGAATTTCTGGACGATATGTTCTGGCGGCTGACACAGGCCATGGATCCGGACCAGGGTATGGATGATGACGTATCTGCGGTTTTCTTTGAATACAGCGGGCCTTAAAGCCCCATCAGGTGTCCCGAAGCGAAATGTTGGTCGCCGCTGTTGCCCAGCATCTGCGCGGCATCCGCACTGTCCAGCCAAAGGGCTTCGTGGAATGGCTCTGAAGGTGGACCTATGCGGCGCACAGGGCGGGCTCGATATATCAAACAGACCTTTTCGGCCCACAGGTCATATTCGGGCATGTATGTGAAACGGCGAAAGGCGCCGACCCGCCGCGGGCTGGCAATCAACCAGCCGGTTTCTTCAAAGACTTCGCGATGCAGGGCGGTGATGGGCGATTCGCCCGGGTCAATACCGCCACCCGGCAACTGCAGATCAGGGCCGGGCTCTGTCTGGCAGGTCAGCAACAGATGTCGTCCTCGAGGCAACAATGCGTATACACCCACACGTCGTGTGTATTTGCGCCCCGCTTGTGGGGTTTCACCGAACCGTCTGATCATGTATGGCCCCTTACAACCCGAAATCTTCGACCTATATGCTGGCGGTATGCCAATCTGTGGCGTTTAAGGAAACCCCATGTCTCTTGGAACAAAAATCGCGTGGGACGACACCGTCCTGCCCTTTCAACTTGATATACCGGATATGCGCGGACGTGTGGCGCGGCTGGACGGAGTGTTGGATGGCATTCTGAAACAGCACGACTATCCCGAAAAGGTCGAGGCTTTGGTGGCCGAGATGGCCTTGCTGACTGCTCTGATCGGCCAGACCGTCTCGCTGCGCTGGAAGCTGTCGCTTCAGGTTCAGTCCAAAGGCGCCGTTCGGATGATCGCAACCGATTACTACGCTCCGCAGGCCGAGGGCGAACTGGCCCGCATCCGCGCCTATGCCAGTTTTGACCCGGACCGCCTGACCGATTCCACACCGTTTGATCAGGTGGGTGAAGGCTATTTCGCCATCATGATTGACCAGGGCGAGGGCACGCAGCCTTACCAGGGGATCACACCGCTGGCTGGCGGCTCTCTCAGCGCATGCGCTGAGGCGTATTTCGCACAGTCCGAACAGTTGCCGACGCGGTTTTCACTGAGTTTCGGCAAATCAACTGAACCTGGCGTCGGTGAGCACTGGCGCGCAGGCGGCATCATGCTGCAGCACATGCCCAAAGCGTCACCATTTGTAGCCAATGCAGAGGGTGACGGTCAGATTCTGTCGGCGGATGATCTGGTTGACGGTGAGGAAGGTGAAAATTGGGGGCGCGTCAATATCCTTCTGGATACTGTTGATGACCTTGAACTGATCGGTCCTTCGATTGCGCCAACCGACCTGTTGATCCGGCTGTTTCACGAAGAACAGCCACGTGTTTATGATGCGCAATCGGTTCAGTTCGGCTGCACCTGCTCGGAAGAGCGCGTGCGCCAAAGCCTGTCGATCTATTCGGCGCGCGACATCGAAAAGATGACAACTCCCGAAGGCCAGGTCACCGCCGATTGTCAGTTCTGTGGTGCCCATTACGTATTGGACCCCGTCACCGTTGGCTTCGATGCCGGTGAAGCCTGATCCAACAGAACAGCTGCGGGCGGCCCTGAGCCGCCCCGGCAACGGGTCCAGTGATTTCGATCTGAACCCTGATGCGGTTTTGCCAGCGGGGCGCAAGCTGCGTCCAGCCGGGGTTCTGGTTCCGATTCTTGTGACGAATGAGGCCCCGCGCCTGCTTTTGACCAAGCGCTCATCGGCGCTGAAACACCATCCCGGCCAGATCGCCTTTCCCGGCGGAAAACAGGATGAGACTGATCCGGATGTAACCGCAACCGCCCTGCGGGAAGCACAGGAAGAGATTGGCCTTTCCTCGGATATGCCTGAAATTCTCGGGCATTTGCCTACCCATGAAACCGTGACGTCTTTTGTCGTAACCCCGGTTGTCGCGATCCTACGAGACGGGTTCGACCCAATTCCTGAGCCGGGTGAAGTTGACGAAGTTTTTTCAGTCCCACTTGCGCATGTTCTAAACCCTGCGAATTATATCGTTGAGTCGCGTCGCTGGCGGGGCCAGCGGCGGTATTATTTCACCGTGCCCTATGGCCCTTATTACATCTGGGGGGCTACGGCCCGGATGTTGCGGGGCTTGGCTGCGCGGGTGAGTGAATGATGAAGCTATCAGAAAGCTGGGTTACAAATCCGGCAACCCAGACAGTCTGCGCCGTTTTGATCGATGCCGGTTTTCAGGCGCTTTTCGTCGGCGGTTGCGTCCGCAACGCGCTTTTGGGGGCGCCGGTCTCGGATCTGGATATTGCCACGGACGCTCCGCCCCAGCAGGTGCTGGATTTGACGCGGGCGGCGGGGTTGAAGGCCATCCCAACTGGGATCGAGCATGGCACGATAACCGTTGTCAGCCAAAGCATCCCGCATGAGATCACGACCTTCCGGCGAGATGTCGAAACCGATGGCCGCCGAGCTGTTGTGGCGTTCTCGGACAATGTTGATGAAGATGCCAGGCGGCGCGATTTCACCATGAACGCGCTGTATGCCGGCCCGGATGGGACGCTTTTGGACCCGCTGAATGGATTGTCCGATCTAAAGGCCCGAAAGGTTCGGTTCATAGGCAACGCCCAGCATCGCATCCGCGAAGACTATCTGCGGTCTCTGCGCTATTTTCGGTTTCACGCCTGGTATGGGGATGCCGAAGCCGGGTTTGATCCCGAAGCGCTGTCGGCCATTTCAACCAATCTGGACGGATTGGCAGGCCTGTCGCGCGAACGGGTTGGGGCCGAGTTTATGAAATTGCTGACCGCGCCTGACCCTGCGCCTTCGGTCGCTGCCATGCGCAGCACGGGCGTTCTGACACAGATATTGCCGGGGGTTGAGGATCGATCACTTGCCCCGCTGATCGCCTTGGAACAGCAGGCTGGGGCAAAGCCCGAGCCGGTCCGGCGACTTTCCTCCATCGCCACGCCTGAGATTGCCCAGACCCTGCGTCTGAGCAAGGCCCAGATGCAACGCCTGACACGGATGCGGGATGAGGCCGCGGGAACCGCGGGCACTGCCGAGCTTGGGTTCCGTTATGGCGAAGAGGACGGCCTGCACGAAGTTCTGCTGCGTTGTGCTTTGTTGGAACAGCCCTGGTCCGAGGATAAGCGGCAAGCGCTCCGGGACGGGGCAGCAGCGGATTTTCCCGTGCGGGCCGCTGACCTGATCCCTGACTTTACCGGCCCGGCGCTGGGCAAGAAACTGGCCGAGCTCGAGGCGCGCTGGATCGCCTCGGGTTTCACCCTGACGCGCTCCGAGTTGCTGGTCGAGTAAATTGAAGTCTCAAAAGGGGATGACAAGCCGGATCGTTTGTGTTTTCTTGCGCCTGTAACATGAATGGAGGGATGCGAATGTATTACGGGATCTGGTTCGGCTAAAGCCATAACACTTGACCCGTAGGGGTGGTGTTCTGGCGCCATCTTTTTTCGCATGACTTGTTATCTGCTCAATCGGAGCACTCTCTATGTTTCGCTATTTCGAAAATCTCGTCGACCCTTTTGTCGACTACGAAGAAACCGACACGCCGCCGACACGGCTGTGGCCCTTTATGTTGAACTATTCCCGCCCTTTTATGCGGGTGTTCTTCTGGGCCGGATTGATTTCGGTCGTGGTGGCCGCGGTTGAGGTCGGTCTGATCTATTATATGGGTCGCGTTGTTGACTTGCTGTCCGCCCCGCCGGACGAAGTTTGGCAGACCCATAGTACGGAACTGATCCTGGTGGCGCTATTTGTGCTGCTGCTGCGACCCATGCTGCATGTCGTTGACGTGCTGTTGCTCAACAACACGATCCTGCCGAATTTTGGCACTCTGATCCGTTGGCGCGCGCATAAGCACGTGTTGCGGCAATCGGTGGGCTGGTTCGAGAATGATTTTGCAGGCCGCATTGCCAACCGGATCATGCAGACGCCGCCCGCTGCGGGTGAGGCCGTGTTTCAGGTGTTTGATGCGATTTCCTTCTCGCTGGCATACCTGATCGGCGCAGCCATTTTGTTGATGACGGCTGATGCCCGGCTGCTGTTGCCGTTGTTGATCTGGCTCGTGCTGTATGGGTTTCTGGTGCATTGGACGGTGCAGCGGGTGGGACCGGCTTCGAAGGCGGCCTCAGACGCGCGCTCGGCCGTAACGGGCCGGGTTGTGGACAGCTATACCAATATCCATTCCGTAAAGATGTTTGCCCATGGAGCACAGGAATTGGATTATGCGCGCGAAGCGATCGAGGAAACCCGCCGTACCTTTCAGGCTGAGATGCGGATTTTCACCATTATGGATGCGGTTCTGGTTGCATTGAACGGGTTGCTGATCGTTGGTGTGGTGGGCTGGGCAATTGCGCTGTGGATGCAGGGTAGTGCTACGGTCGGTGTGGTCGCGGCGGCCACAGCCCTGACCCTGCGCCTGAACGCGATGACCGGATGGATCATGTGGGCGCTGACCAGTTTTTTCCGCCAGCTTGGTGTCGTTGCCGAAGGTATGGAGACGATCGCTCAGCCGATCGACCTGCTGGATGCGCCGCAGGCCAAACTCCTGCATCTGTCCAACGGCAAGATCGAGGTTCGTGATCTGTCGCATCATTACGGTCGCAAGACCGGCGGGCTGGACCATATCAACCTGACCATCGAGCCGGGCGAAAAGATCGGTCTGATCGGACGGTCGGGAGCTGGTAAGTCGACCCTAGTTAAGCTCCTACTTCGGTTCTACGATGTGGAGCAGGGGGCCATTTTGATCGACGATCAGGACATTGCCCGGGTCACTCAGGACAGCTTGCGCATCCATATCGGTATGGTGCAACAGGACAGCGCGTTGCTGCACCGCTCGGTGCGCGACAATATCCTCTATGGCCGCCCCGAGGCTTCCGAAGAGCAGATGATTGCCGCGGCCAAACAGGCCGAGGCGCATGAGTTCATCCTTGACCTGCAGGACCCGAAGGGGCGTACCGGCTATGATGCGCATGTGGGCGAGCGGGGCGTGAAGTTGTCAGGTGGTCAGCGGCAGCGGGTGACGCTGGCGCGGGTGATCCTGAAGGACGCGCCGATCCTGTTGCTGGATGAGGCGACCTCGGCGCTGGATTCCGAGGTCGAAGCATCGATTCAGGAAACGCTCTATGGCATGATGCAGGGCAAATCCGTGATCGCGATTGCCCACCGCCTCAGCACCATTGCCCAAATGGATCGCATCCTGGTGATGGATGGCGGCCGGATCGTCGAGCAGGGCACCCATTCCGAATTGCTGTCACACGGCGGGCTTTACGCCCAGTTCTGGGCACGGCAATCTGGAGGCTTCCTGAACACGGAGGCAGCTGAGTGAAACTTGCCGATCTCATAGATCCGTTCAAACCCACCGAAACGCCCCCGCCGCAAAGGCTGGGGGCGTTCATTCGCTGGTGCCTGTCCGGAGCTTGGCCGATGATCCTTGTCGCCTCCGTGTTTTCGGCCTCTGCCGGGGCGATGGAGGCCGGAACCGCCTGGATGCTGGGTCTGGTGATCGACATGGCAAACGAAAGCGGGCCGGATGGGGTTCTGACGGCGGGCAATCTTTGGATAATTGGAGGGGTCGCCGCATTTTTCATGCTGCTGCGACCGGCGCTGTTTGGTCTTTCGGCCTTTTCCAACAACTATATTGTCATGCCCAATATCCCGCCCCTGGTTCTGGCCAAGCTGAACCGGTGGACTTTGGGTCAGTCTGTGACCTATTTCGACGACGATTTTGCCGGGCGGATCGCTCAGAAACAGATGCAAACTTCGAACGCGATGGCCTCGGTCGTGTCCGAGACGATAAGCGCAATGGTTTTTGCGCTGGCGTCTCTGGCAGGGACTTTGCTTTTGTTAGGATCTATTCATCTGCTGGTCATGCTGCCCTTCGCCGCCTGGTTGGCGGTGTATTTCCTGCTGATCCGCTGGTATTTGCCACGCATCCGGGCACGCTCAGCGGCGCGGGCCGGGGCGCGGGCGATGGTGTCGGGGCAGGTGGTCGACACGATCACCAATATCAAAACCGTCAAGCTGTTCGCCCATTCCGAGTTCGAGGATCAGGCGGCCCGAAACTCGATGGTCGATCTGCGCCACAAGATGCTGGCCTTTGGCAAGCTCTCCGCCAGTTTTAGGTTCATACTGATGGTTCTGGCCGGGGTGTTGCCCGTGCTGCTGCTGGGGGTGACCTTGCTGCTGTGGCGGTCCGGGATGGCCAGCGCTGGTGATATCGTTGCGGCGGGCGCGATGTCCGTGCGAATTTCGCAGATGACAGGCTGGGTCAGTTTCACGCTGATGGGGCTTTATGCCAATGTCGGCGAGATCGAGAATGGCATGAAGACGCTAGCCAAGCGTGACCGGGTCGAGGATGCGGCAGGGGCAGCTAGGCTGAGCGTGCCAGAAGGTCAGATCGAGTTTAACCATGTCAGCTTTGCTTATGGCGGTGACATCGGCGGCGTGACCGACGTGCACATGACCGTACATCCTGGCGAAAAGCTGGGTATCGTCGGGGCATCGGGTGCGGGGAAATCTACGCTCGTTTCGCTTCTACTCAGGCTCTATGAAGGGGAAAGCGGCGCAATTCGGATTGATGGGCAGGATGTGTCACAGGTGACGCAGGACAGTCTGCGCAGTCAAATCGGAATGGTCACGCAGGAAACTGCGATGTTCAACCGCTCGGCGCGCGAGAATATCCTATATGGCCGCCCTGATGCCTTGGAAGACGATATGATCGCCGCGGCGCAAAAGGCCGAGGCGCATGAATTTATCCTTGGCCTGCGGGATGCCCATGGTCGCAAGGGCTATGATGCGCATCTGGGCGAGCGCGGCGTCAAACTGAGCGGCGGTCAGCGGCAGCGGATTGCGCTTGCACGCGCCATCCTGAAAAACGCGCCGATTCTGGTGCTGGATGAGGCGACCTCGGCCTTGGATTCCGAGGTCGAAGCCTCGATCCAGACCGCGTTGCATCGGGTGATGCAGGGCAAAACGGTATTGGCGATTGCACATCGGCTGTCGACGCTAAGCGAGATGGACCGGATTGTCGTTCTGGATCAAGGGCAGATCGTTGAAATGGGAAGCCATGACGACTTGCTGGAGCAGGGCGGGCTTTATGCCCGGTTCTGGGATCGCCAATCGGGCGGGTTTATTCAGGCCGCCGCCGCCGAATAAGGGTTTTGTTGTGGGTAAAGCCCAGCTATCAGGCCCTCATGACGCAGCATTACAGCATTTTACGCCTTGGTCATCAGGGCGACGGCATCGCCGCTGGACCGATCTACGCCCCCCGCACCTTGCCGGGGGAGGTGGTCAGCGGGATATTGGTTGGTCAAGTGCTGAGCGACATTCGGGTCGAGACCCCCTCGGACCAGCGGGTCAAAGCACCGTGCCGGCACTACAAAGCCTGCGGCGGATGTCAGCTACAGCATGCCGCGGATGATTTCGTTGCTGATTGGAAGGTTGAGGTCGTGCGCAACGCGCTGGCCGCGCAGGGGCTCGATGCCCCGATGCGGCCGATCCATACCTCGCCGGAACGATCACGGCGACGGGCTACGATTGCGGTTCGACGGACCAAAAAAGGCACTATGGCCGGGTTTCATGGCCGTGCCTCAGACACGATTACCGAAATCTCTGATTGTCATCTGCTTGATCCGGCCCTGATTGCAGCCGTCCCCGTGGCTGAGGCGCTTGCCGTTTTGGGTGGTAGCCGCAAAGGGGCGCTGGCGGTCACGCTGACCCTTTCTGATGGCGGTTTGGATGTCGCCGTCAAAGGCGGCAAACCGCTGGACGGTCCATTGGAACTGGCCCTGGCACAGGCGACCGAGGCACATGGGCTTGCGCGGCTCAGCTGGGATGGCGAGGTGATCGCCTCGCGTCACGCCCCGATTCAGCGATTTGGCGTGGCGGCTGTCGTGCCGCCTCCAGGGGCATTCCTGCAGGCCACGAAGGACGGAGAACAGGCTCTATTACAGGCAGTTCTGCAGGCAACCAAGGGCGCCAAGCGGGTTGTGGACCTGTTTGCGGGTTGCGGGACATTCTCATTGCCACTGGCCGAGGACGCCGAAGTACACGCGGTTGAGGGTGAGGCCCTGATGACCACCGCTCTGGATCAAGGCTGGCGTCGCGCGCAAGGTCTGAAACGGGTCACGACCGAGGCGCGCGACCTGTACCGCCGCCCATTGATGCCTGATGAGCTGAAGAACTTTGACGCGGTTGTCCTGGACCCGCCCCGCGCCGGGGCCGAGGCGCAGGTGGCCGAGCTGGCGCAAGCGCTGCCCCCGGTCATCGCCTATGTCTCATGCAACCCCGTGACCTTTGCGCGGGATGCAAAAAACCTGATTAACGCAGGCTATACCCTTGAATGGGTACAGGTGGTGGACCAATTTCGATGGTCGTCACACACGGAACTTGCCGCGCGGTTTGCACTGAACCCCGCATCATGACCAAACAGGAGAGTTTCAGAATGGGGCTTGCCCAGCGCCTGCATGATATCACTGAAAACCCGACCTTCGGTCGGTTCATCACAGGTGTCATCATCTTCAACGCCATCCTGCTCGGCATGGAAACCTCACCGACGCTGATGGAGGCCGCGGGTCCCTTGATCGTGGTGTTGGACAGCCTTTGCCTAACGATTTTCGTGGCCGAGATTGCGATGAAACTGGTCGCCACAGGGCGCCGGTTCTTTACCAATGGTTGGAACCTGTTTGACTTCATCGTTGTTGGCATCGCTCTGATCCCAAGCGCCGGCGGTCTGTCGGTGCTGCGGGCGCTGCGGATCCTACGGGTGTTGCGGGTAATTTCAGTCGCGCCACGGCTGCGTCGGGTGGTCGAGGGTTTCATCTCAGCTTTGCCGGGTATGGCCAGCGTTTTCCTGCTGATGGCGATTCTGTTTTACATCGGCGCGGTAATCTCGACCAAGCTGTTCTCGGGCACATTTCCGGACTGGTTTGGCGATTTGGGCCTGTCGGCCTATACGTTGTTCCAGATCATGACGCTGGAAAGCTGGTCCATGGGCATCGTGCGCCCGGTGATGGAGGTTTATCCCTATGCGTGGATATTCTTTGTGCCATTCATCATGGTTACGACATTTGCAGTGGTGAACCTGTTGGTTGGTCTGATTGTGAATTCAATGCAGGATGCCCATCACGCCGAGGATGAGGTGAAAACCGATGCCTATCGTGATGAGGTGCTGGAAAGGCTGGAATCCATCGAACGCCGCTTGCTTGAGCAGTCGAACAGCAAAAAGTGATTTCAGTTTTCTGGATTTCTGGCATAATCACAAAAAAAGCAGAAGCAGGCATTAAACATGGATCGTCGAGCATTTGGAATGGGTGCTGTGGCTACGCTGGGTCTTTCGGCCTGCGCCTCGGCCAACCCCAGATTTTTGGCCTATGATGGCCCCGAGGTGACCTCTATGGTCATCAACAAAAGCGCGCGGAAGCTTTATCTTCTGCACAATGAACATGTCCTCAAGGAATATAAGGTCGATCTTGGCTTTGCCCCCAATGGCACCAAAACAAAACGCGGCGACGGCCGCACGCCAGAGGGCACCTATTTGATCGACCGGCGCAATCCCAAAAGCCGCTATCACCTGTCGCTGGGGATTTCCTATCCGGATTCGAAGGATATCGCAGAGGCCAAGGCTGCGGGCGTTGATCCGGGCGGTGACATTTTCATCCACGGCGAGCCGAAAACCCGGTCCGAGAAAAAGCGTGCCAAGAAGCAATCGGATTGGACGGCAGGGTGCATCGCTGTCAAGAATGAAGAGATCGAAGAGATCTATGCGATGGTGAATCGCGGCACAGTGATTACGCTGCGCCCGTAGCCGGCTTCCAGACGTCAAACCCGAATTGCATATAGTCGCGCTGGTAGGTTTCGGCCGCCAGCGCCTCAAGTTTGGTGTCATAGATATCGCTCAGTGAAAACGGGATATCTGGTCTGGTATTGCCGGGCGCGGGCGGGCTGTCATGACCCAGCCGCCGCGCCAGATACGGCAGGGCAGTTGCAATTTCTTCCTCGCGCAGGATTAGATCCGGCAGGGCAAAACCGACTACGCCCTCCAACACCTGCGCCTGACTGCACCAAACGCCGTCAACGCGCACAGGGGTTTGTCCCGCCAGGTTTTGCCGCAGGAAAGTCAGAAAAGCCGAGAATGCCTCATAATGCTGCTCGATGGGGTAGTTTTCAGCGCGTAACTGTCCGGGGATCGGAAGCTTGAACCGGTTGCGCAGCATATTGCGGATTTTCAGATAGGCGCCGGGCTCGGTGCTGAGGATATAGGAACAAAAGGCCGAATGTGCGCGTACCAGCGGGTGCCGCACCACGGTGAATTTGCGATGCCCCGGATGATCCTGTAACCACTGGCGGGTCTTTTTGCGGTTTTGATCAGTGATCAGGTCATCCGCACTGATTGAATCAAGCGCAGCCATCCATTGCTTCACAACCCCTTCGATGCCGCTCCGCACGGGCAGATACATTAACGGGGTTTTCGGCGTGGCGACATAGGTCGCAACGGCCGCGCCACGCCGGGGTTCAAAATTCGGAGTTCTGTGCAGGCTGAAACTGTCGATGCGCGACAAGGCCTGTTCGGTCTCATCAGGGTTTGTCACCTTGGACAAGGCCGGCTCAGGGTTCTGGGGTTTGAGCGTGTCGTCGATCGTGGTCAACCGACCCGATACCCCAAGCCAGGCCGCCAGGCCGTTCAGGCTGTCGAGCCGGTTCAGATCGTCGTAAGCGATGAAAAAGGCGGTTTGCCCGCTGGCCTGAAGATGATGCAGCAAAGTCAGTTGAAAGGCCTGTTGCTGGTCCAGATAGGTTTCGAACTCACGAGGGTTGAAGGCGATCTGCTCGGTGCGCCGCCGCTTGACGTTTTTCAGCTGCCATTGCTTGGTCTCGCGCGCGATCTTCAACGAGATATAGCTGTCCAGAGGGTTGCGCGTCAGAATGATCTTGGCGCAACTCGGGTCATCCAAAACAGGCTCTAACACACGCGGATCGTGGCCCTGGAAAAAGCGAAACCCGTTCATTTCACCCTCAGCTGATCGGATGGCGTTCAGCAGGGTTTTAGGGTCATTGTCGCGTTCTTCGAGAGTGACGCCCAGCAGGCTGTCCCCCTTTAGCCTGCCAATGAAATGAGGATTGAAGGCCTCACCATGGCTGGAGACGCCTTCCAATGCGTTCAGATTTGCCTCAAGCAGGTTCGATCCGGTCCGCATGGCGGCAAGTATTACGAAATAGTCGAATTTGGATGACATGAAACGCTATTGCACCAGATATGGTTTTCGATAAGGCCTGAGTTGCCGGCCAAAAATGTCATCGGCTGGAAAATCTCCCATAAGATAAGGGTGCATACCCTGGTTCTTCAGGTTTTGAAGGAACTTCCCGAACCCAGACAGGTCGACCATCGTAGGGGCTTGGGTCAGGTGGCTGGGGTTCTGGCATCCGGTTTCTTCCAGAATGGATTGCAGAGGCTCCATCGGAGATTCCACAAACTCGGCCAGCGACCAAGTGCGCACTTTGGCCTTGGTCCAGACCGAAGTTAAAACCTCAAGTTGTTTGGTCTCGATTTGTTGCAGGCGGGCGGCTTCGTTACGGATATCCGCGAAATTTCCATTCGAACGGAACAGGGGAATGGCCCAGGCGCCTGTGACAACGGAAATCTGCGCATTTCTGTCGCGCGCCAGAAACCAGTTGATATCCTGCGTATCCGTGGGGCCAAATTGAAAGCACTGCCTCTCGCCCCGAGTATTCCAGATCAGGTTCGACAGAAACGCTGTAGGGTTATAGTCCCGCAGGCTGGCACAATCGCTTAATGCGCCGTTGACCAGAGGCGCCCCGCCGGCGAATTCCGCACGTTCGGGACCGAAGAGGTGACCGTGGACCTTTGTTCCGGTGGCTTCCGACAGCCAGGGCTCGAAATCTGCGAACAGTTCGGTAAACCCTTGGAATACCGAATAGGGGAACGACGTCAGTCCGTTCTCGCTGCCGTGGCGGGGAAAGCGGCTTTGCATATACAGGCCATCCCGGCCTCGAGTCCTGCGCTCGACCGCTTTCGAGAACAACCGGTCGATCTTGCCCGGGTTGGGTTCAGTAGGCTTCATCGCCTGTGCCTGGTTGGTCAGAAACGCCTGATAAAGCCGATTGGCCTGGGGCCAGATCTTGCGTGCTACAAAACAGTCCGACCGTCGCAATAGCTGTAGATGATCGTCATAAAAGATATGCGGGCGACCTTGATAATCGAATTTGGACAGCGTCAGGGAGCGACTTTCGATATGTGTTGAATAAAGCCGGGTTAGGGTCTGAAAATAGCTTTCGTCTGGAATCCAGACGTGCCGGAAATAGCGGTCATATGTTTTGCGTTTGGGATCTTGCAGAATGGCCGACAGCGTTTGACGGGTCAGGCACCACCATTGACTGCCCATATGTGGCACCAGACCTTCGGGTATCGGCCGTCGGATCCCGATTGTCCGCTGTAGCTTTACGTAAGCGTCGAACAATTTGCGCTGTTTACGCCACGAGAACGGAAATCTCAGCGTAAATCGTTCCTGATCCAGTCCGCCAATCGTCCAGCTTACATCAGCTGTTGTCGCGCTTTCGATAAAGTCGACACGGGGCCGTTCCGCTAGATATGTGACCAGCTCATCGACGGGCCGTAGCGGTAGGCAGGCGCCCGAGGCCAGAAAGATATGGTGTACCTCGGGAAAGGCCTCCAGCATCAGTTCAGCCGCTGATTGCGAGGCTGCAACAATGCCCCAACCGCCCCAGTTGCAGGTGTGGCGCTCCGAGAACCGGATCAGAGGTTCGTCCGCACAGGAGGCTACAAAGCCATCAAAAACAGTGTCCGCAACCTTGAGGTCGACATGGATCACCACCGGGCAGCCGGATGCCGCCCAATGGCGCGCGACCTGTTGCGCCCTTGGAAGAGCGGCATGCACCAGCATGATGACGCCAAGGCTGCTCATGCCCAGTTCCCTTTCGACATGAGGCCAAGAATCTCAAGCTGTCGCCAGTTGATATAAGCCTCGGACCGGTCGCACCAAAACACCGGACGGTCGTTCAGCCCTTCGGCATAGGCGCGATATTCGCCGGACCCGCGATAGTGCTGACGCCGCTCCATTTCTTCATGTGCCTTGTCACCCAGGGTGTTGATCAGCTTGGCATGCAGCAACGCCCCGCTGGTTTTTTCGCCGCCCCAATCGTCATAGACTTGGTTCAGCCCGCGTGGCAGCAGCGAATGGGTCGAACTGACATAGACATATCGACGGTCCCACTTGACCAGCGGTATCTTGTTCAACGCAGGCGCCTTTTCCGGAGCCTGGCGGAAAAAGACACGGGCGCGCGGCCCACCCTGTATCCAGAGATTCCCGTATTCAGGGTTTTTGCTGATCACATAATTCCCGGCATCGAACCAACGGGCAATCTCGAAGGGGTCTTGCCCCTCACGATAGGGTTCGGCATCTACCGGGCCCTGCGGGTACATGTCGATCAGCATGGTGCCGAAACTGCGGACGGCACAGCCATCAAGCCAGTCGGTCAGGGCACGAATGGGCCGCGTGTCGCAGAACGGATAGATGAAGAACTCATCCGGATCGACCGTCAGAACCCAGTGCCCATCGGCGTATTTGCGCAGCAGATAGTTCGACCAATCAGTGCCATATGTGGCCCGCTTATAGCTGCCGTTGGACTGCCAGACCGATACGTCCGGCTGACTACTCAGAAACTCGCGTGTGCCGTCGTCGCTGTTGTTGTCCACAAACAAAAAGCGATCAACGCCAAGTTTTCGGTAATATTCCAGAAAATAGGGCAGGCGGATTTTTTCGTTTCGCACCACGCTCATCAACAGGATGTCACCGGGTTGAATGGCGTTGGTTTTGTCGGAAACCGCTTCTAATTCGCGCCGTTTGCGAACGCAACGCAACAGGCGGCGCTTGCGCCGCAATCTCATTCGGTATGAATCCAACAGGCTCACGCGACTGCCCAACCTTTGTTAATACGCGAGCATACCCGGGGCCTGAACAAGCCAGAGTGGAGCCGGGCGAATGCCATTTTATGCCACTTTACCATCTAATGAAGCAACGCATTTAAAAGTAGTTAGTCCGAAACGTTGTTTTTCCAGTCAGTTTTGCCCATCAAGCCAAGCTCACACAGTTGGCGCCATCCGATATATTCCACCGATTGTGGATCCCACATGATCGGGCGGTTAATTATGCCATCATAATAGCTGTCGAACTCCGCCGGGTCGTGAAAATGCTGCTCTCGGGTTTTCTCGATTCTTGATTTGATGACCACCTCGGGCAGGAACTTTGTGTGCAGTAGCACGCCCGAAGGGCCGTGGCTCCCCGGTCCGTCATAGGTGGCGTTCAAATCTCGGGGCAGGGCGGAATGGCAGGAGTTCACGTAAGCATAGTGCCGCGACCAGCGTACCAGCGGTATTTTGTTTAAAGTTGGTGACCGCTCGGGCCGGTCAGCAAAAAACACGCGTTCCCGTGCACCGCCCTGAACCCAGAGATTGCCCAGCGGCGATTGCCGTTTGGCGCGCAACGGGCCTGGATCAAACCAGCCCAAAACTTCGGTCGGGTCGGTTCCGGGGTCATAGGGCTGTGTGCCGAGCTGATCTTTGGGGTACAGGTCCAACATCAAGGCTCCGAAAGCGTCGCGCCCCTGCACCTCTAGCTGTTGGGTCAAATCCTGCAGCGGATGGCTGTCCCATTCGGGATAGATAAGCAACTCATCCGCATCCACCATCAAAGCCCAATGGCCGTGACCAAATCGCATCTGTAGCCAGGTCAGCCAATCCAGCCCGTATCGTGAGGCGCGATAGCTGGCATCGGTTTGCCACAAGGATACATCCGGTTGATCTTTCAGATATGCGACCGAGCCATCATCGCTGCCGTTGTCCACGATCAGAAAATGATCAACGCCCAGCGTCCGGTAGTGATGGAAATACCAGGGCAGGCGCGTGATTTCATTTCGCAGGGTGGTAAAGACCAGTATCGCACCCGGGCGTATCTGGTCGGTTTGGTCGACCAGTTGGGTTAGCTGATGGCGGCTGCGAAAGGATCGCCACAACAGCCGCCTGCGTTTCAGGCGCAAGCGATAGCGTTGCACCCATCCGATTGGCGGCAGGGTATCGCTCACGCGGCCCTCATCTGTCGTAATGCCCGTTCTGATGCCAGCGCCAGGCATCGGCAATCATCGTCTCTAACACGGACCTTTTGGGGGACCAGCCCAGTTCTTGCCCGGCCCTGTCCGAGCCCGAAACCAGCTTGGTGCAATCTCCGGTGCGGCGCGGGCCGATGGTATAGGGCACCGCGCGATTGGTGACGGATTTCGACTGGTCGATCACTTCCATCACCGAAAAGCCAGAGCCCGTGCCCAGGTTGAAAACGCGGCTGTCCTTTCCCTGTTCCAGCCATCGCAGCCCCAGAACATGCGCGTCAACCAGATCGCAGACATGCACGTAATCGCGGATACAGGTGCCATCGGGCGTGTCATAGTCGGTTCCGAACACAGTCAGCCCGTCGCGCTTGCCGTCAATCGCATCCAACATCAGCGGAACCAGATGGGTCTCGGGGCGGTGGAATTCGCCTACTTCTCCGTCCGGATCGGCGCCAGCCACGTTGAAATAGCGAAAAATCACATGGTTCATCCCGTGAGCGGCCTGGAAATCACGCAGGATATCCTCGATCGCGCGTTTGGAGGCGCCGTAAGCGTTCAGCGGCTGCTGTGGCGTGTTCTCGTCCAGCACCACATTGTCATGTTCGCCATAGGTGGCGCAGGTCGATGAGAACACGAAATCCAGACATCCAGCCGCCACCGCGGCCTCGATCAGGGTCAGCGAACCAGTGACATTGTTCGACCAGTATCTTCCGGGTTCCGACATCGCCTCGCCCACCTGGCTGAGCGCTGCGAAATGCATCACGGCGGCGGGTTGATACTTGGCGAAAACCTCATCCAGGCGCGCCCGGTCCAGCAGATCACCCTGTGCGAACGGGCCAAATTTGACCGCGTCCTGCCAACCGGTGATCAGGTTGTCATAGGTGACAGGTGTGTACCCGGCACGAGACAGTGCCTTGCAGGCATGGGATCCGATATATCCGGCACCGCCGGTTACAAGGATATGTGTCATATCAGATCCCGTTATTCCGGTTTTTCAGGGTGCGACAGCCTGCGGCACTCAGTCCAGCCCCATCGCGGCCATCATCTCTTCAAGTTTGGGAACGTCCTGCGGATTGTTTAGTTCCCAGAACTGGCGGCCTTTGGATTCGACTTCAACACACAGAACCTTACGCCCGTTTTCCATGAAACGCAGCTGTTCCAGCCCTTCCAGTTGCTCTAATGGACCGACAGGCCAGGACGGATAAGCCGCCAGCGCGTCAGGGCGGTAGGCATAGACGCCGACATGGTGAAACACCGGCGTTTCCTCCCCGCCCGCATAAGCCTGTGAAGTAAAGGGCACGACCTCTTTCGAGAAATACATCGCGCCGTGATCAGCGGCGAAAACGGCGGTTGTTCCACCGACGCGCCCGTGTTTGCGGTCATTCAGCAGGCTGTTGAGCGCATCGCCGTCGCAGCGCAGAACCGGAGTGGCCACCCCAGCCTTGGGTGCGGCACGCAGACCGGTGATCAGATCTTCGACGAACCAATGCGGGGTCAGCGGTGCATCGCCCTGCAGGTTCACCACGATGTCATAGCTTGCGCCCAGCACATCATGCGCTTCGGCGCAGCGTTCGGTGCCATTGCCACAGGTTTCCGAGGTCATCACAACCTCGGCCCCGAACCCTTCGGCCACCTCGCGAATGCGGTCGTCATCGGTGGCAACCACAACGCGGTCCACGCCCGAGACCGAACTGGCCGCGCGCCATGACCGCTCGATCAGAGTCATTGCATTGCCACTGGCCCCGGTGAGCGGCACCAGGGGTTTGCCCGGATACCGGGTCGAGGCGTAGCGGGCGGGAATGGCGATCAGAACGGACATCAGGCCTCCTTCAGGTCTACACCCGGAGCGTAGGCGATAAAGAACGGGTTTGCATAGCCGTCCTTGCCATAGGTCAGCGGCGCATGATTGTCGAACCGGACAACTTTGCCGCCCGCACCTGTCAGCACGGCGTGACCTGCTGCCGTATCCCATTCCATCGTGCGGCCAACGCGGGGATAGATATCTGCCTCGCCCGTCGCAATCAGGCAGAACTTCAGCGACGAGCCCGCGCTTTTGCTGTCCTGCACTTGATATTTGTTGATGTAATCGTCGGTCGCCTGGTCACGATGTGACTTCGAGGCCACGACCAAAAGCGCGGAATTGTCTGGATCAGAGACCGAAATCGGAGCCACGGCGCCGGGTTGATCCTTGTCCAGCGCGCCGGTTTCCTCGACCGATTGCCCGTCGGCCAAAGTATAGAACATCCGGCCGCGGGCTGGCGCATAAACCACGCCGCGCGTTGGGGTACCGTTTTCGACCAGCGCGATATTAACGGTGAAATCGCCACGCCGGTTGATGAACTCTTTGGTGCCATCCAGCGGATCAACGATCAGGAACGTATCGCCTTTTTCAGAATGCGAGGCGGCCTGTTCCTCGGTCACTAGCAGGATATTGGGGAACGCCGCGCGCAGACCGGCCGAGATCAGCGCATCGGCGGCCTCATCTGCTTCGGTCACGGGGCTGGCATCGGATTTGACCTTCACGTCAAACCCATCCGAGTTATAGATGTCCATGATCGTATCGCCCGCTTCCAGGGCCAGACGTCGGATGACGGGGATGAGGGCATCATAGGTCACAAAAAAGCTCCGTTCCTGTGATTTGTTGATCGAATAACCTGACGGCCTTATGCTGTGCTGGTTACGGAACGGCAAGAATTTCGTGCCAGATTGCAGGCAATAATACAGGAAAGACGCTTCGGGTGTTTTATTACAAGCGAAACCGGTCGCTTATAGGCGGTGCGTTTACGACGGCGGAACTGGTGTTTCACGCCGTGGTCCGGAATGTCCGATCTCAACACAGCAATGCTGTGCTTTCGGTGCTTATCAATATTTTCCAGGTTCTGGTGCTGGTGAGTGTGTTTTACGTGATCATGTCCCTTCTTGGCGCGCGCGTTGCCAAAATCCGGGGTGAGTTCATTCTGTATCTGCTGTCTGGGGTTTTCCTGTTTCTGACGCACATTAAAGCCGTCGGTTCGGTTTCCGGATTGGACACGGGTAATAACCCGATGATGCTGCATTCGCCGATGAACATGATGGTCGTGCTTATGGCTGCCGCTTTCGGGTCGCTGTATACTCAGGTTTTGACAATCGTCATCATCCTGTTTGTCTACAGCGTATCGGTTGCTCCGCTGGAAATTCAGGAGCCCGGTGGCGCCTTTGCCATGCTGATGCTGGCCTGGTTCACGGGCTGTGCGGTCGGCGTGGTGTTCATGGCGATCAAGCCCTGGTTTCCGACCACTGCCACGATCATGAGCACAATTTACCGGCGCCTGAATATGGTGTTCTCGGGAAAAATGTTCGTCGGCAATGCGCTGGGCGGGTTCATGTTGACCATGTTCGCCTGGAATCCGTTGTTTCACATTATCGACCAGTGTCGGGGTTTCGTTTTTCGGAATTACTATCCGCGCAATACCAACTGGGAATATCCTGTCTGGGTCGGGTTGGCTCTGTTGTTGATCGGCTTGCTTGGAATTTTCTTTACCCGCCAGCATGTGTCGCAAAGCTGGAGCGCACGCCGTTAACCCGCCACGCGCAAGGTCAGGTTGATCCGCCCGCCCTTTGGCAACAGTTTTGAAGACCCGAAACGAATGCGATCTACCCCGTGATAGGTTAGGCGCGCGGGTCCGCCCATCACAACAACATCGCCCGAGCCAAGCCAGATCGATTCCGTTTTGCCCCCTCGGGTCGTGTTGCCAATGCGGAACAACGCGTCGTCACCTAATGAGATCGAAAGGACCGGCCAGGAAAAATCGGCCTCGTCCTTATCCTGATGCAGGCCCATTCGCGCCCCTTCGCCATAGTAGTTGACCAAGCAACAGTCGGGGTCACGTTCGGGGCTGGCAAGATCGCGCCAGATATCCAGAATGCAGTCTGGAATGGCGGGCCATTCCATACCCTTTGGATGGTGCGGCTGGTACCTGTACCCGTTCTTGTCAGTGACCCAACCCAGCGCCCCGGCCGAGGTCATGCGAACAGACATTTCCTTGCCCGAAGGGGTGGTCGGGCGGAACAAAGGTGCTGATTTCAGAATCGGACGCAACAGCGTGATCAGCTGTGCCTGGGCAGCTCCGTCAAGGTAAGCTTTCCTGATTTCAAAACCGCGTAAAAGCAGCCGCGCCATTCTAGATTCCTCAATCCTTGCCAAAACCTTGCTAAAAAGGCTGCAGATTCCTGAAAACCTGCATTTGTGAATGCTTGCAGGCCCCTGTTCCCGTCCTTATATACGCCGGGACGCGCGATGGTGTAGGACCATTGCGCAAATCAGATCGGGGCCAGATGCCATAACGGGTCGGGCCTCGGGACATCGCCTTGAAGAGAAAGGGATTGAACATATGGGAAAAGTAATCGGGATTGACCTCGGCACCACCAACTCGTGCGTTGCCATCATGGACGGTTCGCAGCCGAAGGTCATCGAAAACGCCGAAGGGGCGCGGACCACGCCCTCGATCGTCGCCTTCACCGAAGATGAGCGACTGGTCGGTCAGCCTGCGAAACGCCAGGCGGTCACCAACCCCGACAACACGGTTTTTGGCGTCAAACGCCTGATCGGTCGTCGTGTGGATGATGCCGAAGTCGAAAAAGACAAGAAAATGGTACCATACGCCATCGTTGATGGCGGCAATGGCGACGCGTGGGTCGAAGCCCGCGGTGAAAAGTACTCCCCAAGCCAGATTTCGGCCTTCACTCTGGGCAAGATGAAGGAAACCGCTGAAAGCTACTTGGGTGAGGAAGTCACACAAGCCGTCATCACCGTTCCGGCCTATTTCAACGACGCACAGCGTCAGGCGACCAAAGATGCCGGTAAAATCGCCGGCCTGGAAGTGCTGCGGATCATCAACGAACCGACAGCTGCCGCTCTGGCCTATGGCCTGGACAAGGAAGAAACCCAAACCATCGCGGTTTATGACCTTGGTGGCGGTACCTTCGACGTAACCATTCTGGAAATCGACGACGGGTTGTTCGAGGTTAAATCGACCAATGGCGACACCTTCCTGGGTGGTGAAGACTTTGACATGCGCATCGTCAACTACCTGGCGGATGAGTTCAAAAAGGAGCACGGTGTCGATCTGTCCCAGGACAAGATGGCGCTGCAGCGTCTGAAAGAAGCTGCGGAAAAAGCCAAGATCGAACTGTCCTCGACCTCACAAACCGAAATCAACCAGCCGTTCATCTCGATGGGCGCCAACGGCCAGCCGCTGCACATGGTCATGAAACTGACCCGTGCCAAGCTGGAATCGCTGGTTGGTGATCTGATCAAGAAGTCGATGAAGCCCTGCGCGGCTGCTCTGAAAGATGCTGGCCTGTCGGCTGGCGATGTAGATGAGGTTGTTCTGGTCGGTGGTATGACCCGGATGCCGAAAGTGATCGAAGAGGTCACTAAATTCTTCGGTAAAGAGCCGCACAAAGGTGTGAACCCGGACGAAGTGGTTGCCATGGGCGCCGCTATTCAGGCCGGTGTTCTGCAGGGTGACGTCAAAGACGTTGTTTTGCTGGACGTGACACCGCTGTCGTTGGGGATCGAGACGCTGGGTGGTGTGTTCACCCGACTGATCGACCGCAACACCACGATCCCGACGAAAAAGTCTCAGGTCTTCTCGACCGCCGAAGACAACCAGAACGCCGTGACCATTCGCTGTTTCCAAGGGGAACGTGAAATGGCTGCGGACAACAAGATCCTGGG
The DNA here is from genome assembly GCF_059611265.1 of Ruegeria sp. CDSA241. NCBI lineage: Bacteria > Pseudomonadati > Pseudomonadota > Alphaproteobacteria > Rhodobacterales > Roseobacteraceae > Ruegeria > Ruegeria sp. CDSA241. The sequence continues at coordinate 80,638 of NZ_JBXWPF010000015.1, forward strand.
TCAGTTCAACCTCGAAGATATCCCGCCAGCACCGCGCGGCATGCCGCAGATCGAGGTGACTTTTGACATTGACGCCAACGGCATCGTCTCGGTTTCGGCCAAGGACAAAGGCACCGGCAAAGAGCAGAAGATCACCATCCAGGCATCGGGCGGCCTGTCCGACGAGGACATCGAAAAGATGGTCAAGGACGCCGAAGAGAACGCGGAGGCCGACAAAGAACGCCGCGAGCTGGTCGACGCAAAGAACCAGGCGGAAAGCCTGATCCACTCGACAGAAAAGTCGATGGAAGAACATGCCGACAAGGTTGATCCAACAACCATCGAAGCCATCGAGCTGGCGATTGCCGCGCTGAAAGACGAGCTGGAAACCGAGAATGCCGACAAGATCAAGTCGGGCATCCAGAACGTTACCGAAGCGGCCATGAAGCTGGGCGAAGCCATCTACAAAGCGCAAGCTGAAGACGGCGAAGATGAACCTGCCGCTGCGGATGCTGCACCTGGCGAGGATGACATCGTCGATGCCGAGTTCGAAGATCTGGACAACGACAAGCGTAGCTAACGGGTAACCGGGCCAATTCGGGCCGGTCCGGTCACCGGGCCGGCCCGATTACGTTGAGGCAGAAGGAAATACTGATGTCAAAACGCGACTATTACGATGTGCTCGGCGTATCCAAGGGTGCATCAGCGGACGAGATCAAGAAAGGCTTTCGTAAGAAAGCCAAAGAATTGCATCCCGACCGCAACAAGGACAATCCGGAGTCAGAGGCACAGTTCAAAGAAGCGAACGAGGCCTATGACGTCCTGAAAGATGCTGAACGCAAGGCGGCTTATGACAGGTTCGGTCATGCTGCATTCGAAAATGGCATGGGCGGCGGTGGCCGACCTGGCGCTGGCTTTGGTCAGGGCGACTTTTCCAGTGCATTCTCGGATGTGTTCGACGACCTGTTCGGCGATTTCATGGGCGGCCAACGGGGCGGGGGCGGTGGACGTCGTGCCGCACGCGGTTCGGATCTGCGCTATAACCTGCGCGTCTCGCTGGAAGAGGCGTATTCAGGTCAGCAGAAAACCATCAATGTCCCGGCAGCGGTTGCCTGTTCGTCCTGCGACGGATCTGGGGCTGAAGGCGGTGTTGAGCCCACCACCTGTCCGACCTGTTCGGGTATGGGCAAGGTGCGTGCGCAACAAGGCTTTTTCACAGTAGAACGCAGCTGTCCGACCTGTTCGGGCCTGGGTCAAATCGTCAAGAACCCCTGCAAATCCTGTCAGGGTGCGGGCCGTGTTGAAAAAGAACGCGCTTTGTCAGTTAACATTCCAGCCGGTGTCGAAACCGGCACGCGCATTCGTCTGGCCGGTGAAGGCGAGGCTGGAATGCGCGGTGGCCCTCCGGGTGATCTATACATCTTTGTAGAGGTCTCAGATCACAGGCTGTTCGAGCGTGACAGCGTGAACCTCTATTGCCGCGTGCCGGTCAGCATGGCCAAAGCCGCGCTTGGTGGTTCGATCGAAGTTCCGACCATCGACGGTGGCCGCGGGCGTGTGCAGATTCCAGCGGGCAGCCAATCGGGTCGCCAGATGCGACTGCGCGGCAAGGGCATGCCAGCCCTGCGCGGCGGCGGTGTTGGCGACATGTTCATCGAGCTGGCCGTGGAAACTCCGGTAAACCTCACCAGCCGCCAGAAAGAGCTGCTGCGCGAGTTCGACGACCTGGGTGAAGACAATCACCCGGAATCCAACAGCTTTTTCTCCTCCGTCAAATCCTTCTGGGACGGGATGAAGGGCTGAAGTCTTTTCCCAAAAAAGGGGGCGCTGCCCCCGCGACTCCCCCGAGGTATTTAGGGCCAGATGAAGCAGGTGATCCGCTCTTCATCGGGCTAAAAATACCTCGGAGCGCGAGGCAGAGCCTCGCAAATCTCCGCTTGATTATTGTCGCCGCTCCTGAGATGGTCCGCGCAACCGTTGGGGTGCCTTGTTCGCAAGGCTGAGAGGTGCAGCTGCATCAACCCATCGAACCTGATCCGGGCAATTCCGGCGGAGGGAACGGTCTTATGAATACAGACGTTTTCCATCCTCCGTTGTTGCCCCTAGAAGATGGAGCAACGACATGGCAGCTATTGCCTTGACCATTGCAGGGTCCGACAGCGGAGGCGGGGCCGGAATTCAGGCCGATCTCAAGGCGATGTCGGCGCTGGGCGTTTACGGGGCTAGCGTTGTTACGGCAGTGACTGCGCAGAACACCCGGGCCGTGACGGCGGTTCATGGCATTCCCCTTGATGTGATCCGCGCACAGATCGACGCGGTGCTGAGCGATCTGGATGTTGGGGCGATCAAGATCGGCATGCTGGCAACCCCCGAGATTATCGAGACCGTGGCAGATGCCTTGTCAGGCTATGCGGGACCCATTGTCTTGGACCCTGTCATGATCGCGAAATCCGGGGATGCTTTGCTGGCCGGTGACGCGATCCAGACCCTGACGGACCTTCTGATACCACGCGCGACCGTCCTGACACCCAATTTGCCCGAAGCTGGGCGGCTGCTTGAGCAGAACGAAGCGCAGTCTCCGGATGAAATGGTGGCTCAGGGGCTGGCCCTTTGCGCAAAGGGTGCCGCGTCGGTTTTGATGAAAGGCGGGCACGGTAAGGGCGAGATATGTCATGATCTGTTGGTTGACGGCTCGGGTTTGGTGGATGAATTCACGGCGCAGCGCCGGAATACAAAGAACACCCATGGGACCGGATGCACCTTGTCCTCGTCCATATCCGCCGGGCTGGCCAAAGGTCTGAGCTTGCGGGATTCCGTGGCAGAGGCACATGCTTATTTGCAAGGCGCTATCGCCCAGGCTGATGGGCTGTGCGTGGGCCGGGGCCATGGTCCGGTGCATCATTTCCATCGGGTCTGGCCAGCGTGAGGATCTGGTCTGTCATAGGGGCAGGCGTGGCCGGTTTGGCTGTTGCGTCCGAATTGGCCCATCGCGGCGCACGGGTGCAGGTCTTTGACCCCGCCGGCCTGCCGGGTCCGCATGGCTGTTCTTGGTGGGCCGGGGGAATGCTGGCCCCGTGGTGCGAGTTCGAAAATGCCGAAGAGCCGGTCTTGCGCCTGGGGCAGGGTGCTTTTGACTGGTGGGCGACCCGGACCAAGGTTCATCAGCGCGGTACTTTGGTCGTTTGCGGTGCGCGCGACTTGCCGGATTTGCGTCGGTTTGGTCGTCGAACGCAGGGGTATCATGAGGTAAATCAGCAGGAACTAGCCACATTAGAGCCTGATCTACATGGTTTCGGCAACGGTCTGTATTTCAAGGACGAAGCCCATATAGACCCACGCAAGGCGCTGCAGGATGTGTTCGACGATCTTATCGCGCGGGGCGTTGCCTTTCATCGCGAACCCGCCCCTGCTGGGTTGGAGAACGCGATTGACTGCCGTGGTCTTCAGGCGCGGGACGCCTTGTCTGATCTTCGGGGCGTAAAGGGTGAGATGCTGGTGATCCGCTGCCCTGATGTGACGCTGACCCGGCCCGTGCGCCTGTTGCATCCCCGGATGCCGCTTTACATCGTGCCGCGTGGCGATGGCATCTACATGCTGGGCGCGACGATGATTGAATCCGAGGATAAAACCCGCATCACCGCGCGCTCGATGTTGGAACTGCTCAGCGCGGCCTATGCGTTGAACCCCGCTTTTGGCGAGGCCGAGGTGCTAGAGATCGGCGTCGATCTGCGCCCGGCCTTTCCCGACAATCTGCCTCGGATCCGGCGTCGGGGCGGGACGATTTACGCCAACGGGCTGTACCGCCACGGGTACCTGCTGGCACCGGCGATGGCCCAAGGCGTTGCCGATCTGGCACTTGAACACAAACATTCGGAGATGGTCGATGAAGATCGTGCTTAATGGCGAGCCGCGCGAGGTGCGGGCCGAGACCTTATCGGAATTGCTGATGGAATGCGGCTACTCGGGCCGTGTCGCCACTGCGGTGAACGAAGATTTCGTGCCCTCGGGGCTGCGTTTTGCCCATGCTTTGGTTGAAGGGGATCGGATCGAAATCGTCGCGCCGATGCAGGGGGGCTGAGGATGAAATCCTTTTACGGAACCACATTGGCCAACCCGCTGATGCTGGGCACGGCGCAATATCCCAGCCCAGCTATTCTGGAGCAGGCCTTTCGCGAAAGCGGGGCGGGTGTTGCCACGGTCTCGCTTCGCCGTGAATCCGGGGCGGGGCAAGCATTCTGGCAGATGATCCGCGATCTGGGCGTGTTGGTGCTGCCCAACACCGCCGGATGCCACACGGTCAAAGAGGCGGTGACCACCGCCCATATGGCGCGTGAGGTCTTTGATACCAAGTGGATCAAGCTGGAACTGATCGGCCATACCGACAGCCTGCAGCCGGATGTGTTCCAGCTGGTCGAAGCCGCGCGCATTCTGACCAGCGACGGGTTTCAGGTCTTTCCCTATACGACCGACGATCTGATTGTTGGCGAACGGCTGCTTGCCGCCGGGTGTGAGGTGCTGATGCCATGGGGCGCGCCGATCGGGTCAGGGCGGGGGCTGAACAATGAATATGCCCTGCGGGCGATGCGGGCAGAGTTCCCGGATGTGCCCTTGGTGATTGACGCGGGCATCGGCCTGCCCAGCCACGCCGCCCACGCGATGGAGCTGGGTTATGACGCTGTACTGCTGAACACTGCTGTGGCCCGCGCCGGGGACCCCGTTTTGATGGCCCGCGCAATGGCCCGCGCGATCGAGGCCGGGCAACTGGCCCATCAGGCCGACCCGATTGAGGCGCGCGATATGGCGGAACCTTCGACCCCGGTTATCGGAAAGGCGTTTCTGTCATGACACTCGACCGGTTTTATCCGATCTTCGATCATTCGGACTGGCTGCGCCGGATGCTGCCGCTGGGCATCAAGTTGGTACAGCTGAGGGTCAAGGACCAGCCCATGGATGTGGTGCGTGACCAGATTGCCAAGTCGCGTGACCTGTGCCGCGCAAATGGGACAGTTCTGGTGGTCAATGACTATTGGCAGGCGGCCATCGACGCCGGCTGTGACTGGGTGCATTTGGGGCAAGAGGATCTGGACGAGGCCGATCTGACTGCCATCCGCAAGGCGGGTTTGAAACTGGGCGTGTCCACCCATGATGATGATGAGTTAGAGCGCGTGCTGGCCATGGACCCCGACTATGTGGCGCTTGGCCCGGTCTATCCCACCATCCTGAAAAAGATGAAATGGCAGCAGCAGGGTCTGCCCCGCGTCACAGAATGGAAAGCGCGCGTTGGTGATACTCCACTGGTTGGCATCGGCGGGATGAGCGTCGAGCGTGCACCAGGTGTCCTGCAGGCTGGGGCGGATATCGTCTCGGTCGTGACCGATATTACCCTGAATACCAACCCCGAGGCGCGTTTGAGTCAATGGATCGAGGTCACCAGATGAGCCGATATGCTCGTCAGACGCTGTTGCCAGAGGTTGGGGCCGAAGGGCAGGCGCGCCTGTCCTCGGCCCGTGTTCTGGTGGTGGGTGCGGGCGGTTTGGCCGCCCCGGTCCTGCCGTTGCTGGCCGGGGCTGGGATCGGGCAGATCACGATCCTGGATAGGGATCAGGTTGAGCTGTCCAACCTGCATCGGCAGACCTTGTTTTCTGAGACGGATTGCGGACACCCCAAGGCCGAGCGTGCGGCGGCACGGTGCAAGGCGATCAATGGGGACATAGACGTCAGCGGCAAAAAACAGGCTCTAACAAGCGAAAATGCTGGCAACTTGGTTGCTCAGGCGGATGTGATCTTGGATTGCGCAGACAGCTATGCGGCCAGCTATATCCTCTCGGACACTTGCTTGGCGCAGGGCAAGCCGCTGATCAGCGCCTCGGTGCTTGGGCTGTCGGGCTATGTCGGAGGTTTCTGCGGCGGCGCGCCGTCATTGCGCGCGCTGTTTCCCGACGCGCCGGACAGCGGGGCAAGCTGCGCCACCGCTGGTGTTCTGGGCCCGGTCGTCGGGACGATTGGCGCGATGCAGGCACAGATGGCGCTGAACCTGATCCTTGGGCTGACGCCCTCGGTGCTGGGTCAGATGGTTCAGTACGATGGACGGACACTCCGCAGCACGGCCTTCCGCTTTGATAATGCGCCCGAACCGAACAGCTGTTTCCGGTTTCTCTCGGCCGGGCAGCTGACGACAGATGACCATATCATCGAGCTGCGCAGCGCCGAGGAATCCCCGCGCCCGGTACATCCTGACGCGCAACGGATATCGCCGGATGATCTGAGCGATATCGACCCTAATAAGGGCAAAAGACTGGCATTGTGCTGTGCTACCGGATTGCGCGCCTGGCGCGCTGCCGAACGAATTCAACCGAATTGGCCGGGCGAGATTGTTCTTGTCGCAGCCTCAACTTCGTGAACAGAAGGAACCGCGAAACATGAAGAAACTGATCGCTGCAATCGCCCTGCTGGCTGCCGCGCCGGCCTGGGCCGAGGATAAGATGACCGTCTTGTTGGATTGGTTTGTAAACCCTGACCATGGTCCAATTATCGTCGCACAGGAAAACGGCTATTTCGCCGACCAGGGGCTTGAGGTTGAAATCATTCCGCCCGCGGACCCCTCCGCGCCGCCGCGTCTGGTGGCCGCTGGTCAGGCCGATCTGGCAGTGTCCTACCAGCCTCAGCTGCATCTGCAAATCCATGAGGGCTTGCCGCTGAAACGGGTCGGCACGCTGGTTGCCACCCCGCTGAACTGCCTGCTGGTGCTGGATGATGGCCCGATCAAGTCGCTGGCCGATCTGCGGGGCAAGAAAATCGGTTTCTCGGTCGCCGGTGTCGAAGAGGCGATCCTGACAACCCTGCTGGGGCAGCATGATATCGGTCTGGATGAGATTGAGATGGTCAACGTCAACTTCTCGCTGTCGCCGTCGCTGATGACCGGTCAGGTGGATGCAGTTATCGGGGCGTTCCGGAATTTTGAGCTGAACCAGATGGATATCGAAGGTGTCGCGGGTCGCTGTTTCTATATCGAAGAGGAAGGCATCCCACCCTATGACGAGCTGATTTATGTCGCCAATCCCGATACGATGGATGCCGACAAAATCGCCCGTTTCTTGGCCGCGACCGAGAAAGCGACCCAGTATATCGTCAACAACCCGGAAAAGAGCTGGGAAATCTTCGCGGCCACCTCGACCGAGCTGAAGGATGAGCTGAATGCCCGTGCCTGGGTCGACACGCTTCCCCGGTTCGCGCTGCGTCCGGCGGCGTTTGATGCGGGTCGCTATGCGCGGTTCGAGGAGTTCCTGAAGAACAGCGGCATGATCGACAGCCTGAACCCGGTCAGCGACATTGCCATCGATGTGACCGCGCAATGAGCAATTACGGCAAAGCTTTCGCATTGATGCGGGATGCCGCGCAGGGACCGTGGCGGGATTACACTCGCCACACCTTTGTGGAAGGGATGAAAGACGGAACGCTGCCGCGCACGGCGTTCCTGCATTACCTGCGACAGGACTATGTGTTCCTGATCCATTTTTCCCGTGCTTGGGCACTGGCGGTTGTTAAGTCCGAGACTCATTCGGAAATGCTGACCGCCGTGGCCACGGTAAATGCGTTGGTCGCCGAGGAAATGCAGCTGCATATCGGTATCTGTGAGGCGGCTGGGATTTCCCATGAGGAGCTGTTCGCAACCCCTGAACGCGCCGAAAACCTGGCCTATACACGCTTTGTGCTTGAGGCCGGGTATAGCGGTGATTTGCTGGACCTGCTGGCGGCTCTGACCCCTTGTGTGATGGGCTATGGCGAAATCGGCACGCGGTTGGCCTCTGAAGCTACATCCGAGGTCTATCGTGATTGGATCAATACCTATGCCAGCGACGACTACCAGGGCGCATGCAAAGCGGTTGGAGAACTGTTCGATCAGGCTCTAACACGGCGTATTGGTGAGGACTTTGCAGCCTCGCCGCGCTGGGATCGCCTGTGCCAGACCTTCCGCACGGCAACCGAGCTAGAAGTCAACTTCTGGCAAATGGGCCTGACCCCATGACCCCGGCGCCCGATCTGAGCATCAAAGGCACGGCCACGATTGACGGAGCGACCCTGTTCGCGCCGCTCACCCTGACCCTTGGGGCCGGGCAGTGGACTTGCCTGCTGGGCGGATCGGGCGTCGGTAAAACCACAATTCTACGTCTGATTGCCGGGCTTGATACAGGTGCCGTGTTCACCGGGCAGATCACCGCCGGCGATGGTGCTCCGATGCAGGACCGCGTGGCCTATATGGCGCAGGATGATCTGCTGCTGCCCTGGGCAACGGTCGCACAGAATGTCTCGTTAGGTGCGCGGCTTCGGGGCAAGTCGGTCGATCTGGAGCGGCGCAACCGTCTGATTCAGCGCATGCGATTGCAGGATCATATGACCAAGAAACCCGCCGAACTGTCGGGCGGCCAACGCCAACGCGTCGCTTTAGCCCGCACGCTCATGGAGGATCGCCCGATTGTTCTGCTGGATGAGCCGTTCTCGGCGCTGGATGCCCGCACTCGGGCCGATATGCAGGACTTGGCGGTCGAGGCGTTGCAGGGCCGGACCGTTTTGCTGGTGACACATGACCCGGGTGAGGCCGCCCGGCTGGGCCAGTCCATCATGGTGATGACACAGCAGGGCCTGACCCCCTGTGAGCCGCCGCATGCACCTGCCCCGCGCCATGTGGACGACCTTGAGACGCTTGAGACGCAAGGTGCGCTGTTGCGTTTGCTGCGCGAGGCGGTCGCATGAAATATCTCTCAGCCCTTGCAGCCACCGTGTTCGCGATTGCCATCTGGCAGGGGATTGTCTGGACGACCGGCTTGCCTAAGTTCATCCTGCCAAGCCCCGCCGTGGTGGCCGAGACTTGGTGGCAGAACCGTTGGCTGATCGCCGAACACACTTGGATCACTGCGGTCGAAGTGGTGATTGGATTGGCCTTTGGGACGGTTCTGGGTGTGGTCACTGCGCTGCAACTGGCCAATTCGCGGGCGGCGCGCGTGCTGGTACAGCCGATGCTGGTGTTCACGCAGGCTCTGCCGGTTTTTGCGCTGGCCCCGTTGCTGACGCTTTGGCTGGGCTATGGCCTCTGGTCCAAGGTCGCGATGGCGGTGCTGATCATCTATTTCCCGATCACCTCGTCTTTCTTCGATGGGCTGATGCGGACGCCGCAGGGCTATCTGGACCTTGCGCGCACGATGCAGGCCAGTCCGCGTGCAGTGCTGTGGTATATCCGCATTCCGGCGGCGATGCCCTCGCTGGCGTCGGGGATGAGGCTGGCCGCCGTCTATGCGCCGATCGGGGCGGTGATTGGTGAATGGGTCGGCTCGTCGCAAGGGTTGGGATATTTGATGCTGTTGGCCAATGGCCGTGCAAAGACCGATCTGATGTTCGCCGCGATGCTGACCTTGGGAGTGTTTTCCATCGTGTTGCATATGGTTGTCCGCCGCGCCACTGCCCGCATGGCAGGTGAGGTGCGTTAACCATCTGGAAACCGATTCTGCGTCAGGCTGAGAGCATGACACAGGACGCCTTTTCCGAAGCCCCAATGCTATTCGATACAGACGAAGCTCCCGCGCAGCCGCTGCCGACGGGTCGGTTACCCTCCTACATCAAAGATCATCGCAAGCGGCTGCGCGAACGGTTCCTGTCTGGCGGGTCCGCCGCCATGCCGGATTATGAGCTGTTGGAACTGGTCCTGTTCCGTTCAATCCCCCGGCAGGATGTGAAACCGCTGGCGCGTGCGCTGATGGAAACGTTCGGCGATTTCAATCGGGTGCTGACCGCGCCCGAGGAACGGCTGCGCCAAATCAAAGGCGTCGGGGATAGCGTGATCACCGATCTGAAAATCCTTGAGGCCTGCGCCCATCGCATGGCCCGCGCACGGGTGATGAGGCGACATGTGATTTCCGGATGGGACGCATTGCTGGACTATTGCCACACCACCATGGCCCATCGTGAGACCGAACAATTCCGTGTGTTCTATCTGGATCGCAAAAACGTGCTGATCGCTGATGAGGAACAGGCCAAGGGCACGGTGGATCATGTCCCTGTCTATCCGCGTGAGGTTGCCAAACGGGCGCTGGAGCTGAATGCCTCGGCGTTGATACTTGTGCATAACCATCCGTCAGGTGACCCGACCCCGTCGCAATCGGATATCGACATGACCAACCGAATTCAGGATGCCTGCCTGGCACTGGGCCTGACGCTGCATGACCATCTGATCATTGGAAAGTCGAACGAGCTGAGCTTCAGGTCCGAGGGTTATCTGTAGCTGCTATTGAACCCAGACCTCGACCCGGCGGTTGACCTTGCGGCCCCATTCCGTGTCGTCGCAGGCCATGGGCATGGCCTCGCCAAAGGCGTCGACCGTGATTTCGACGCTGTCCCCGATAGCGGTTTCAATCTCGGCCAATACGGCATTGCGAACGGTTTTTGCCCGCAACAATGCGATCCGCGCATTGGTTGACGCTGCCCCTTCGCCATCGCTGAAGCCGACAAACCTAAGCTTTCGGGCATCGAGGGTCCCGGATTCCAAAAGAAGGGCAAGATGTCGGATATTGGACCGTGACTGCGCATCCGGGCGCGAGGAACCGGGCTCGAACCGGAAGGACAGTGACAGGCGGGACATGGGTCTGAAAATCTCGACCAGCCGCTGAAGTTCCTCCAAACCAACTTCTGATCCGCCCGACGCGATAGCATTGGCAAGTCGATCCCCTTGCACCCCAAGACCCATAGTCTCGGGGGTTTGATCGACAAAGCCAGCTTCGCGTATTGCCATCTGCGCCTCGATTCCTTGGGTGTAGGCCAGGAATTGACGTGCAAAACGCGGCAATCGCCTGTCCGGCAGGTATAAAAACATAGGTGAGGTCAGCGGATAATCTTCGGTCTTGATTGACTGCCGAGTAGCCGCCAGCGCATGACCGCACCCGCCGGTCAAAGGCAGGGCACGCGCGGTGCTGGCTTCGGCTTGGCTTGCGACACCTATTGAAAAGGGATCCGCAGCAACGGTACGTACCAGATCAGTACTGCGGTCATGCCGAATGGCCGCCTCGGAAAGGGCTGTGCCGGAGGGTGCCAGAAGCCTGTCTTCGACATTCTGGGCCAGACCCGAACCGGCTTCCGGAAGGTGCAGTGAAATTGGCGCATCGGGCCCGCCCAACTCGGCCCAGCTCGTAATCTCGCCCGAAAACACCCGGGTTAATTCCGCAAGCGAGATTTGCTGTAACGGGTTCGAGTTGGCAACGATTGGTACCAAAGCGTCAAGCGCGATGACGCGGGCCCGGCGGGTGCGGGTCAGATCGCCAAGGCCTACCGCTTGTGCGGCTTGCTCCTCTTCGGGTCGGATTTCGCGCAACGCCAGAACAATATCAGCCTGGTTTTCTGCTTGCGCCCTAAATCCGCGCTCAGTGTTCCCTGCGTCAAAGAAGAACCGACCCAGCGGTGCTGCCCGCCCGGGTTGGTGCAGTTCGTAAGAAAATGTGTTGGTGGTCAGCCTGTTTGGGGTCGCCGACAACCCTTGCTGCTGTGCGAAGCCAACAATCAGCGCTGGTAGGACTTTTTCCGCCATGACCGAAGATCCGGCAAATCGGATTTCAGCCACAAAATCGGTCAGGCTTGGGCAGGCAGGTCCGGTACAGGTCACACCGGACCCATCAACTGTCAGCGTGCCAAATTGTGTCGCCACGCGATAGAACTCGCCGTCAAATCCCAGCAGGTCACCGGTGACTTCGACCTTGCCGTCATGCGATCTAAGCGAGATGTCTTGCGCCTGTGCGCCCGACGCGATTGTAACGGAAGCCAGTGCAGCCGCTGCCACACGAAAGAATGTCATAAGATGCCCGAGCCTGCCTGCGGATTTAGTTTGCGGCGATTGTCAGGTCTTGGAAGAGATTATTCAACACCAGAAACTCTCCGGTGCGGGAGCATTCAGGAAAACTCAGCGTCCTGTCTTTTGATCTCAACCGATCATCCCGCAATTCAAGCGACTGGATGTTCAGGTCGCGCCCGCAATTTTCTGAAGTCACCTCGGTTTCGACAGTGATTTCTATCGATCCGTTTTGGTTGGAAAGACCGGCAGGGAACGAATAGATTTCGATGTTTTTCATGTCCCCGGTTCCGGTATTGCCCAGACGCACTACCTGTCCGGCGCCTTCGGTCGGGGTCTCAGCCGAGACATGGCCATTGCCGCCATAGCTGGCCCCGAATTCTAGCGCATGAATTTGCAGGTCAGTTTCACCCTGCCATTGCAGGGCAATGCGTTCGTAATTGGCAATGTCGGCGATATGGGTAGTTGCTACTGTTCCATGCTGGTCTTCAAACGAGATCAGAAAGATCGCATATTCTGACAGGGCCGGGATTGTCATGTCCATGCGCCCTACTGCGTCGGTGCGCTGTGTGACTGTCATACCGCTATGGTGAATTTCCACGGATTCATTACTGTGGCAGGGGGCGTTGACGACCAGCCGGGCGGCAGCACCGGGAACGGCAGTAGCCCGCGCACTGAGGGTGCAGTCAACGGGATTGACAGGTTCTGATCGACTGGATTCGATAAAACGGCTGTCGGACCCGGTCTCTTCGCTTGTTCCGCGAACCGGCGCAGATGAGGTCAGAACGACTTCGCTTAACCCGGGGATGATTGAAGCCTGATCCGTAACTGATGCCACATCAACAGAAGCCCGCTCCCCTCGCGGTTGCGCAGGGGTTCCGTTCTGCATGAGGTAGCCAATGGCCAATGCACAAGCAACGGTGCCGCCAGTGGTTACGTAGTTCTTAATTACAAACAAGACACCCTCCCCAGTTGAAGGAGCGATTCGCACCCTGCAGTTGAATCACGGCTAATATGTGGCCGTGAGGCGGACTCATTGTGTCTCGATTGTGGTGACGTTAGGTCAACCGGCCATGGCAATGCTTAAACTTCTTGCCTGAACCGCAGGGGCACTTGTCGTTGCGCGACGGGTTTCCCCAAGTTGCCGGGTCGTCTTCGACAAATCCAGGCCGCGCATCACCCGAGGCTTCGGCCTCGGCCACCGCTTCGGCGTGACCAGTGGCCTGATCTACCGCCTGCTGCGCCCGTGCCTGCTGCGCTTGCATCTGGGTCAGCATTTCGCGCTGTTCCTCTTCGGTCAGCGGTCGCACGCGGGACAGTTGCCGGGTCACGGTTTCGCGCAACGAATCCAGCATGGATTCGAACAGCTGGAAGCTTTCGTTCTTGTATTCGTTCAGCGGGTCGCGCTGGGCATAGCCGCGGAAGCCCACGACCGAGCGCAGATGTTCCAGCGTCAGCAGATGTTCGCGCCATTTGCTGTCGATCGTGTTCAGCAAGACCTGCTTTTCGATGTTGCGCATGTTCTCGGGGCCGAACGCGGCCACTTTTTGCGCCATCATCTCGTCGGCGGCGTTGATCAGGCGCTCGCGCACCTGCTCGTCATCCACGCCTTCTTCGGCGGCCCAGTCCTGAACCGGGGCGTCAATGGTCAGCTTGTCCTTAACCGCCTCGTGCAGACCCTCGGTATCCCACTGATCAGCATAGGATTTCGGCGGCATATATTCGTCGATCAGATCGTCGATCACCTGTTCACGCATGTCTGATACGATTTCGGACAGATCGTCAGCGGACATGATTTCGCGCCGCTGGCCGAAGACCACTTTACGTTGGTCGTTCATCACATCGTCGAATTTCAGAACGTTCTTGCGCATGTCAAAGTTGCGACCTTCGACCTTGGATTGCGCCCGCTCCAGCGATTTGTTCACCCAGGGGTGGACGATGGCTTCGCCTTCCTTCATGCCCAGTGTGGTCAGTACTTTATCGAGCCGTTCGGATCCGAAGATACGCATCAGATCGTCTTCAAGGCTCAGATAGAACACGGTGCGGCCTGGATCGCCCTGACGGCCCGAACGGCCCCGCAACTGATTGTCGATGCGGCGGCTTTCATGGCGTTCCGAGGCCATCACGTAAAGGCCTCCTGCGGCCAGAACCTTTTCCTTTTCTTCGGCATGGCGCGCCTCTTCGGTGGCGCGCAACTGGGCCGGGTCGGCATCGGGGTTTTCTTCCAGCGCCTGCAGAACCTTCATATCCACATTGCCGCCCAACTGGATGTCGGTACCGCGGCCGGCCATGTTGGTGGCGATGGTTACTGCGCCATATCGGCCCGCATCGGCAACGATCTGCGCCTCCTGCTCGTGTTGGCGGGCATTCAGAACATTGTGCTGGATACCCTCTTTGGTGAGCATCTGGCTGAGCAATTCGGACTTTTCGATGGACGTGGTGCCCAGAAGGACCGGTTGTCCGTTTTTCTGGGCTTCCTTTGTCTCGTCAATCATGGCGCCGTATTTTTCGGCTGCGGTACGAAAGACCTGATCGTCCTCATCCAGACGCGCGATCGGTTTGTTGGTTGGTACTTCGACAACGCCCAGACCGTAGATTTCGGTAAATTCCTCAGCCTCGGTCAGCGCGGTGCCGGTCATGCCGCCCAGCTTGTCATACAGGCGGAAATAGTTTTGGAACGTCACGCTGGCCAATGTTACGTTTTCGGGCTGGATCTGCACGTTTTCCTTGGCTTCGATGGCCTGATGAAGACCTTCCGACAGGCGACGACCTGGCATCATGCGACCGGTGAACTCATCAATCAGAACGACATTGCCGTCCCGCACGATGTAATCTTTGTCACGTGTAAACAGCTTATGCGCGCGCAAGCCCTGGTTCACGTGGTGAACGACCGTGGTGCTTTCAGGATCATACAGCGAATGGCCTTCTGGGATCAGGCCGTTGGCAATCAACTGTTGCTCCAGAAACTCGTTACCCTCATCCGTGAAGGTCACGTTCCGGGACTTTTCGTCCAGCGTGAAGTGATCTTCTCCCAATGACGGGATTAGCGCATCAATCGCGGTATACAGGTCCGACCGGTCCTCGGAGGGCCCGGAAATGACCAGCGGCGTCCGCGCCTCGTCAATCAGGATCGAGTCGACCTCATCCACGATCGCGAAATTGTGGTGTTTCTGGTAAATTTGATCCAGTTCCGCCTTCATATTATCGCGCAGGTAATCAAAACCCAGCTCATTGTTGGTGGCATAGGTCACGTCACAGGCATAAGCAGCCTTTTTCTCGGCATCGGGCTGCCCTGACCAGATGACACCGGTGGTCATGCCCACGGCGGCAAACACCTTGCCCATCCATTCCGAGTCGCGCTTGGCCAGGTATTCGTTCACCGTGACCACATGCACGCCCTTACCGGTCAGCGCGTTCAGATAGGCGGGGAGGGTCGCAACCAATGTCTTGCCTTCACCCGTTTTCATCTCGGAAATATTGCCCTGATGCAGGAAGGCGCCGCCCATCAACTGCACATCAAAGGCACGCAGGCCCAGCGCGCGTTTTGCCCCTTCGCGTACGTTGGCAAACGCCTCGGGCAGCAGATCATCCAGGCTTTCGCCTTCCAGCGCACGTTTGCGCAGCTCGGCGGTCTTTGCGATCAGGCCGTCATCCGACAGATTCTCGAACTCGGGTTCCAGCGCGTTGATCTGTTCGATCAGGGGGCGGGTCGCCTTGATCTTGCGGTCGTTCGGTGTTCCGAACACCTTTTTGGCGAGCGTTCCGAGTCCCAGCATGTTCACTCCAGCGGATCTGTTCTTGTCTTGGTTTTGACAGGCTTGCCCACCTTGCGCGCAACCCATAGATACGGGGGGTGAAAGGCGGCCCTGTCCAAGGCTTCAAAGCGATGTAAGCGGCAGGTTCCAGAGTGTCAACGCTGCGCCCTGCCGTGGCAAAGAAATAGGATGATTCCATGCCCAAAGGCCTCACTTTTCTGCCATCGCTGGCCCTTGCAACGGTGATGGCGCTGCCATTGGCCGCCGAAACCAAGCCCGGTGCCAGCACGGTGGTCGCCCGCGTAAACGGCGAAGAAATCACTCTGGCGCATGTGATCGCAACAGTTGCGACACTGCCCCCCAACTACCAGCAGGTCGAAGATGATGTTCTGTATGATTTCATCATCGAGCAGCTGATTCAGCAGCAGTTGCTGGGCCAGGAGCAAGAAGGGCTGAGCAATCTGAACGCCTTGGCCATCGAGAACGAGACGCGGTCTTTGCTGGCGGTTCAGACCGTAAATGCCCTGATCGACGAAGTTGTAACGGCAGAAACCATTCAGACCGCCTATGATGCGCGCTTTGCCGAGTTTGAAGGCGAAGATGAGTTTAATGCCAGCCATATTCTGGTCGAGACCGAGGTTGAGGCAAAAGACCTTAAGGCTCAGTTGGATGATGGCGCCGACTTTGCCGAGCTGGCCAAAGAAAAATCAACCGGTCCTTCCGGCCCGAATGGCGGGGTGCTGGGTTGGTTCGGCAAGGGGCAGATGGTTCCCGAGTTTGAAACCGCCGTTGTCGCGCTTGAGAAGGATCAGGTGTCGGACCCGGTGCAGACACAGTTCGGCTGGCACGTGATCATTCTGAATGACAAGCGCAAATCCGAAGCGCCCGCACTTGATGCGGTACGCGACGAGCTGGCACAGGATTTGCAAAGTGAAGCTATTCAGGCCCGTATCGGCGAATTGACCCAGGCTGCACAGATCGAACGTCCTGCGCTCGAAGATGTGACCCCGGGCATCGTGCGTCAGTTGGACCTGATTCAGGAGTAACCCCTTGGCCTCGATCACTAAAGTCTCTCCGCTGGCTCCGGCGGCGTTTCCCGAATTGCCCGCGATTGACGGTGTGCGCTTTGCGACCGTCGAAGCCGGCATACGCTATCAAGGCCGCACTGATGTTATGCTGGCGGTCTTGGATCCGGGCACATCAGTGGCTGGGGTCTTTACCCGCTCGGCCACACGCGCGGCACCCGTGCTGGATTGTCAGGACAAGATCGGCGGGCCAAGTGACGGGCCGGCGGCGATCCTTGTGAATTCGGGCAATGCCAATGCATTTACCGGGCATTATGGCCAAAGCTCGGTCGCCGAGGTGACGCAAGCAGTGTCCAAGACCACAGGCGTACCGGTCGAACGGGTTTTTACCTCGTCAACTGGTGTGATCGGTGAACCCTTGCCGCATGACCGCATCGTGGCGCAGCTTGAGGCCCTGAAATCCGGCCTCAGTCGCCACGCAATCGAAGATGCAGCGCGGGCCATCATGACCACGGATACCTTTCCGAAAGGAGCCTCGGCGCAGGTCGAGATTGATGGGAAAACGGTCTCTATTGCGGGGATTTCCAAGGGTTCTGGCATGATCGCGCCTGATATGGCGACGATGCTGGTTTATATCTTCACCGACGCCCAGGTCGAGCAATCCGCGCTGCAGCAGATGCTGGGTGCGCAAACCGACCGCACTTTCAACTGCATCACCGTCGACAGCGACACTTCGACGTCGGACAGCCTACTGCTGTGTGCTACTGGGGCTTCGGGGGTGGATGCGACAGGCAATGCCGCCTTTGCCGAGGCTTTGGAAACCGTGATGCTGGACCTTGCCCAACAAGTGGTACGCGATGGCGAGGGCGCCACGAAATTCGTAGAAATTCGTGTGACCGGGGCTGTCACCGATGCCGACGCCAAGGTGCATGGATTGGCGATTGCCAATTCACCACTGATAAAAACCGCCATTGCGGGCGAAGACCCGAATTGGGGCCGCGTCGTCATGGCCATCGGAAAATCGGGTGCAGCTGCCGACCGTGACCTGCTGAGCATTTCTTTCGGAGACATCCTTGTGGCCGAAAAAGGTTGGGTCAGTCCCGATTACCGCGAGGAAGACGCCGCCGAATACATGAAAGCTCAGGACCTTGTAATCGGCGTCGATCTGGGGCTGGGCGCGGGTAAATCCACCGTTTGGACCTGCGACCTGACCCATGGCTATATCGAGATCAACGCGGATTACCGGTCGTGAAAACAGTTCTGGTTTCTGCGGTCGCCCTGATAGACATTGAGGGCCGGGTGCTGCTGGCGCAGCGCCCCGAAGGTAAATCCATGGCGGGCCTGTGGGAGTTTCCCGGCGGCAAGATCGAACCCGGCGAAACGCCCGAGGTCGCCCTGATCCGCGAACTGTACGAAGAACTGGGTATCAACACATGGTCCTCCTGCCTTGCGCCGCTGACCTTCGCCAGCCACAGCTATGATGATTTTCACCTGCTGATGCCGCTGTTTGCCTGCCGCAAATGGGAGGGCATTCCACAATCGAAGGAAGGACAGGCGCTGAAATGGGTGCGTGCGAATGATCTGCGCAGTTACCCGATGCCTGCGGCAGATGTGCCGTTGATCCCGATTTTGCGGGATTGGCTTTAGGGTCCCGGTTCGATCTTGTCTGGACGCTGGAATTCAGAGCGCGATTTAAACCTATTGCAGCGCTTAGGCGCAGGCAAGAAACGGAAAAACGCACGAGCGCAATCGCTTGAAAAGTAGGGAGATGTTTGGAGTTTGGTGCCCAGGAGATGCATTTAGACCTTACACCACCATACCCCACGACATTCCACTTTCTTATAAAAACCAACACCCTAAGACTTTAGCTATTCCGTTATGTGTCAGGATATAGCAGGATACCGCAGACAATAAGGTGGATAGAAGGGTGGACGGATGGCGCGGCCTATCCGTAAACTTTCGGCCGCAGCGGTGAAGGCAGCAGGCCCCGGTAAGCACAACGATGGTGCCGGATTGTGGTTACACAAGCGCCAAGATGACGGCGGGCAATGGTTCCTCAGGATCACGGTACACGGTCGCAGGCGTGAAATGGGCCTTGGGTCCATTGCAGATGTATCGCTCAAAGAACCAAGAGAACACGCGGAACAGTGGCGCGCCTTTGCCCGGAAGGGTCTTGATCCAATCAAAGAACGCGAAAAACAACGGCGTGAGGCTGAACGCAATTTACATTGTTTGGCGGATGTCGCATTGGACGCGTTCGAAAGTCGGAAGGGCGAACTCAAAGGCGACGGTAAAGCTGGGCGCTGGTTTTCTCCTCTAGAACTACATGTCTTACCCAAACTGGGTAGATCCCCGGCTCAGATATCGATCAGATCGACATAAGAGACGCTCTGAGGCCCATTTGGCACTCCAAAGGGGGAGAAAACTGCCCGGAAAGCCATTAATCGCCTCAGCATCGCTCTAAGGCACGCTGCGGCGCTAGGGTTGGACGTAGATTTGCAAGCCACCGAAAAAGCCAAAGCGCTTCTTGGTAAATCTAGGCATACGCCACAACACATTGCTGCCATGCCGTGGATTGACGTTCCAGAATTCTACAGAACCCTAGAAGTGCCCACGACAACCAATCTGGCCCTGCGGATGCTGATCCCGACGGCAGCCCGCTCAGGTCCACTCCACTTTATGAGATACGATCAAATTGAAGATGACATTTGGACAATCCCTGCGCATCAGATGAAGGGCCGGTTAGGCCAAACGGCGGATTTTCGCGTGCCTTTGTCCGGCGAAGCCCAGCGCGTGGTTGACCTCACCAAACCCTTCTACCGTGATGGTTTTCTCTTCCCCGGCCTTCGCAAAGGAGTGATTTCGGATATGACGATGGGGCAACATATGCGCAAGGCAGGTTTGCCATATAGGCCTCATGGGTTCAGATCCAGCTTTCGGGATTGGGTGGCGGACCGAACCAATGCGCCAAGGGAAGTCGCAGAAACCAGCCTTGGCCATGTTGCAGGAAGTCAGTTCGAAAGGGCGTATCGCAGGACGGATTATCTGGAGCAACGTCGACTAATCATGAACGAATGGGCTCGTTATGTAACCGGCGAGGAAGAAAGCATCCATGATGATTTCTGAACCGTCCGCCCGAAGCCCAAGCGGTAACTCGCTGCAGGATCTGATATTCAAAGCGAAATATTAGACAACATCGTTCGCGCAGTTCGGAAGACGGATGGCTGTCGGGGTCGGCATTAAGATCGGCGCTGAACATCTCCCCAAAAACCCTGTTGAAACCCTTTCGCATTAGAAACGTCAGCGATCGGCTTCTTCCTCTTCACTCCTTCACATCCTGCTTTAGCAGAAACTGATTCTTGAAATTCTTCAGCCCCGGCATAACGTCGGCATTGGCGATATCGTCACTCGCATGGATTTCATGCTCTAGAAATTCCTTCAATGCGTCACCGTCGTCACTGACCAGTTCAATGATCAGGTCGTAACGTCCCGCGACCCACAGGATGAAAACAACCCTTGGGTTCTTTTCAAGGCGCTTCGCCACCTGGCGTGGGGTCACGCCAGCGGCCACATTCAACCCGATCATCGCGTCGGTTGTGTATTCTGTGGCCACCGGATCCGACATCGCAACGATCCGCAACATGTTGTTGTCTCGCAGACCACTCACCCTGTTGCGGATGGTTCCTTCGGACACATTCAACTGCTGTGCAATTTCCGAAAAAGCCATCCGACCATCTTGCTGCAACAGCCGGATGATCTGCTGGTTCAAGTCATCCTTTGGGGACCTAATGCTCTGTGCGGAGGCGCGCACGTTTGATTGCTTTTTGACTGCCATATACCCGATGCTCGATTGCTGCATTCGTAGCTGAGACTAGGTGAGGACATCGAAATTCGCAATTCTCTCTTAAGAATTCTGTGGCAGGAAGTGCAGAAAACGACATCTTTTGCCCTCGACACCGCAGCTTCCAAGGACCGTGACGCGGGCCTATTGCCAAATTTTCTGTAAAATCCCGCTGAAATTGCGGCTCTCGCAATCCACACGACCTGGTTATTCGAAATTCGCACTTCCATGCCGTTTTTTGACCAGATTATTTCTGATTCGTGCCCCAAAATCCCAGAATATTCGCGAAAATCGAAAGAATGTTAGGCGACTAATGCGATATTCGCAGTCGAAACTTCAGTTCCCGGCGCGGCGGGACAGAGTCCGCAAGTAGGAAGACCGCGAGAAACGGTAAAACCATGCGCCTGTCGTTGGACCGACGGGTGCAGGTGGCAGTGTCGAAGGGAGGACAAATGACAATTGCCGAGGATAGAACTCAGGCCATTGGAGGGCCTCAGCACGGGCTGACCGCCGGGGCGTATCGCAGCGAAGAGTTCTGGCAGCGGGAATGCCAGACTGTCCTGGCCAAGAACTGGGTGTTCATCGGGTTTGCCCATCAGATGGCTAACCCCGGTGATGCTCATCCGGTTACCTGCGCAGACTTACCACTGCTGGCGGTGCGCGGTCGTGACGGCGACATCCAGGTGTTTCACAATGTTTGCTTGCACCGGTGTATGACATTGGTCGACAAGCCTAAGAATGTCGGCAAGTTGATCCGCTGCCCCTATCATGCCTGGGCCTATGATCTGGATGGCCGCTTGCGGGCTGCGCCGCATTTTGCCGGAACCGGCAAGCAGGAGTTCGACGGCTTTGACATCAAAAATCATCGCCTCAAGCCTGTACGCACCCATGTCTGGCATGACTGGATCTTCGTCAATCTGGATGGGAACGCGCCTGATTTCGAAGACTATGCCGCGCCTTTGATTAGCCGGCTGGAGGGGATGGATTTCACCAGAGTGGAACCAATTGGCCTGCTCGACTTTGGTGAGATTAGCACCAACTGGAAGCTGATCATGGAGAACTTTATCGAGCCCTACCACGTTCAGTTTGTCCATGCCTCAACCACTGATCAACCATTGGAAAACCACTATACAATCACCGATGGCACCTGCATCGGCAGCGCGGTGGATCTGAACGAAGAGTTGGGCACATCCGGCAGTCTGGGGGTCAGCTCTCGCTATCTGACCCTGTACCCCAATTTCATTCTGGGCCGCTATTTTCCGGATCAGCTGGGCGTATATCTGAACGTGCCCATTGGTCCCGGAAAGATGCGCCAGTACCGAGCACTTTACACGACAGAAGGCCAGGAACTGAGCGCCGAGGAAGTACAAGCCCTCAGAAACCTTTGGTGGGATGTCCACAAGGAAGATCACGAGATGGTTGAACGCATGTTTGAGGGCCGCAAATCCCCGGTCGCCGAGGATGGGGGCCTGTTGTCGCCCGCTTGGGAGGACAGCGTCCGCGCCTTTCAGGATCTGATCGAGCGCGACGTGGCCGGTACTTAAGCAAGAAGGAACAATATCGATGAACAAGTCCATATCCAAAGGGTTTCGTCTGGCCCATACGATGATGCGGGTCACCGACATGGAGAAGTCACTGGATTTCTATTGCGGAATTCTGGGTATGGAAGTGCAGCGGCGCACGGACTACCCCGAAGGCAAATTCACCAATACCTTTATCGGCTATGGGCCCGAGGCCGAGTTTCCCACGCTGGAGCTGACCGCCAATTGGGATCAGGGCACGCCTTATGACAAAGGCGACGGCTGGGGTCACATCTGCATCGAAACGCCAGATGTTTATGCCGCGTGCGAACAGCTGGCTGCGGCCGGCGTAAACATCACCCGCCCACCGGGGCCAATGAAAAACGGCACAAGGGTCATCGCCTTTTGCGAGGACCCTGACGGTTACAAGGTCGAATTGAACGAATCCATACTGAAACACCTGGCACAGGAAGGCTGACCAAATGGGTGACACACCTCAACTTTTCAAATTCGATCTGGTTCAAAATCGCTACGACTCGATGGGCGACAGCGACACTTACATCAAACCGATGGTGACCAGCGAATTCAGCAAGTCCATGTGCGGCGGTATCAACGTCCTGAACAACATCAAGGTGCCGTGGGATCTGACCTGCGACGAGATCATTTATTGCCTTGAGGGCACGTTCCGACTGGTTTGCGACGGCAAAAGCTATGTTTGCAATCGTGGTGATGTGCTGTTTGTCCCGAAGGACAACCACATCTCCTACGAGTCGGACGGCAAATGCGTGATCTTCTATGCCGCCTACCCTCACAACTGGAAACAGCTTGCCGGGATCACGCAGGTTCCGGGCATCGACCCTGACGATTTTGTCCCCGGCTGAACATCTTAACCGCTGAGCGACAGAACAACCGAAACCAGCACCAACACTGAGGGATCACCCTCGGTGAACCAAATCTGATTGCCATTCGATGGGAGAACGCCGAATGCCCAAGGACAATGCCAGCACCCGCATCTACTACGAGACTATCCATGACGCTGTCGAGCGTAACCGCCCGCGTATCGCAGAGGTACGGCAACGTCTGGAGGAGGCTGGCGTCAAATACGTGATGGCCGCCTGGATTGACCTGCACGGTATTCCAAAAACCAAACCCGTACCGATGAGTGATTTTGAACCGCTATGCATCGGGAAAGGACCGCAATTTGCGGTGCATTCGATTTCTTACGTGCCCGAACTCAGCCCTGCCGACAGCGATCAGGTCGTAGTGCCGGATCTCGATGCCGTCTATGTCTGCCCGTGGGATACTTCGATGGCGATCATCTTCTCGGACCTCTACTGGGAAGATGCGCCCTATAATGTCTGCCCGCGTCAGGCCCTGAAACGTGCCATGCACGAGGCTGCGCAGGAAGGGTACACAGGTTATGCTGGGGTCGAGCCCGAATTCATTGTGATGAAATACGACGACGCCGGTCAGCCGGTGAAGGCGTTTGACGACGACCCTGCAAGCGGCCTTCGGCCCCGCCGTCAGGCGTTTGGCTATGACGTTGAATACTCGATCGACTCGATGGCGTTTCTGAAAGACATGATCGACATCATCGAGGGTCTGGGTTGGAACCTGCATGACGTGGTGGCCGAGGGTGCGTATTCGCAGTTCGAGCTGGATTTCCACTACACCAACATGCTGGAAATGTCTGATCGGCTGGCATTCCTGCGCATCACCCTGAAAGAAGTCGCAAAAAAGCACGGGATGTTCATCACTTTCATGCCGAAACCGACAGTGGGCGATTGGCGGTCTGGCGCGCATATCAACATGTCGATGCAGCATGAAAGCCGTCCGGGCGAGAACATTTTCGAAACGCCGGATGGCGATTGGAGTGACGAAAGCCGCTGGGCAGTTGGCGGACTGATGCAGCATGCAGAAGCAATCACCGCGATCACCTGTCCGACGGTGAATTCCTATAACGGTCTGGTGCCACGTGTTGGCGGCTTTGAAGGCGGCACGGTCACATGGGCCCCGACAAATATCACCTATGGCTTCAACAACCGATCCGCCCAGTTCCGCCTTCCGCAAAGCCGCCACTGCATCGAAAATCGCGCCTGTGACATGACAATGAATGTCTATCTCGCGATGGCGATGCACTTGAGCTGCGGAATAAAAGGCATCAAAAACAAGATCGATCCGGGCAAACCAACAGATTTTGATTTGTACTCAAAGACTGAATCCGAGCTTGCCGAGCTCGGTATACGCAGGCTTCCGCGAACTTTGTTCAACGCTATTGAGGCTCTGCGTCATGACGAGATGGCCGAACATGTGATGGGGCGCGTGATGCGCAACTCCTATATCGAGTACAAAAACGACGAATGGGAGCGCTATCACCAATCGGTCACTGATTGGGAAGTGCAAGAGTATCTGAGGCTGTACTGAAAGATGGTCGTGGATGAGTTTAGGACATTCGACCTTGGAGACTTCCCGCTTCTATCGGGTCAGGTTTTGCACGACGCCAAACTTGCCTATCAAACTTACGGCACGTTGTCGGCCACCCGCGACAATGTCATCGTCCTACCGACCTTCTACACGGGGACAAATACTCGGAACGAAGGGTTCTTCGGCCCCGGTCGCGCTATTGACCCAAGCCGCCACTTCATCGTCAGTCCAAATTTGTTCGGCAATGGCCGTTCGTCTTCGCCCTCGAATACGCCCTCCCCTCAAGACGGCCCGCGATTTCCGTTGGTGCAGATGTGGGATAATATCGCGGCGCAGCATCGGTTGATCCAAGATCACCTCGGCATCGAAAAGATCGCGCTGGTCGCCGGCTGGTCAATGGCGGGCTGTCAATCCTATCAATGGGCGGCGCAATACCCGGATATGGTACAAGCGATCTTGCCTTTCTGCGCCTCGGCCAAAACCTCAACGCATAATTTTGTCTTCCTCGAAGGGGTCAAGGCCGCCCTTTGCGCGGACCAGAATTGGAACGGCGGCAATTATGACAGCCCGCCCGAGGCCGGGCTCAAAGCCTTCGGTCGGGTTTACGCAGGCTGGGCTTTCTCTCAGACCTTTTACCGTGAGAGGCTTTATGAGCAGCTTGGATTCCAATCCATTGAAGAGCTGATGCAAGATTGGGAACAGGACCATGTACAGAGCTGGGATGCCAACAATCTACTGGCCAAGCTTGCCACCTGGCAGGCTGGCGACATCTCTGCCGGGCCACTTTACAATGGGGATTACAAACTGGCGCTGGGTGCCATCAAGGCGCGTGCCATCCTGATGCCCTGCACTCAGGACCTCTATTTCCCTCCTGAAGACAATGAAATTGAGGCCCACCACATGCCTAACGCCATCTTCCGTCCTTACGACTCGCCATGGGGTCATTGCGCCGCCAATCCTGGTAACGACAAAGGCTTTGCGGCACAGTTGGACGTTAATATCCGCGAGCTCTTAGAAGAATAAGACCTGGTAAATAAATGAGAGATTGTACTCATTCATTAGCGACTGGTACATTCCTTCAAGTGAAGGGCAGCAATTCGGCAACAGAACTGCAACCGCAGTGGATTAGCTATAGTTACGCTCTGGGTAATTCGTTCGATGTTGCCAAGTCCGCATTACTGCGCATAACAGACGTCGATGCCAGTCGCGGAATTCGAAACATTGGACTCACTGCTACCGTCGGATGCGGCGCAGAATGACTCGCCTAGCCAAGATAAACCCTGTCCTGTACGGCCCAAACCAGCCGTTTGCCTCACCACTCGACGCTGCAGCGCAGCCTGCGCATTGCTGCCGTTCGTGCACCTTGCAGCATTGTCGAACAGCGGGTGACGGCAAACCACAACATAGCCGTCAAATTCTCGGGATACTCTGCCACAGTTAGGATCTTTCTTTCGGCCAATAATCCTGAAGCAAACCTATGGCTGTGCGCCCTGCTTCCAGCACTCGGTCTGCCTCTTCTTCGGATTCCGTCAGACGAGCCAGGGTAATCGTGCCCATCAAGAGCGCCATCGCAGCTACTGGCTGTAAATCAATGAGTCTGGAGCCTAGTGATTTCGGTAGGAATTCAGGCCGTGTCTCTATATTTCTGGGGCTTCTCCGGATGTTCCCCGCACTTTCAGGACCGCAGAATACTCGAAATGACGGACTGGAAGTTCGGGTGTTCGCATTCGGTCCAGAAGGATCTCGGCCAATCGCTTGCCTAACATTTTCGGGTCGATCGCCATGGTTGTCAGGCCGGGCGTCGAGACGGCAGCATCCTCGATGTCATCGAAGCCTACTACCGAAAAATCATGTCCGGGTTTCAAACCTGACTGGATCAAGCCGAAGCAGGCACCAAGCGCTACAACATCTCCGTTACAAACAATGCCTGTCACCTCGGGGTGTTTGTGACGGAGCGCTGCGACAGCGTCAAATCCGGCGCGCTTGGTCTCCTCACATGGCCAGATTATTGGGCGCACGCCATCCAGTTTTTCACAAACGCTAAGGTAACCGGCGATGCGCTCCTCGCGCACCGACGTTTGCTCGGTGCCGCCAAAATAGGCGATGTACCTGTGTCCCAAATCAATCAAATGCTGTGTGGCTTGAGCAAGAGCCTCTGTGTTTAGAACACCAACGTGATCAAGGGACTGTGATACCTTGCGCATGAAAGTAACAGCGGGAACACCGTGGGTTTCCAGAAGCTCCATAGCGTCCTCGTTCGTGTCGAGCGCCGGCACCCAAATCAAACCACGGCGACCAAATCTGATGCAGGCTTCCAGGAGGCGGTCCTGACGCTGAAGGTCTCCTTGTGCATCGAGGACCGACACCATGAAACCTTCGGTTTCGAGCAAGTCGACAGCGCCGCTGACAACCTCTGCGTTAAACGGGTTGGCCAATTTGTTAATGATGAAACCGATTTCGCGATTGTCGCCCGATCGCATTGCGGCCGCCGCTTGATTTGGGACGTAGCGCAGACGCTTGGCTGCGCTCAGGACTTTCTGACGGGTCTTCTCTGAAATTCGACCAGTGTCACGCATAACCTGGCTGACGGTTGGAACCGACACACCCGCTTCTTTGGCAACGCTGGATAAGGTGGGTTTTTTCGTCATGGGTCACAGTCTTGGTATAACGTTTGCCTAAAGTCGCAAGCGGTTTTGCAAATGGCAAGCAGTTTATGACGAACGCTTGGCGGCAAGAGGCTTGACTCATGATACAACGATATATCATAGTAACTGCATTCTCCCTCGACTGATCCAAGGTTGTCGGCGAGGGAGGGAGGTTGCCTGGTTTTGGACAACCTCAGACATAGGGAGGAAAACATGTCTATTCATTCGAAGCTGGCGGGAGCCGTGTCCGGTGTGGCCATGCTTGTTGGCGCTGTCACCGTGCAAGCTGAAACTCTGTTCTGGTCGACCCAGGCCCGGCCAGCCGAAGAAGCGCAGGCTATGCGGACCGAGGTTCTTGGTGGCTTCGATGGTGGAGTGGATTACCAGCCGAACGAAGACGGCCCTTGGCTGACGCGTTTGCAAGCTGAACTACAAGCGGGCTCGGGTAGCATTGACTTGTTGGGTTCTTTGCACGGCAACTTCTCGGCGATGAACCCTGATGACCTAATGGATCTCAGTGATCTTGGCGTCATGTCGGCCTCAGACACTTTCAATGATCTGGCCAAGCTGGGAACTGACGGCCTGCACTACATGCCTTGGATGCAAGCGAGCTACATCATGGCCGCCAATAAGGAAGCGCTGCAATACCTGCCTGAAGGTGCGGACATCAATGCGCTGACCTATGACCAGTTGATCGCATGGGCGGCGAATGTAGAAGAAGCAACTGGCCAGAAGAAATTCGGCTTTCCTGCAGGACCCAAGGGTCTAAAACACCGCTTCTTCCAAGGCTACCTCTACCCGTCCTACACTGATGGTGTCGTGCGGACATTTGCATCGCCCGAGGCTGTGACAGCATGGGAGAAGTTCAAAGAGCTGTGGAGCCATACAAACCCTGCATCGACCAACTTCTCGTTCATGCAGGAACAGCTGTTGAACGGCGATGCCTGGATCGTCTTCGACCACACCTCGCGCCTTGCACAGGCGTTTAATGAGCGTCCTGACGATTTTGTTGCCTTCCCGGCGCCTGCTGGTCCGACCGGCCGTGGCTTCATGCCTGTTCTGGCAGGTGTTGCCATCCCACGCACCGCGCCAGATGCAGAAGGTGCCAAAGCGTTGGTGACCTATTTGATGCAGCCCGAAACACAGATTGCGACCCTGAAGGCCACAAACTTCTTCCCTGTGGTTGAAGTCGAACTGCCAGACGATCTGCCGCCTTCGGTCAAAGCTGCCGGCGAAGCGGTTGCCACGATGAGCGGCTCACCAGATGCTAATCCTGGCCTGCTGCCTGCAGGTCTGGGTAGCATGGGTGGGGATTTCAATCGTGTTTACGTAGATGCGTTCGAGCGCATTGTTCTGGCTGGTCAGCCCATCGAGCGGGTTCTGGAAGATCAAAAGAAACAGCTGGAAAAGATCATGACTGAAACTGGCGCGCCTTGCTGGGCACCAGATGCACCATCGGAAGGTGCTTGCCCGGTCGAATAAGACCTTCCCTGACTGCCGGGCCGCCGAAGCTGTGGCCCGGCTCCCCCAGCAAAATCCCAATTTAAAGGAGTGGTCCGATGGAAGCGCGGCTTTTGCCCTATTTTCTGATCCTCCCGGTGACGCTATTTCTTTGCCTGTTTTTCCTCTATCCGTTTGCGCTGGTTGCGCAGCAGGCTTTTGGAACAGGGAACGGCTTTTCACTGGATAACTTTCGCGAGGTCGTGAGCTACTGGAAGTTCCCGATCTCGATGAAGAACACCTTTCTTCTGGCCGCGGCCGTGGTACCGATCCAGCTGGCGCTGTCACTTCTGATGGCCACGATGGTCACGAAAATGGAAAAGGGCCGTGATCTGGTTCTGTATATTTGGACCATTCCGCTGGGTATTTCTGATCTTGCCGCCGGTATCATCTGGCTGGCGATCTTCGAGCAGTCGGGTTTCCTGAACTCGATGATGGTCGGGCTTGGTGTCACTGACCAACCTGTAAGTTTGCTGAGTTATCAAACACCGTGGGTAGTGTTCCTGGCGATTATGCTTGCTGAGATTTGGCGCGCAACTGCGATCATGCTGGTGATCCTTGTGGCGGGCATCGGCCTGATCCCCAAGGAATACTACGAAGCTGCGGATGTGTTTGGCGCCTCGCGCTGGAAACAGTTCACGCGTATCACCCTGCCGCTATTGCGCCCGTCGCTGCAAACGGCCCTGGTCCTGCGCGTCATCCTGGCCTTCGAGGTCTTCGCCGTGGTTGCAGCTCTTGGGGGCACGATCTTCCCGGTGCTTATGGGCGAGATCTACGCCTATCAGTTTGACCTGCAAAATAGTGGGGCAGCAGCAGCGCTGGCGATCATCGTTCTGATTATCTCTATCGTCTTCACTCTGATCATCATGCGCGCTCTGCGCGTCCCGAAAGGAGCCACGATATGATGGCTGTAGCAGACGTCGTAGCCCCTGACACCCGCAAGGCGGGAAGGGGGCTTTACCGAGCAGGGGTGATCTTGCTGTGTGCCTGGGTGATTATACCGCTCTACCTGCTGTTCGTGAACACAATGTCCTCACCGGATACGGTGAACAGTTTCCCCAAGAGCTTCATCCCGGAGTTCAATATGGGATCCCTGGAATTCTTCATGGGGTTCCAGGGGATGCTGAGGGCGCTGTGGAACTCGGTTGTGGTGGCTTTGATGACGATGGTGATGTCCATCGCCATCGGAGCCCCCGCGGGCTACGCCCTATCGCGGTTCGACTTCCGTGGGAAAGAGCTGTTCCGGTTGCTGATCTTGCTGACACGGGCCTTTCCCTTGCCGCTTCTGGCACTGCCCTTGGCAGTTCTCTTCATCCGTACGGGCTTGGATGATACGGCTTTTGGTCTGGCGCTGGTTCACACAACGTTGGCGATCCCCTTCGCGGTGCTCATCACCTTTTCGCTTTTTTCAGGCATACCGCTTGAGCTGGAAGAGGCGGCTTGGACATTGGGCTGCACACGGCTGACTGCCTTTACCAAGGTGATCTTGCCCTTGGTACTTCCGGGGATCACGGCCTCGGCGATTTTCGCCTTTGTAATCTCGTGGAACGAAGTGTTCGCAGCCGCCGTGCTGACCATCGAAAACCGCACGTTGCCCGCATTCCTGTTGCAGACACTGGGCGAGGCCCCGTTGCACCTGAAATTTGCAGGCGGCTTCATCCTCGTGGTGCCTGCGCTGATTTTCATCTTCGCTGTGCGCAAATATCTCTTTGCCATGTGGGGCATCGCCAACCGCTGAGCGGTGGCTGAAAGGAAACTGTTATGGCTGAAATACAGATCAAAAACGTCGCCAAGAACTTTGGGTCCTACCAAGCTCTGCATGACATCAACCTTACCATCGCAGACCAGGAGTTCATGGTCCTTCTGGGGGCTTCGGGCTGTGGTAAATCTACGCTTTTGCGTATCATCGCCGGACTTGAGACAGCGACAACCGGCGAAGTCTGGATCGGTGGCCGCCGGGTGGATCACCTGTCGCCCAAAGATCGCGGCATCTCGATGGTATTCCAAAACTATGCGGTGTTTCCGCACCTAACTGTGTTCGAGAACATTGGCTTTGGGCTGCGGATGCAAAAACTGCCGGATGATGAGGTCAAGCGCCGGGTCGAACGCACCGCAGGTTTGATGCATATCGAGCAACTCCTAAAGCGCTATTCGGGCGAGTTGTCGGGCGGCCAGCGCCAGAGGGTTGCAGTTGCCCGTGCCTTGGCAATGGAGCCGGACGTGATCCTGATGGACGAACCGCTGTCGAACCTCGACGCGCTGTTGCGGATGGAAATGCGTGCTGAGCTGAAGGGTGTTCTGGCAGAAAGCAAGACCACTGCCATCTATGTGACCCACGATCAGGTCGAAGCCATGTCCATGGCTGACCGGATCAGCGTCATGCATCAGGGCAAGATTGTGCAGGCAGCCTCGCCCATCGAGGTGTATCGGGATCCAGCGGCCGAGTTTGTGGCCAGTTTCATCGGCAATCCGCCTATGAATTTCCTCCCCG
The DNA here is from genome assembly GCF_059611265.1 of Ruegeria sp. CDSA241. Lineage (NCBI taxonomy): Bacteria > Pseudomonadati > Pseudomonadota > Alphaproteobacteria > Rhodobacterales > Roseobacteraceae > Ruegeria > Ruegeria sp. CDSA241. Next base: position 111,645 of record NZ_JBXWPF010000015.1, read on the forward strand.
CTGAAGCTGCGGGCTCTGGTCGCTGGACAGTTGCCGGGCAGAACCTTGACGGTCCTGCAAATGGCAAGGATCTGAAATGGGCCATTCGCCCGGAAGATCTGCGCATTGCAGATCAGGGGTTTGGAGCGCGAGCCAAGGTTGTTGAGCCTTTGGGCGCACATTTACTTGTGACTTGTGACGTGGACGGACACCAGTTCCGCGCAGTTCTGGACAGTGAGCTCAGCGTGAAACCTGGTGACGTACTTACGCTGGCACCGCAAGAGGGACGGGGGCGTTGGTTTGACTCCGAAACCACTCTGGCCGTCGCTTAAGGGAGAAACAGGATGAGCCAAGCTCTGATCGATCAGGCCCGAGGCGTCATGGAAGGAAATGATAGGGGCACCTACACCGTTCCTACCCATGGCCTCTATCCTTTCCAATGGAACTGGGACAGTGCTTTGTCCGCGCTTGGCTTTTCGCATTTCGACATGGATCGGGCCTGGGTCGAGGTCGAGACTCTTATGGCCCATCAGTGGGACGATGGTATGGTGCCACATATCATTTTCCACGAACCAGATGATGGATATTTCCCAGGTCCTAACGTCTGGCAAACAAGGCGAGATGTGCCCACGACTGGAATCACCCAGCCAGCGGTTGCGGGTTTTGCGTTGCGCAAGCTTTATGATCGGACTGAAGACAAAGCAGTCGCGCGCGAGCGTCTGGCCAAGCTCCTGCCCAAGGTCCATGCATGGCACAAATGGTTCTACCGCGACCGCGATCCCAAAAGCACGGGACTGGTCGCAATCATTCACCCGTGGGAGTCTGGCCGAGACAACTCTGTGGATTGGGATGAAGGGCTGGACGCCGTGCCGATCGAGGGTATCGCGCCATTTACGCGACGGGATACGACCCACGCCAACCCAGATCACCGCCCGTCGGACGAGCAATACAAGTGCTATATCTGGCTGGTCGAGTACTTCCGAGGGCTTGGATGGGATAATGCGAAGCTCCACGATGCCTCGCCATTTTGCCTCGTTGACCCAGGCTTTAACGGCATCCTGATACGGTCTTGCGACGATGTTGCGGATTTGGCCGAGTTCTTAGGCGATCCCTCGATGGCCTCTGAGGCCCGCGCGATGGCCACGAAGGGTCGTGCGGCACTGGAAAGCCTATGGAACCCGACGCTTGGGCAATACACGTGTTACAACCGCGCTGCTGGTCATCTGCAAGACACACCTTCGATTGGTGGGTTGCTCGCGGCAATTGCCGATGTCCCTCATGCGCGAGCTGATGCGCTCGCACGGCGGATCGCTTTGTTGGCTGAGCGATGCGGCTATCTGGTGCCCAGTCACGACCCAATAGATGGCGCTTTTGACAGCCTGCGCTATTGGCGCGGACCGACATGGTTAATCGTGAATTATTTGATTGCCGAAGGCCTAGGTCGGTCAGAGCAGGGGGCCATGGCGCAGCGTATCCTGGCTGACAGTTTGCGCCTCATCGAGAAAAGTGGCTTTGCAGAATACTATGACCCAAACAGCGGCGAGCCCTGTGGTGGTGGAGATTTTACCTGGACCGCTGCCATGGTGATCGAAATCCTCAAAAACCAAAAAGTGCCAGCATGAAGCGTTCGCGCATCAATGAGATCATGGCCCAAGCAGATGAGTTCATTTGCTCTCATGGCTTTGCTTTGCCGCCCTTCGCCTATTGGAGTCCAGAGGAATTCAAGGCTCGCAAAAGTGATGCGCGTCATGTGATTGACGCACGTTGCGGTTGGGACATCACTGATTACGGTGACGGTGATTATGACAGGATGGGCCTGTTCCTATTCACCCTGCGCAACGGGTTGCAGAGTGATTTAGCCAAGGGTGGCGGCATGTGTTACGCCGAGAAACTGTTGATTTCGAGGCGGGACCAGCTGTCGCCAATGCACACGCATGTTCTGAAAGCTGAGGATATCATCAATCGCGGTGGCGCAACTCTGATTGTTGAGCTTTTTGGCTCAGACGAGGCGGGTGGTTTTGCAGAGGATCGCGGCGGTGTGGTCTGGCTGGACGGCATCCGACATCGTTACCAACCGGGCGAGAAGCTGCGCCTGGCACCTGGTGAAAGCGTCACGCTTCGTCCGGGTGATTGGCACGCGTTCTGGGGCGAAGGAGGGGACGTGTTGATTGGTGAGGTCTCAACCATAAATGACGACGAGACCGACAACATCTTTCGTGAACCCATCGGCCGTTTTGCCGAGTTTGAGGAGGATGTTGCTCCGACGCATCTTTTGGTCAGCGACTATTCCAAATGGCTTGGCTGATTGATGAAATTTGTGATGACCAACTGGTGTTCGCGTTGGAACGCAATTTGTTGGACGAGCTGCGTTGCCAACAACCGCAAGGTGTTAACAGCACAATTCATTTGGTCTGCCAAACGGATGGCACGCTGAAGGGCGGGCTTCTGGGCACAACTTCTTATGGTTGGTTGTTGCTCAAAGTCTTGTGGGTGGCCCAGCCTTTCCGGCGTCAGGGGTTAGCACGCGCGTTGTTCGAGCGCGCTTCTACTTTGGCCGTAGCGAGGGGTTGTCACAACGTTTGGCTCGACACCTCTGATCCCAAGGCGCGCGAGATCTATCTGCGTTGGGGGTTTGTACAGTTTGGCAAGCTAGAAAACGGACCGAATCGTGGGCCGTCAGAACACAGCCGTTGGTTCTTACAACGGCCCATCGCCTGATCCGGAATAGGAAACCTATGATTGACCCCGCCAACAACCCTCGAAGCTTTCTGGAACACCTCTTTTCCACCGCCGTTGCTGTGGCCGACCCCATGCTCGTGGTGCCCCCACACTTGCCAAAGCGTCCAAAGGGGCGGCTGCTGGTGATAGGAGCAGGCAAGGCCAGTGCCCGCATGGCCGAAGCCGTTGAGGCCTACTATGGCCCTTGTGAGGGGCTCGTCATTACCCGTTATGGGTTTGCTCGACCGTGTAATGGTATCGAGATTGTCGAGGCGGCGCACCCAGTGCCGGATGCCGCTGGTGAAGCTGCAACGATCCGGATGTTGGAGATGGTTCAGGATACGACTTCGGAGGATACGGTAATCGCCTTAATCACGGGTGGGGGGTCAGCGTTGCTTTGTGCCGCGGCAGCGGGCGTCACCCTCGCCGACAAGATTGCGCTCAACCAAGCGCTCTTGGCCTCTGGCGCACCGATCGGAGACATGAACATCGTCCGAAAACACCTGAGTCGCGTCAAAGGTGGACAACTGGCGGCGGCCTGTGCACCAGCACAGATGCTTAGCTTGCTGATTTCCGATGTGCCGGGTGATGATCCGGCGCTGATCGCCTCGGGCCCAACTGTGGGTGAAAAAAGCAGTGCAAAGGATGCAATCGATATCCTGAAGCACTACGGAATTACTGTATCAGAAGCGATGCTGTCTAATTCCAGCGTCATCCCTCCGGATGATCCCATCTTTTTGCGCGCAGAAACGCGCGTGATCGCTGCCCCGGTGCAATCCCTTGAGGCTGCTGCCGCGGAGGCTGAGGCCCAAGGCTGCAAGGTGCATCTTCTAGGAGATGCATTGGAAGGAGAAGCAAGAGTACTGGCAGCGCATCAAGCGGCGGAGGCCCTTTTGTTGCAGTCAACAATCAAGCGCCCGACCTTGCTGCTATCCGGTGGTGAATGCACCGTTACAAGGCGGGGAAACGGCATTGGAGGTCCCAATGCCGAGTTCACGCTGGCCGCGGCATTGGCTCTGAACGGGGCGGCGGGCATCCACATACTGGCTTGCGACACAGATGGCGTAGACGGTGCGGCAGAAGTGGCCGGTGCTTATGCAGGGCCCGATACGCTAGCACAAGCGTCCGGCAAAGGCGTCTCAGCCCGAGAAGTGCTGGACCGCAATGATGCCCATAGTTTCTTCGGTGCAATCGGAGGTCAAATCGTTCCAGGACCAACCCTCACAAACGTTAACGACTTTAGAGCGATTTTGATCCTTCCCAAGTGATTCAATCCCTAGGTTCTGGACCTGTTAATTTGGTTGCCGTCATCCCGCCTGCGTGATTCATACCCGTGAGTTTCAGGGG
>NZ_JBXWPF010000016.1:0-113444 GCF_059611265.1 Ruegeria sp. CDSA241
CTTGCCGTGGGGCTTCGGGAAGAAGGGCTCCAGAGGCGCCATTTGCGCATCCGTAAGCCAGAAGAGATCAGACATGTCCACCGCTCGTTTTTGAACCGTGAATCACGCCGCAAAACGGAAATCAATGGGGCCTGACCCTAAGCCGACATTAGCGCCCCCCTCCGACTGGGCAATGTGCTCAGAAAAAGCACGCGCCCAACAAAGGCGATCCGACCAATCCTTGAAGCCACGGCATTGATCCCCATCTTAACCCGCGACCGTGCGCCCTCTGGTACTTTCTGCACAAGCAGCGTAAAAAGGGTGCTGCGCGAAATATTTGGAGCCTCGCATCGATGAAAGAACATCGTGGCCGTCTGACCAAGGACGGTATCCGTATCTATGAACAGGGTGACTTTGCCGGCATGCAGGCGGCAGGGGCTTTGGCTGCGCGGATATTGGATGATATTGCCGATCATGTGTTCGTCGGCCAGACCACTGGCGCGATTGATGGGCTCATCACGCAGATGGTCGAGGATGCGGGCGCAACTTCGGCCACGATTGGATATAAGGGCTATCAGCATGCCAGCTGTATCAGCGTCAATCATGTGGTCTGCCACGGCATTCCCGGCGACAAAAAGCTGAAGGATGGCGATATCCTGAATATCGACGTGACCGTTATTGTCGACGGCTGGTTCGGGGATACCTCGCGCATGTATGTAGCGGGAAAGCTGCCACGCAAAGCCGAACGGTTGATCCAGATCACTCATGATGCCCTGTTCAAGGGCATCGAGATGGTCAAACCCGGCAACACGTTCGGCGATATCGGCCACGCGATTCAATCATTTGTCGAGGCACACCGGATGAGCGTAGTCCGCGATTTTTGCGGCCACGGGCTGGGCCGGGTCTTCCATGCACCGCCAAACGTTCTGCACTATGGCCGTCCGGGCACTGGTGCGGTTCTGGAAGAGGGCATGTTCTTTACCATCGAACCGATGGTCAATCTGGGCCGCCCCGAGACCAAGACGCTGGCCGATGACTGGACCGCCGTGACGCGCGACAAATCACTGTCGGCACAGTTTGAACACTCGGTCGGTGTAACGGCAGATGGGGTCGAGATCTTTACCCTGTCGCCAGGCGGTAAGTACCACCCGACTTATTCTTCCTGATCCGCGGCCTGTTCCCATAGCAGCTTTAGCAGCAAGGTTTCCGGCCCCCATGGCGTGACCGCATCATGGATGAAAACCGGCGCGCGCAGAGGTGTGCGCTGGGGATCGGTTGCGGTGTCAGCCTCTTGCGGAAGTGACCAATTCGACGGGGTCAGTGCACGGTCCATGCCCCGCAGGGTAACATGACAGGGTCAAATCCCCAAAAGCGCCGGGACCTGCGTCATGTCAGAGAAGACTTCGCCCCCCGCAGCGGCCAGTTTTTCACCGCCACCATGCGGCGCATAGGCCAAACAGCGCATATGTGCCCTGCTTGCTGCGGTCAGGCCGCTGAGGCTGTCCTCGATCACCACGGGGTTTACGGCGTTGAAACGCTCAGCCGCTGTCAGAAACAATGTCGGGTCCGGCTTGGCCGTTCCCAGGACATGGGCCGAAAAGGCGACATCGCGAAACCGATCCCATAACCCGTTCTGACCCAAAGTGATCTGCATCTTGTCCGGGCTGCCGTTCGAGGCGACACAGAAAGGCAACCCGTTTGCTTCGAGAACCGCCAACAGGTCCGCCACGCCGGGCATCAGCTGAACGCCAAGGCGGAGCCGGTCATAGGTTTCCGCATAGACCTCATCAACCCAGCCTGTGGGCAGCTCCGCGCCCAGCGCCCTTGCCTTGTCCCGCACCCCGGTCATGGTGCCCCCAACGAACAGCTTCATACTGTCTTCGATTGTCAGGTTCAGGCCATAACGGGCAAGATTGTCGACCAGTACCTGATTGGACAGCGGCTCACTGTCGACCAGGACTCCGTCGCAATCGAAGATCACCAGATCATGCATCCGGATCGCCATTCCACATCAGGGTGATATGCGTATCGCCATATTTGCGGCTGTTTTGCAGGACGAATCCTTCGGGCGGCTGCATGGGCGCGTTTTCCTCCCAGACCACAAGGGCGCCTTGTGCGAACCAGTCCTCTGACAGGGCAGCAATCGCCTTTTGCCCAAGGGATTTACCATAGGGCGGGTCCAGAAAGATCAGGTCATAAGGCGCTGCAGGATTGGCCCCCAACCGCGTGGCGTCGCGACGGATCAGCTCGGTACAGTCAGAACTACGGGTTAGGTCGATATTCTTGCGGATCAGGCCCTGTGACACGCGGCCATCATCGACAAAGCTCACATGTGCCGCACCGCGCGACAAGGCCTCAAGCCCCAGCGCACCGGTGCCTGCGAACAGGTCCAACACGCGCAGTCCGTCAAAATCAATCTGATGGGCCAGTACGTTGAACAGGCTTTCGCGCACCCGGTCTGTGGTCGGGCGCAGATGCGCGCCGGCGTCCCCCTTGCCGACCGAGGCCAAAGCTCGGCCTCGGAAGGCTCCGGCGATGATCCTCACGCTCTGAGCAGCGGTTTCAGGTCCGCATCCGGGTCGGCCACAATAGCAGGATCAGCTGTTTTTCCGCTTTCAATCAGACGCTTACCAACCATATAGGCACGCGGATCGTTCATCGCGTCGACCGCGATCAGCTGATCGCCCTTATAGTACCAGAAGGACACGGTCTGCCCGTCACCATTGCGGGTCACCACCCGGTCATACCCGGTGTTCAGGCCCGCGATCTGCAGTTTGACGTCATACTGATCCGACCAGAACCACGGGGTCGCAGTATAATCCTTTGCCGCGCCCAACATGTTCTGGGCAACAATCTCGGCCTGATCAATCGCGTTTGGCACGCTTTCCAGACGGATACGCCCGCCAGCATGCGGGAATGAGGCGCAATCGCCCGCCGCCCAGATCGACGGATCAGAGGTGCGCCCATGCGCATCGGTCTTGATGCCATTGTCCAGCTCAAGCCCGGCCATCTCGGCCAGTTGGGTTGCAGGAGCGATGCCAACGCCGACAACAACGAAATCGACCGCCAGTTCTGTTCCATCGGTCAGCACCGCGCCAGTGACCTTGCCGTTTTCACCCAGCAAACGGTCCAACCCGACGCCTTCGCGGATATCGGCGCCATATTCGGAATGCAGCGTTCTGAAATAGTCACTGGTTTCAGGGGCGGCGACCCGTTGCAGAATGCGGTCGGCCATTTCAACCAGGGTCACCTTGACCCCGCGCTTGGCGCAAACGGCTGCGGCCTCAAGCCCGATGTATCCCCCACCCACGATCAAAGCGCGCGCACCTTCAGAGACGAAGGGTTCCATTTCGTCCACATGGGCCAGATCGCGCACCACATGAACGCCGTCCAGATCGCCGCCAATAGCAGCGGGAAGGCGGCGCGGGTCTGATCCGGTGGTCAGGGCCAGCTCATCATAGGCAACAACCTGATCACCCAGCGTTACTGTCTTGGCCTGCGGGTCGATGTCGGTCACGCGCTGACCAAGGCGCAGGGTGATATTGTTATCGGTATAGAAGTTTTCGGGGCGCAGGAACAGGCGCTCTAGCCCCATCTCACCCAGAAGATAGGCCTTGGACAAAGGTGGTCTCTGATAGGGCAAATGCGGCTCCACGCCGATCAGAGTAATCTCGCCGTCGAACCCATCTTTGCGCAGCCGGGCGACAAGCGAAGCACCTGCCTGGCCGGCGCCAATCACGACAATATGGCTCATATTCCCCTCACCCTGTCGAATTCCCGTGGTCACTTTTGTTAGCTCACCTATATTGCGGCTAGGCCCGACTCTGCAAATCCAAATGACAGGAGCGAAAAAATGATTTCAACAGGTGACACTCTGCCCGACGCCACATTGACCCAAATGGGGGCAAATGGCCCTGAAGAGGTCCGCGTTTCGGACAAGACCAAAGGGCGCAAGGTTGTCATTTTCGCCGTGCCCGGCGCCTATACCGGCACGTGCACAACGGCGCATGTTCCAAGCTTTATGCGTACCAAAGACCAGTTCGATGCAAAAGGCGTGGAAGAAATCATCTGCATCTCGGTCAACGACCCCTTTGTCATGAGCGCCTGGGGCGAGTCCACCGGCGCAACTGCGACTGGCCTAACCATGTTGGCCGATGCGGCGTCTGAATTCACCAAAGCCATCGGGATGGATTTCGACGCCCCGCCCGTTGGTCTGATCGGCAGGTCCAAGCGCTATGCGATGCTGGTCGAAGACGGCAAAGTGGTCGCCATGAACCTGGAGGAAAATCCCGGCGTCTGCGAGATTTCCGCAGGTGAAGGGCTGTTAGAGGTTATCTGACCTGATCTGGCCCCAGTGCTGCTGGGGCCATTTTCGCAATTTAACTTGCGGCACTCTCATGATGGGCGAATACTTGGTACATATTCATCAGGGAGTTTGTTTATGAACCTAAAGACATTTACCTTTCTTTTAGGTCTGACCGGCGCACTTGGCGCTTGTGGACCGGCCCCTACCCCGCAGCAACAGGCCGCACGACAGCATGAGATCGCCTGCCTGAGCGGCACAGTGGGTGGTGCCTTGCTGGGCGGTGTCATCGGCAATCAGTTTGGCGGCGGTTCCGGGAAAACCATCCTGACGGCAGCGGGTGCTGCGGTCGGCGGCGTTGAAGGTCAGAGGTTCGCATGTTGAGAGGGATGAAGATGAAAACCGCAATCGTCCTGTCGATGTTGTCCCTGGCGGGTGCCGCAACGGCCGAAACCGTGGCAGAGCTGCATGAGAATGAGCTTAAGGCCATCGACACCAATAATGACGGCTTCCTGTCGAAAGATGAGTTCGACGCCTTTTCCGACTATGCGTTCCAGACGATGGATGAGGACAAGAACGGCACATTGGGCCTGGATGAAGCCAAGCCGTTTCTGGATATAAAGCAATTCCAAAAGGTTGACCGGGACCGGGATAGTAATATTTCAAGAACGGAATACGATCAGCATATGACCGAAGATTTTATTTCTGCCGATCAGAACAGCAACGGTCAACTGGATTAGGCTCTGCGGCCCTGGACCAGACAGGAGTATGCAATGACCAAATGGAGCGCTCTTTTTGCGTTGGGGTTGCTTGCGGCATGTGATGTGCCGCAGGCCCCTATTGTGACCGGCCCTGATGGCCAACCGAGGATAGAGATCAGTACCAATGGCCTGACCTGCTATGACCGGCGTTGTCTCGACATCAACCCCGCAGCACGGTCCGTGCGCATGATCGGCAACAGAACTACCCGGATACCTGCCGAAATCGACGTTAGTGACAACCTGGTCACCCCAGCCGAGTTCAGGCGGCTGGGTCAGGTTGCCAGCCTTGCCGGTGGTGTCGGATCACGCGGTGACAGCGGCTAGACCAGGCTGTCCATCTTGCGGGCCAGTTTGGCGTCCAGCGCCGAAAGCCCGCCGACATCATGGGTGGACAGCGTCACCTCGACCGTGCGGTAGACATTGAACCATTCGGGATGATGGTTCCATTTCTCGGCAAACATGGACACTTGGGTCATCCAGCCAAAGGCGTGGACGAAATCTTCGAAGGTAAAGGTCTTGGTGATCGCATCCCGGTCCTTGACCATGGTCCAGCCGCTTTTGAACAGCGGGTCCAGCAAGGGGCCACGGGTCTCGGTCGACAGAAGTTCAGTCATTGGTGTTCCTCCGGGTTCGACTTTCTGAACGGGCCATAATCAGTCAGAATCTCGATTTCTTCTCCCACTGCTTGGGCCTCGGCGTCCAGATATTTTTTGATCGCATCGGCAAAGCTGGGGTCATTGACCCAGTGCAGGCTGTGCGTGCGCGTGGGAAGATAGCCGCGCGCCAGCTTGTGTTCGCCCTGCGCCCCTGCCTCGACCCGGGCCAGGCCTTGCGCAATGGCAAAGTCGATTGCCCTATAATAGCACAGTTCGAAATGCAGGCAGGCATGATGTTCGACGCAGCCCCAGTAACGGCCATAAAGCGTCTCGCGCCCGATAAAGTTCAGCGCCCCCGCAATCGGATACCCGCCGCGCTCGGCCAGAACCAATGCCATGTCATCCGCCATGGTTTCCTGAGCGATATCAAAGAATTGCCGCGTCAGATAGGGCACGCCCCATTTCCGAGCGCCGGTATCCTGATAGAACTCCCAGAACGCGTCCCAATGTTCAGGGCGCAGGTCATCACCCGTCAACGCGCGGATTTCGCCGCCAAAGGCGCAGGCCTGCGCGCGTTCCTTGCGAATGTTCTTGCGTTTGCGCGAGGATAAAGCGGCCAGAAATCCATCGAAATCCGCATACCCGTCGTTCAGCCAGTGAAATTGCTGGGAATGGCGCGGCATCAGGCCCATCTGCGCGCCAGCCAGCGCCTCATCTTCGGTGCAAAAGGTCGCGTGGACAGAGGAAACCTGATTGTCCGCCGCCAGCTGCACCGCCCCCTGCACCAAGGCGGACATGCCCACCGCCTGATATCCCGGCCGCAGCAGAAAGCGACGCCCGGTGGCCGGGGTGAACGGTACGGCAATCTGCAGTTTGGGATAATACCGCCCGCCGGCGTTTTCATAGGCATGCGCCCAGTTGTGGTCGAAGATATATTCGCCCTGACTATGCGATTTGGCGTACATCGGGGCGGCCCCGATCAACATTCCATCCAGATAAACCGTCAGGTATTGCGGCTGCCAGCCGGTACCCGGCCCGACCGACCCGCTCTCCTCCAAAGCCAAAAGAAAGCGATGAGTGGTAAAGGGATCAAGCGGACGGCCCCAATCCGCAGTCTCGGGGCAGGCACAGCTGTCCCACTCTGCCGCAGTAATCTGCGAGAGCGATCCAAGTACCCGAACCTCGATTTGTGCCTGATCCATGTGCCCTCTGCGTTTGATCTTTATCTGTGACGGAAGGGGCGCGGTTCAAGCCGGATGCGCAGCTATGTACCCTTCGAAAGTCACATTATCGGCAATCTTGCGAGCCTCGGCCTCTTGCGCGGCCGAGCGAACGGTCCAGCACAGGACCGGAACACCCTGCGCCTTCAGCTCGGCAACCCTTGGGCGGGACAAGTCTTCGACTTCGTGGCTGATGAAACTGGCCCCGACCCTTACGAAATCCGGGATGTCCCGCAGGTAATCGCACACCGCCGCAGGCAAAAGTTCGACTTTGGGCTGATACGAACAGGTCGTGATCCCCCTGGGCAAATGCGGCGCCAACCGCGCCAGTTCAGCCACCGAATTGGGGTTGAACGACATCAGCGCCACCGGACCTTCATAACCCTCAAGGGCTCGTACAGTATCGCGCTCGAGCGGGCCCACATTCGGGCCCATCACACCGTCCTGATCCTTAAGCTCGATCAGCAGGGGCACCTTGCCCGCCACGATTTCCAGCACATCATCCAGTGTCGGAATACCGTCATCAGCGTGCAACAGCTGTGTCTCGGACGCTACCTGCGCCGAAATCTGCCGAACTGGCCCCGGTCGCCCGGTCAGTCGCCCCAGGTCATAGTCGTGAAAGACCAAAGCCCGGTTGTCGGCGCTCAACTGCAGATCAATCTCAATCCCGTAACCGGCCTTAACAGCGGCACGAACCGCCGCCCGGCTGTTTTCCGGGCGGTTGTCCAATTTGTCGTGCAGGGCCCGATGCGTGATCGGGGCCTGTAGGAACGTAGCGGGCAGTACCGGGGTCATGCGATCTCGAAGATGCCTTCGATCTCAACCGCGACGCCCAACGGCAACGACGCTGCACTCACGGCCGAGCGCGAATGGCGACCAGCCTCGCCCAGCGCCTCGACCAGAAAGTCCGACGCACCATTGATCACCTGCGGCTGGTCGGTGAAATCGGCGGTTGAATTCACAAACCCTGTCAGTTTGATCACACGCACCAGCTTTTCTATATCGCCACCGCAAGCAGCCTTGACCTGCGCCAGAAGATTGATCGCGCAGACCTTGGCAGCCGCAGCACCCGCTGCAACATCCATGTTATCACCCAGCTTGCCGGTGATCAGTTCCGCATCCTTGGAAATCTGTCCTGAAACGTAGACGATATTGCCGACCCGCACGAAAGGCACATAGTTGGCGGCGGGCGCCGGCCCGTCCGGCAGACTGATTCCCAGGCTTTCCAGTTTTGCTGCGATACTCATCGGTTGATCCTCACCTGATATAGACTCGGCCGGACGCTATCCGGGATCGTTCGGCTGGAAAAGTGTGAAACCAGTAAAACTGCGGTCAGTGGCGTATTAAGCGTAACTTCTCTTATCCCGAGGTGTTGAACTTGTGTCACTTTACCTGATGCAGTCGGCCGGGTTAAACGCGAACTGTTTCAAAATGGGACCAAAACCTTTATGTGACGACAGATTGAGCCGCAAAATGGCCGCAGGCATTATTGATTGAGCGTCCAGCCCCACTCACAAAACGGCTGGCGCGTTTGGAGTTGAAATACCGTGTTGAGCAAGATCAGATTCAAGCCCCTGATTGTCGTGACCCTGATGACCGTTCTTGGCGCTTGTGCGTCCCAACCCGCCGATCAGGCCGCGCGAGGCGATACTTTCGATCCCTACGAGAATACAAACCGCGGCATTCACAAGTTCAATCTGGGCGTCGACCGGTTCCTGTTCCGTCCGGCCTCGAAAGGCTATGTGAAGATCGTGCCCGATCCGATGGTGACCAGTTTCAACCATTTTGCCGAAAACCTGACTATGCCGGGTCAGGCTCTGGATTATCTGCTGCAGGGCAATCTGAAGCAGTCGGGCAATGCCCTACTGCGGTTCCTCATCAATACGACCGTTGGTGGCGCGGGTCTGTCTGACCCGGCCAGCGAATTGAACCTGCCGCCCGTGGATACCGATTTCGGTGAAACCCTGCACGTCTGGGGTTTTGGCGAAGGTGCCTATGTGGAATTGCCCTTCTATGGTCCCTCAACATCCAGGGATGCGGTCGGCGTCGTCGTCAACCTGTTTTCGAACCCGATCAACTTCACACCAGTGCGCCCGGTTGAGAATATCGGCGTCTACGCCGAAATCGTAAGGCGGATGGGCGACCGTGGACGGTTCTCGGACACAGTCGATTCCATCCTCTATGAAAGTGCTGACAGCTATAAGCAGGCACAAACAATTTACCTGCAAAATCGACGTTTCGAACTGGCACGCGATGATGAGGACGCCTATCTGGGATTGTATGACGATCCCTATGCAGATATCGGGACCGACCCTGTCAGAGACCCCTACCTTGACCCCTACGAGGATCCATATGCCGAGTAATTATTTGAAGAGAAGAGAGTTTATTGCATCTGGCATCGCCGGCCTGGCGCTAGCCACCCTCCCTTTGCCAAGCTTTGCACAGACAGAGGCCAGTGCAAAAGCGTTGGTCGTTAGCGTTGTGGATGACATCAACCGCGTCATCAGTTCGGGAAAATCCGAAAAGAGCATGATCCGCGATTTTGAAAAGATCTTCGTGCAATATGCCGACGTTCCGATCATGGCCCGCTATGTGCTGGGGGCCGATGGCCGCTCGGCCAGTGCGTCACAGATAAAGCAGTTCACCGACGCGTTTCAGGGCTATATCTCGAACAAATACGGACGTCGCTTTCGCGAGTTCATTGGCGGCGAGGTGACCGTTCGAAATGCGCGCAAGATCAAAGCCGGATACGAGGTGCGTACCTCGGTCAAGCTGCAGGGCTCCTCGCCCTTTGAGGTGACCTTCCTGGTGTCCGACAAATCCGGCCGCGACAAATTCTTCAACATGTTTATCGAAGGCGTGAACATGCTGCTGACCGAACGTACCGAGATTGGCGCCATGCTGGACGCGCGCGGCGGTGATCTGAACCGTCTGATCAAGGATATGAAGCGAACCGGGTGAATTCACAGCGATTTGCTGCAGTCAAAACTTTCAAATCCGATCGTAGTTTCGACCAGTTCGGCCTCATAGTGTGCGATCATTGGCATTGCAATGGGTTCGATCTGGTCATTCCAGACCGCCTCACCATAGAAGCTGTCCTTTATCCTGTCGCGTTCTTCCAACGAAGAAAACGCGCGCATCCAATGCACCTTGTCAGGATTTTCCAGGTCTCTGAGCGGCCCAAACACAAGCATTCCTGCATCCCGCAACGCAGCGCGATTGTGTTTCTCAAAGAATTCTATGAACGCTTCTCGGCGGCCCGGTTTTAGTGTGTAATGTCGAATTTCCAGTATCATCATATACCCCGGGCAATCTCGTTGGCCTGACATGGCGTCAGTACTTGGCGAAATTGCCCGAGTTTAGCAAGAACAAGTCCTGCGCAGTGCGCTAGTTCAACCGCTCGCCGGTTTCCTTGGCAAAATAGGACACTTTGCTCATGTCAAAGGCCAGGTTCAGCTCTTGTCCGGCCTGGGCGCTGGTTTCCGCGTGCAGGCGCGCAGTGACCTGTTTGCCGCCCAGTTCGGACACTACATAGGTGTCAGCTCCGGCAGGTTCGACCATGTCGACCATGCAGACCGCCTCCTGCACACCGTCGCCTGCGCGGAATCCGGCCTCGGCGATATCCTCGGGGCGCAGGCCCAGAATCACGTCCTGCGGCAGCGACAGATCACGGGCATCCTTGAGAACCAGCGTTTCACCGGATGACCGCTCAATGGCGATTTCGGTGCCCGTGCCGTTCTTGGTGGCCTTTGCAGGGATCAGGTTCATCGCAGGCGAGCCCATGAAATCGGCGACGAACAGGTTGGCGGGGTTGTTATAGATCTCGGCCGGGCTGCCGATCTGTTGCACGATCCCGCCTTTCAGAACCACAATCTTGGTGGCCAGCGTCATCGCCTCGATCTGGTCGTGGGTGACATAAACGATCGAGGCATCCAGCGTCTGGTGCAGCTTCTTGATTTCGGTCCGCATCTCGACCCGCAGCTTGGCGTCCAGGTTTGACAGCGGTTCGTCAAACAGGAACAGCTTGGGGTCGCGCACCAGAGCCCGGCCCATCGCCACACGCTGCCGCTGACCACCCGACAGTTGGCTGGGGCGGCGATTCAGCAACGGCTCGATCTGCAGCAGCGAGGCGACCTCTTTCAGCTTGGCGTCCTGTGTGGCCTGATCGACGCCGCGCACCTTCATGCCAAAGGTGATGTTCTTGGCCACCGACATGGTCGGGTACAGGGCATAGGACTGGAACACCATCGCGATGTCGCGGTCTTTGGGGCTGACATGGGTCATGTCCTTGCCTCCGATCGACAGCGTCCCGCCTGAGATCGGCTCAAGCCCGGCGATGCAGTTCAGCAAGGTGGATTTACCACAGCCCGATGGGCCGACCAGCACCAGAAAGTCGCCCGGTTCGATCGAGATGTTGATATCCTTCAGGATCTCGGTTGCGCTGTAGTTCTTGTACAGCTTGTTGATATCAAGGATGGGAGCCATCATTCTATCCCTTCACAGAGCCAGCGGTCAGGCCGCGGATGAAATACTTACCGGCAACGACATAGACGAGCAGCGTCGGCAGACCCGCGATGATCGCGGCGGCCATGTCGACATTGTATTCTTTGACACCGGTGGTGGAGTTTACGATGTTGTTAAGCGCCACAGTCACAGGCTGTGTGCCCGCCTGGCTGAACGACACGCCGAACAAGAAATCATTCCAGATCTGCGTGAATTGCCAGATCACGGTTACCACGATGATCGGCAGTGACAGTGGCAGGAAGATCGACCAGAAAATCCGCAGGAACCCGGCCCCATCGACGCGAGCGGCCTTGGTCAGCTCGGCCGGGATAGAGACATAATAGTTGCGGAAAAACAGCGTGGTGAAGCCAAGACCATAGATTACGTGGACAAAAATCAGACCCGGAATGGTTCCGGCAATACCCATCATGCCCAGAAGGCGCGCCATCGGCAGCAGGACGACCTGAAACGGAATGAAGCAACCAAACAGCATCAGCGAGAAGATGATGTTAGCCCCTTTGAACCGCCACTGCGCGACAACGTAACCATTCAGAGCACCCAGCAGGGTCGAGATGGCCACCGCAGGCACCGCAATCAGGACCGAGTTCCAGAAGTAAGGCCGCAGACCTTCGCATTGGATACCCGTGCAGGCGCCCGACCAAGCGGTTTTCCAGGCCTCGAAACTCACCTCACGCGGTAACGATATCAGACTACCGGTACGGATTTCCTCAAGACTTTTGAGCGATGTCGTCAACATCACAAATAATGGCATCAGGTAATACAGCGCGAACAGGCACAGCACCACGTAAAGCAGCCAGCGCAGGACGATTTTGCTCATGTTACTTTGACTGCGGGTTTGGGTGTGGGGCATCGACAGATCAGTCATTTTTAGCCCTCAATTCTGAGTAGAGATAAGGAACCACGATGGCAAAGACGACCAGCATCATGATCATTGCAGAAGACGCCGCCTGACCGATATCGCCGCGCGAAAAGGCCATCGCATACATGTAAGTGGCGGGCAGATCGGTGGCATAACCCGGGCCGCCGCCAGTCAGGGCGATGACAAGGTCAAAGCTTTTGATTGCCAGATGCGCCAACACGATGAAAGCGGACAGGAAAATCGGGGCCATCGACGGGATGATGATCGCGGTATAGATACGCCATGTTGGAATACCATCGACCTGTGCGGCCTTGATGATCTCGCCATCGACCGAGCGCAGACCGGCCAGAAACAGCGCCATCACAAAGCCCGAGCTCTGCCAGAGTGCAGCGATCACAATAGTGTAGATCGCGTAATCGGGGTTCACCAGCCAATCGAATTCGAAGTTGGGAAAGCCCCAACCCTGCACCATGGACTCAATCCCCAGACCGGGGTTCAGGATCCACTTCCACGCCGTGCCCGTGACGATCATCGACAGCGCCATGGGGTAGAGATAGATTGTTCGGATCGCTCCTTCGACGCGGATTTTCTGATCCAGCAGGATGGCCAGCAGCAGGCCCAGCAGCATCGCGATCACGATGAACAGAGTACCAAAGATATACAGGTTGCCAATCGCCGTATCCCAGCGAGGAGAGTCGAACAGGCGCTCATACTGGATGAAGCCATGGATCTCGTATTTCGGCAGCAGTTTTGAGCGTGTAAGCGACACCCATGCGGTCCATCCGATAAATCCGTAGACAAAGATCAATACGGCGATGAACGACGGTGCCAGCACCACCTTGGGCAGGTGGTTTTCCAGCCATTCGGACATGTTTTCCTCCGGGGAAAGATGCTCTGCCCCACACCTTGGGGGCAGAGCGTATTGGATCAGTAGCTGTTGGCCACCGCGTCCGCCAGTTGCTGAACCGCGTCAGCCGAGGACATATCCGAGTTGAAATGCGCGGTCACAACATCTGTGATCGCACCAGCCTGCGACCCGCGCAGCGCCATGCCATGGGCATAAGACGGCAGCAGTGAACCACCTGCCGAGGTCGAGCCCATGTCTTCGGCCGAGATTTGCGCGCAGATGTCAAAGGCATCCAGCGACACATCGGTCCGGGCCGGGATCGAACCTTTGTTCAGGTTGAACACTTCCTGAAAGTTCGGTGCAACAATCAGCTTGGCCAGCAATTCCTGACCGGCGCGATTGTCGTCGCCCTCAACCTCGAACATGGCAAAACTGTCGACGTTATACAGATATCCATCGCCGGGGGTCGAGGCGCAGAGGAAATCCTCACCAGGCTTCTTGCCCGCTGCCAGGAATTCGCCCTTGGCCCAGTCACCCATGATCTGAAAGGCCGCTTCGCCGTTCATCACCATCGCGGTGGCAAGGTTCCAGTCGCGACCCGAGAAATTCTCGTCCACATAACCACGCAGGGTGCGCATTTGGTCAAAGACCTGGATCATTGTGTCCGAGGTCAACGCCTCGGGGTCCAGATCGACCAGGGCTTTCTGATAGAATTCCGGTCCGCCAAGACCCAGCGCGACGGCTTCGAAAACCGTAGCGTCCTGCCAGGCCTGACCGCCATGCGCCAGCGGGATCACACCGGCGGCCTGCAGTTTTTCGGCTGCGGCGTTGAACTCGTCCCATGTGGTCGGCATCTCAATTCCGTTTGCGGCCAGCACATCGGCATTGGCCCAAATCCAGTCGATGCGGTGAACGTTCACCGGCGCCGCGCACCAAGTGCCTTCGCACATCATGTGACCGGCGATCGACGCGGGCAGAACCTCGGCCCAGCCCTCGGCGGCGGCCACGTTCGAGATATCGGCCAGTACGCCCTCTTCATACCATTCCTGAATCGCCGGGCCTTTCAGCTGAACCGCTGTCGGCGCGTTGCCTGCCAGAACCCGCGCCCGCAGCGCTGTCATGGCCGCATCACCGCCGCCGCCTGCGACAGGCATATCGGTCCATGTGCCCCCGTTCGAGGCAAACTCTTCCTGAAGCACGGCCACCGATTTGGCCTCGCCACCGGATGTCCACCAATGCAAGACCTCCGCCTGTGGTTCGGCCACCACAGATGATCCGGCTGCGACGGCCAATGCGGACACAGTCGCAAAAGAAAATCGTTTCATGTTTTCTCCTCCCTGAGAATTCGGTGCCAGTCAAAATGGCAATGCCGCAATACTGTGTCCCTATCTGAGTCTGACAACGCTAAATCCGGGCCAATACCCGGGAATGGCGCAAATTTTCACCGCTTTTGTTACAGCGTGTTACGTTAGCATTGAATCTGTTTCCGTTCGTTACAATGGACGAAGTTTGGGGCCAGAGAACAGGAGGACGAACACTGTGAGCATTCCGCGGCTGTTGGTGGTGGATGACGACCCTGAAATGCGGTCGATGATGACCCAGTTCCTGCAACAGAATGGCTTCATTGCGCTGCCCGCCAGTTCCGAAAGCGAAATCCGCGCCCATCTCAAGTCGGGTCGGATCGACCTGATTCTGTTGGATGTGATGCTGGGGGATGAAAACGGCGTTGATATCTGTGCCCGCCTGCGGGCCGAACAGGACGTGCCGATCATTCTGGTCTCGGCCTTGTCCGCCGATCATCAACGCATGGCCGGGTATGAGGTGGGCGCCGACGATTACATCGCCAAGCCTTTTAATCCGCAACTGATGCTGGCTCGCGTACGCGCCGTCATGCAACGGGCGCGTCGTACACCTTCGCTTGCCTATCGCCGCCGCACCCGCTCCTTTAGGTTTGACGGCTGGCTCTATGACGGCAAACGGGACGAAGTGCATTCGCCCGACGGATATCTGGTATCCCTGTCGCAGCGAGAAACAGCAATGCTCAAGGTTTTTCTGGCCAACCCGCATATTCCCCTGACCCGGGATGAAATCGCCGCGGCCCTGGATGTAACAGGCGCTAATGACAAGAGCGAAGGCCAGGGACGCGCCATCGACATGCTGGTCGGGCGGCTGCGATCCAAGATCGAAGCCAACCCCAAAGACCCGCAAATGCTGAAGACCGAACGCGGTGTGGGCTATATCTTTGCCGCAGAGGTGTCTGTGGACGAAACCGCATGACCGTCCGCGCCACGCGCCTGCGCAGCCTGGGCTGGATCTGGACCTGCGCCGCTTTTACCTCGGGGTTGCTGGCCGCAGGCCTTTGGTTCGCCTCGGCCCGGGCATGGCAGGAATTCCAGACCCGTGCATATGTTGCCGGGTTCGCTATTTACGAGGATTTGCGCATCGGTAAATCCCCACCGCCAGGCATCTCCATCGTACCATTGCCGCCCAAAGCAGCCAGCCTGGCGGATGCCGGGCAGTTTGAGCAACTTCCCGGGTTTTCGGATCGCAGCTTTGTCACCAACCTGTCGATCCTGACTGACAGCTCAGCACCCGTTTCAGGCCGAGAGCTGACGCTGGCTGTGATGTCAGACCGGCTAGTTTACCCGGTGTCCGACATCCTCTCCGGCATCGACCAGACCGGCCCTGAGAAAATGGGCAACCTGACCCGGCTTTTGGCGACCTATTGCAGCGAACCGATACTGATCGCCCGCTATGGGCGCGGCGCATGGCAACAGGTGGACGGGACAGATATCTGGGGATGCCGTGCAGCCCCAACCGACCTGCGTCTGCCTACGATTCTGGTCGCTATTGTCGCGCTGGCGGTGATCCTGACCTCGGTGGGCAATGTATCAGACAGTTTCACCCGCTTTTCTACTGCCTTGCGCGACCGCAAAAGGCGGGGTGGGCCGAACAGTTATGAGGCCGATGGCCCGGCCGAACTGCGCGACATCGTCTCTGCCGTGAACGAGCATCTGGACGCAGAGCGCATGCAACTGGAAAAGCGCGCCACTGTTTTATCGGGTGTCAGCCACGATCTGGGCACCCCGGCCACCCGCGTCCGGCTGCGTGCCGCATTGATCCCAGATGCCGAGCTGCGCGAAAAACTTGAGGCCGATGTCGATCAGATGACCGGCATGATCGAAAGCGTTCTGACCTACACACGGTCCGAGCTGAGCATCGAAGAACCGCGGCAGATTTCACTGACGTCGCTGGTCGAGGCTCTGGTCGCGGACTATCAGGATATGGGACTGCCGGTGACCCTGAAAAAGCTGGCCCCAGTGGCGGTACAGGGCGGCACGTCCGTTTTCATGTCGCGCCGAGGGCATGGATCCCTGCCCGAGACCCGGCGGATACTGGTCGTTGGCAGGCCAATTTCGCTAAAGCGCGCCCTGACCAACCTGATCGACAATGCGCTGAAATATGGGCGCCATGCCGAGGTTCAGCTGGAAACCGATGCCAAAATAGCAACCATCACCGTCGAGGACAAAGGGGCCGATCTGTCCGTCTCGGATATCGAAGCCCTGATGGCCCCGTTCCGGCGCGGGTCAAACTCCGGGTCTTCGGATGGGTTTGGTCTGGGACTGACAATCGCGGCGACAATCGCGGAACAGCATGGCGGCACCCTCAGCTTCGAAGCCGGAGAGCAAGGCCTGCGCGCACGTCTGCAGATCACCAGGCAGTGACGATTCATGTCATATAGCTACGCACCAGCGCGCTTGCGATCAGCGACCAGCCGTCGGCGATGACAAAGAAGGCTAGTTTGAACGGCAGCGACACTGTTGCAGGCGGAACCATCATCATCCCCATCGACATCAGCACAGCGGCCACCACAAGATCAATGATCAGAAACGGCAGGAAGATCAGAAACCCGATCTGAAAGGCCCGCGCTATCTCAGAGAGCATGAAAGACGGCATCAAGATCGACAAGGGTGCCTCGGCCGACAAGGACACAGTATCACCCCCAGGGCGTAGGGCCGCAATGGCATGGAAGGTATCGGGATCAACTCGCCCTGCCATAAAGGCACGAAACGGCTGCAACGCGCGCTCCAACGCTGGTTCGACCTCCATCGCTTCTTCGACCATGGGGCGAATGCCTGTGGCCCAGGATTCGGAAAAGACCGGCTCCATGATGAAATAGGTCAGAAACAGTGCGAGGCTGACGATCAGCATGTTGGGGGGGGATTGCTGCAATCCGATCCCTTGCCGCAAGATGGCCAGAACGGTGATCAGGAACGGGAAACAGGTAATCATGATCGCCAGCCCAGGCGCAAGGCTGAGCACGGTAATCAGCAAAATCAACTGAATGGTGCGCGCGGAAATCGACCCGCCTTCGCCCAGTGACAGCGACACCTCTTGCGCGGCGGCCAGAGACGGCGTCAGCGTCAGCAGCACCGCCACCCAATACAGGAAACGCATTACCCGATCCCGTTCTGCAGATCCGCGATTTCGGTTAGGCGCACGGCCAGTTGCCCGGCTTGATCACCCTCCATCTCTTCCAGCAGACCGCGCGCCACCAGTTGATCGCCAACATATAGGTCCACAGGATCTTCGATCCGTTTGTCCAGGATGAGAACAGCGTTTTCCCCCATATTCAGCAGATCCCGGATGAGCGGGCGCGCCCGACCGACTGACACGGTTACCTCGATCGGAATGGAATCAAACGGGCTGGCTTTTTCGGGTTTGGGGGATTGCGGGTCACTCATTGTTCAATGCCTCTTTTGCCTCATACACGTAAGCGTCAAATGCTGAACGGATTGTCTCTAGCAAGGCGCTGCTATCCACCTCTCGCTGCGAAGTACCAACCTGCAGACGCGCCTGACCGGCCCCAAGAGACGGGTCCTCGACAACGCGGGTCGGGGTGGCCAATTCGGGGGGCAACAGCCCTTCGACAACACTCACGAACCCCGAAGGCACAAAGATTTGCATCGGTTGGCCAATCTGTTCACCGGCCATTTCTGTAAGCTGTTCGACCAGCCGCGTGGCCTGCCCCCGATCCAGGGTGTTCGGCAACACCAGATTGACGAGGCTCTGGAACATGGGCTCTAACGACATTGTCATCCGGCTCGTCGCCTCATGATAAGTAAAGGACATATCCTCGAGCGCGCGGGCAAGGTTGTCTGATACCTTTCCACGACCCTGTTCCTGGGCCTGAAGGGCATCGTCCCATCCGGCGCTATAGCCGTGTTCGAAGGCACCAAGCCGCTGTTCTTCCAGCGCCTCTTCGTCCAATAAATGAACTTTGCCGCCGCCTGCCTGTACAGTGAAATCCTCAAGAAGATGAGCTATCGACATCACGCACGCTCCTCACTTTCTTCAAGCCAGCTGCGCAGGATTTCCACGGTCTCCTCCTGCTTGTCGCCGATCATGGCCCGCAGCCGATCAACCGGATCAGCGCCCGGATTTGCCGCCAGCGCGGGTACATCCCCCGGGGTATGTCCCGGAATAGCGGCGAATTGCCCGCCCTCTTCGGTCGCGATCTCACCGGTCAGAACCGCCTCGGGCTCTGGCGGTGTTCCCGCCGGCAAAAGGGCGGGGGCAAGGGCCGGTTTCATCAGGATCGGGCGGATCACGAACAATCCCAGAACCAGCATCACGATCGCCAGAACGGCCATTTGGACCAGTGACATCGCGTCAAAATGAACCTGCTGCCAGATCGAGGACGAAACCACAGTTCCGCCAGGCTCTACTGCGGGCAGATCCAGCGATTTCAGTGTGATGACGTCGCCACGTTCGGCATCGAACCCAACGGCCGAGGCCACAAGCTCAGCCAGCGCATCAAGCTCTGTCTGAGGCAACGGCACAAAGCTTTCAGCACCAGAGGCATCCACAGAACGCGTTCCATTCACCAGAACCGCAACGGTCAGGCGCTTGATCGCACCGGGTGCGGTGTGAACCTCTAACTCAGTCTCGGATACCTCATAGTTGACCCGTTCCCGTGTCTGTGTGGCATTCGAATTGGATGCATCCCCGCCCGCGCCGTCGCCATCGGGCAGGTTCGACGCAACCGTGACATCGGACGATTGGTTCCGGGCGCTGTCAGACCGTTCCTCGACATCGGTGCTGATGGCCACGCGCCCCTTAGGATCAAAGCGCCTTTCACGGATGGATTCGGTTTTAGTGACCGTATCAACACTGACCTCAACGACTGCATTTCCGGCCCCCACTCGGGCCTCAATCAGACGCAGGACCCGTTCGCGCAGCTGGCGCGACTTGTCATCCGCAGAATCTGCTGCCACCGCAGTCTCTTTTGCGCCAATGACCGCACCATTGGAATCAATCACCGCCACATTCTCGGGTGCGAGGCCGCTGACGGCAGAAGAGACCAGAAAACGGATCGCCTTGGCCTGATCCGAAGTGATATCCGCACCCGAGGACACCAGATAGACCGAAGCCGTCGGCGCGACGCTGCGCTGAAACGGGTTCGTTGACCCGTTGGCAATATGCACGCGCGCCTGACTTATGTGAGGGCTGCCGACAATCGTGCGCGCGAGCTCACCCTCTTTCGCACGCCAATAGGCCGCATCGAACATTTGCGAGGTGGTGCCAAAGCCGCTGAGTGAATCCAAAAGCTCATACCCGCGGTTTCCGTTCGCAGGCAGGCCTTCGCTGGCCAGAGTCATGCGCAATTCGTCCCGCTGCGAGCCGGGCACGTAAATCGAACCGCCTCGAATCTCATACTGTACGCCGCGCTGATCCAGTGATCGAACGATATCCCCCGCCGCGCCGCTTTCCAGCCCGGCATAGAGTAGGGTCATCGACGGCGCCGTCGCCAACCGCGACATCGCAAGGACCCCCAAAAACACCAGCACGACTGCACCGGCGACAATGATTTGCTTTCGCCTGTCCAAACTTGCCCAGACAGTTCCGATCTGCTGCACGCTCACCTCCGACTCGCCGACATTCTGCCCGGCGCATCCCCTGTTTGGACGATTGCCCTTAACAATCGGTTAGTCCCTGCCGGGTTATGACATCCCCAGACTGAATGAATGAGGACGTCATGACTGACGCGACTGCAGAACAGGCAGAAGCCCCGGAAAAATTGGGGAAAAAAGGAATGATCATCGGGGTGATTCTGGCCGTTGCCGGGGCTGCGGGCGGGTATTTCCTGACCACTTCGGGACTGCTGCCATTTGGCGGCCAACCAGCCGCGGAAGACGCCAAGGAAAAAGACAAAGGGGCCGAGGTTAAGGCCCTGCCCGAGGTTGGTTTTATCGACCTGCCGGCGGTGATCGTCTCGGTCAATGCCGGCGATTCGCGGCATCTGAAGTTCCACGCCCAGCTTGAGGTGAACAGCGGCTACGTCTCGGATGTCGAGAAGATGAAGCCTCGAATCATGGATGTGCTGAACGGGTACCTGCGGGCGGTCGAAGTGTCGGATCTGGAGGATTCGCTCGCACTGATGCGCATCCGCGGCCATCTTTTGCGTCGCATTGAAATCGTCGTCGGCGAAGGGCGCGTGCGCGATGTCCTCGTGATGGAATTCGTATTGAATTAGGAGGCCGAGATGGAGCTGATTGCAGATATTTTGCTGGTCGCAGGTGCGCTGGGCGCGGGTCTTTACTGTTTTGTGCTGTCCCGTCGGTTAAAGCGGTTCACTAATCTGGAACAGGGGGTCGGTGGCGCGGTTGCTGTCCTGTCATCCCAGGCGGATGAGCTGAAGAAGTCGCTTGATTCGGCGCGGACGGCCTCGGACCAATCGGGCCTTGTGCTTGAAGCTCTGACCCAAAGGGCGGAATCGGTTGCTCAGCGGCTCGAACTGATGATGGCTTCGATGCATGATGTCATTCCGGCCGAAGAACCCGCCAATGACATCAAGGTTGAAGATCCCAAGCCGCAAGAACCCAAGGCCGCGGAACCAACGACGGATCCTGTGCCTGAAGAGGTTCCAATCGAGGCGGTGGAAAAGCCAGAGGATCCTGCTGCGCCCAAATTTGAGGACACTCAGGAAAAGCGCCCGGGCGGGCTGATGTTTTTCCGCCACGACCGCAATAGCGGAGAGGCCGCGACATGAGCGGACACGTTGTAGAGAAACGACCAAGAAGCGGTGTCCTGACAGTTATTTCACTGTTGATGCTTGGGTCAGCCGCGATTCGGCTGGGGTTTGAGGCTGCACCAGCCCTGGCAAAAGGGGCCGAGCAGGCAGAAGCAATTCCGAAAGAGACCCAAGCAGAGCTGCCCGGAGCCCGGATATTGCTGACCGAATTGCTGCGGCGCGAAGAGGCGTTGAAAAAGCGCGAAGCCACCGCCATTGATCGGGAAAAGGCGCTGGCCATTGCCGATCAGGCCATCGAGGCCCGCCTGGCCACCCTGCAGCAGGCAGAAGAGGCGCTGCGTGAGACGCTGGCCATTGCAGAAAAAGCGGCTGAGACAGACCTGACGCGCCTGACGGATGTCTATCAGAACATGAAGCCGAAAGACGCGGCCGCCCTGTTTGAAACGATGGACCCGACCTTTGCCGCCGGATTCCTGTCACGGATGCCGCCCGATGCCGCAGCCGGTGTTTTGGCAGGCCTGAACCCCGAGGCTGCCTATACAATCAGCGTGATTATGGCCGGGCGAAACGCTTCGGCTCCGCAGGAGTAGCCCCCATGATTTTCAACCCTGCATCGGAATTCACCGGAGACCTCTTATGATCGGAATTGTCGGAATTGTCATTATTTTCGTCATGGTGTTCGGCGGCTATTTGGCGGCTGGTGGGAAAATGACCATCATCATGAAATCCCTGCCGTTCGAGATGATGATGATCGGTGGCGCCGCGGTCGGCGCATTTATGATCAGCAATGACCTGAGCGCCGTGAAGCACACGATCAGGGATATGGCAAAAGTATTCAAAGGGCCGAAGTGGAAGCCCAATGACTACCGTGATCTACTGTGCCTGTTGTTTTCGCTGATCCGGATCGCCAAGGCCAACCCGGTCGAGGTTGAACAGCATATCGAAGACCCCGAAAACTCGCCTCTGTTTTCGACTTATCCGAAAATTCAGGCCGACAAAGAAGCCGTCGACTTGATCTGCGACACGATGCGGGCTGCCTCTTTGAATTATGACGATCCCCACCAGGTCGAAGAGGTGCTGGAAAAGCGGATGGAGGCGAATTTTCACCACGCGATGCACTCTAGCCACGCGCTACAGACTGTTGCTGACGGCCTGCCCGCACTTGGAATTGTTGCGGCAGTTCTGGGCGTTATCAAAACGATGGGATCGATTGATCAACCCCCAGAAGTGTTGGGAAAGCTGATCGGTGGCGCTTTGGTCGGGACGTTCCTGGGGGTCTTTCTGGCTTATGGGCTGGTCGGCCCATTTGCAGGAAAACTCAAATCCGTGGTGGAAGAAGACAATCATTTCTATCAGTTGATCAAAGAGGTTCTGGTTGCCAACCTGCACAACCACAACCCTGCCATGTGCATTGAGGTCGGGCGGCAGAACACTCCCACCCATAACAGGCCGGGTTTCTCAGAACTTGAAGAGGCCTTGAAAGAGCTCAAGCAGGCAGCGGCATGATCCGATACGCCCTGATGGTTTCAGCGGCGCTTACGGCCGCTGGACAGGCTGGCGCGCGCGACATTTCTGTGCGATCGGGCGAGCATGACGGATATACGCGTCTTGTTGTGCAGGTGCCCCCGGGTACGGAATGGGGTCTGAAGCAAACGAAGAATGGCGCAAGACTCAACGTGGCGCTTCCTGATGCCGAATTTCAAACCGGAGCGGTATTTCAGCGGCTGTCGCAGAACCGTCTGTCTGCGATCTCACAGACCAGCCCGGGTGATGCGTTAGAGATGGAATTCGGCTGCGACTGCTTTGCCACCGCATTTCTGCATCAAAACACGATGATCGTTGTGGATATTGCGCCGGGGGCAGCCCTTCCACCGATCAGCAGCGACATTCCACCCCCAACGCTGCCCAAAGCCGCTGTGGTAAACGCCCCGCTGCCCGGGCCACAGGCGCTTGATCCTCTGGTATTGCCGCTTTTGAATCTCAATGCGCAGGTATTTGAGGACCAGCTATCGACGCGATTGTTGCAGGGCGCTGACCGAGATCTGGTTGATCTTGAACTATCTCAGATTGGGCCCAGGAACTCGAATGGCAATCAATCGCTCGACATGCCACCGCGTATGGACCTGAACATCGCAGTTACGTCGGTACTGGACGATCTGGATGGCTTGCTGGGACCATCCATTCCACAACTGGAAAAGAAACCAGCCTGCATTTCCAGCGCCGAGCTAGGTTTTGACAGCTGGTCCGATGAGCGCCTGTTCCCCGAACAGGTGGCAGAGCTGCGCACTGGCCTTTTTCAGGAGTTTGATCGCCTTGACAAAGTACGAGCCATGAAGCTTGCCAAGCTCTATGCGTATTTCGGCTTCGGTGCCGAGGCGGTTCGCAGCCTTGGCTGGATGGGTGAAGAGACGCCGGAAACGAACCGGATTTCTGCGATTGCCGCTGTTCTGGACGACCGGCCACTGAAAGGGTCAAATCCATTCCGCGACCTACAGCGTTGCGAAAGTGACGCCGCAATCTGGGCCGCTCTGACCGAGGGTAAGCTCGCCGAAGATGCCCAGATAAGGGTTATGGAACATTCCTTTGCGCGACTACCGGATCATCTGCGCCGGCAAGTCGGACCTATGCTGTCCGACATTTTCGTTGCAGCCCAAAAACTTGAAGCCGCGCGGCGCGTCTTGCGGGCTGTTGATCGCATCGAAACCAAACCCAGCCCCGGCGCAACACAGGCCAAGGCCAGTGTTGCAAAGGCTGAAGGTAATCAGGAAAAATCCGAAACCTTGCTGAGTGACGTAGTGAGCAGCTCGGAAGCGGGGCTCGAAGCGCCTCTGGCGCTGGCGCGGTTGATTGAACAGCGGTGGGCGGAACGCGGGTCAGCCTCCGCCCGGGAGCTCGAACTTGCCGCATCTTATACGGTCGAATTGCGCCGATCTGAGATCGGGCCACTTATGCAACGGACATATGCGCTGGCACTGAGTTTGGGCCAAGAGTTCGACCAGTCTTTTGATCTGTTAGAAGATATTCCGAATTCAGCTGAAACGCTGGACCGGGCCGTTCAAATACTGACTGCGCGCGCCGACGACGATACCTTTTTGCGGCGCATCATCAACCTGCCCGAACCGATGGCACAATCGCTGACAACCGAAACCGCAATCTCCATTGCCGAAAGGTCGGCATCGCTGGGGTTTGCCCGTCCAACGCTCTTTTGGTCCAACCGACCTCAGGACACTATCAGGCGAAAGGACCGAGCCCTTTTGCGCGCGCAGGCCGCATTGTTGTCCGGCCAGCCACACAAAGCCTTGCTGGAGTTAGGGGATGACCCCTCGGACAAGGCCATGTCACTGCGGGCGCAGGCCAATCTGGATATAGGTGAGTTTGAAAATGCAGGGCGGGTACTGTTGCAGTTTGACAGGGTGAACGAAGCAGAAAGATTGTTCTGGCTTTCTGATATGGAAGACGTCCCGCAGCCTGAGGCCGACCAAAAATTTGGACAGGTCAGGCGGGCGACTCTGGCATTGGCAGAACCTGTAACCAGGATTGAAGAACGACCATTGGCGGATGCAACTGCCCTGCTTGAAAACAGCGCCAACGCCCGGGAGAATATCGCTCAGCTTCTCGCATTTATGAGGGCAGACTGAAACGTCTGGGCAAAACTCAGGGTGGCCACCCAGTCAGGGCTGATCTCCTGACGAACCGCGGCATCCAATGCCCTGTTCCCGAGGGAAAACCTCATGAACAGAGCCTGAATTGGTGGGTTTAGTCAGTAAGGCGCCTCGACGTCATTCATCGAGACATAAACCGTTTTCATCTCGCTGAAATGATTGATTGCCAATTTCGAGTTTTCCCGCCCGACCCCAGACATTTTTGACCCGCCAAACGGGGCTTCAACCGGTGCGAGGTTGTAAGTGTTGATATAGCAGGTGCCCGCCTCGAACGCGGCCGCGATACGATGGGCTCGGGTCAGATCTTTGGTGAACACACCGGCTGCCAGACCGAATTCGGTGTTATTGGCGCGGGCCATCACCTCTTCCTCGGTTTCGAAATCCAACACTGACATAACCGGGCCGAAGATTTCCTCGCGCGCGATGGCCATGTCATCGGTCACATCGGCAAAGACGGCGGGCTGAATGTAGAACCCGTCGCCTTCGATACGCGCACCGCCATAGACCAAACGCGCACCTTCTGCCTTGCCTTTTTCAACATAACCCAGAGCGATATTCATCTGGTTTTCGCTAACCATCGGACCGAAATTAACCTCTTCATCCATCGGGTCGCCGATTCTCACATTCGCCAGACGCTGGGACAGGCGATCGAGGAAGGCTTCTTTGATGCCTTTGTGTACAAAAACGCGGGTGCCGTTGGAACAGACCTGACCCGAGGAGTAGAAATTCCCCAAAATGGCGCCAGACACGGCGTTTTCGATATCCGCATCGTCGAACACGATCATGGGGGACTTGCCGCCTAGTTCCATCGTGACATGCTTCATGCCATCGGCTGCTGCGGCATAAACCTTGCGCCCTGTCGGTACCGATCCGGTCAGCGAGACCTTGGCAACACGGGGGTCCGTCACAAGTGATGCGCCCACATCGCCATAACCCTGAATTACGTTATAGACACCCTTTGGTGCCCCGGCCTCGACCAGGATTTCGGCCACTTGCAGAGCAGACAAGGGCGTGGTCTCGGAAGGCTTGAATACCATCGTGTTGCCGCAGGCCAAAGCAGGCGCGCCTTTCCAGCAGGCAATCTGGGTTGGATAGTTCCACGCGCCGATTCCGACGCAAACCCCAAGCGCCTCACGGATCGTATATACGAAATCCCCACCACCCAGCGGGATATGCGCGCCGGTCAGCGAGGCCGCCAGACCTCCGAAATATTCCAACGCATCGGCTCCGCTGGTTGCATCGGCAACCAACGTTTCCTGCAGCGGTTTTCCAGTATCGTGGGTTTCGATGATCGACAGATCACGATTGCGTTCGCGCATGATGTCCGCGGCGCGGCGCAGAACACGGCCCCTTTCGGTCCCAGACATCGCGGCCCAGTCTGCCTGTGCCGATTTTGCACTGTTTAGAGCCTGATCTATGATCTGCGGAGTAGCAGAATGCAGCCGTGCGATCACTTCCCCTGTTGCAGGGTAGATCACGTCTATGGGTGCTCCGGTCGTGTCGTCGACATATTCACCGTTGATGAAATGGCTCGCCTTGGGCTGAAATCTCATTGTGGGGATTCCCTGATCAGAAGCTGTTTCCTCCGCGTTTATATTTTATTGACTCAGCAGTCAATAAAACTGATCCAGAGCGATTTCCTGCCAATTCCAACAGGCCGTGGCTTGAAATTTTCGGTAAATGTTCTATTTATGTTCTACATAGTCAGAGGATCAACCGATGGCCCATTCATTGCGAAACACCGCCCCGCACGGCCCGACAAACGACTATCACCTGCTGCCCGCCACCGATCGGCAGATACGCTATGCCCGCGCCATCGCGGAGCAAACTGCACTTGAGATTCCGGTCGAGGCGCAGCGCGACCGTCAGTCCATGTCTGCCTGGATTTCCAAACACAAACCTGATGATCCCTCGCCATTTGCAAATTACCCGACCGGCAAGCAGGTTGCCTTTGCCGAACGTATCTCGCGCAGCAAACGCCGCCCAATCCCGTCGGAGTGCTTTCGCGACAAACAGATGATGTCGCGTTGGATAGATCAAAACAAATAGACGAAATCAGAGCCTAATCCGGACTATGATTGCGGGCATACAACGCCACCGCCGCCGCGACGAACAGGCCCAGTAGGATATAGCCGGTCACCGCCTCGGCCACGGCCAGGGCGCGGCACAGCCCGGTTGGGGACATATCGCCGTACCCAACGGTGGTGAATGTAACATAAGAAAAATACAGGATATCAGCGGGCCCTTGCGCCCCGATGACGCAATTATCCTGGTACCCGAATGCGCCATAGGCAGCGGCGAACAGGAACGGAACGACCTGAATAAAGGACACACCCATCAAAAACAGAATGCGGCGCGGTGATTTCACCTGAGTCATATAGAACCAGGATTGAGACACCATCCACACAACCAGCCCCACAGAGGCGATCGTACCGATCGTGTCACCTGCAGTGCCCTCGCTCAGACGGGACAGACCGAACCATGCGAGGAAACTGGCAACCACCATTGCGGCTGCCGCCAGCAGCGTTGATTTCCATTCTTCCAAAGTCGTGGGTTTTCGGGACATGGAACCTCCAACGCGCTGAAATCTCCGGGATTATCCGGTGGACTGTCCTGCGTGGCAACCAGATTTCAGCAAATCAGTCTGCGCCCAGATGCTCCTGTCCCCGCTGACGTGCCAGCAGGATCTGTTTTTGACGTTCCCGGAACCGGGTTTTGTCGACCTCAGAGGTTTCCTCTATGCATTGATGGCAGGACACGCCGTGTTCGTATTCGGCACGTTTCACATCCTCGGGAAGGATCGGGCGACGGCAGCCATGGCACAGGTTGTGCGGCCCTTCGACCAGCCCATGCCCAACAGATACGCGGTTGTCGAACACAAAGCATTCGCCCTGCCAGGTGCTGTTCTCGACGGGCATTTCCTCGAGGTATCGCAAGATGCCACCTTTCAGGTGATAGACATCCTCGACCCCCTGACCCAACAGGTAATTGGTGGATTTCTCACACCGGATGCCACCCGTGCAAAACATCGCCACACGCTTATTGTGGAACCGGTCCTTGTTTTCTTCCCACCAGGTGGGGAATTCACGAAAACTGCTTGTTTCAGGGTCTAACGCGCCCTCAAACGTACCGATTGCCACCTCGTAATCATTTCGGGTGTCGATCACCACCACATCATCCGAGCGGATCAGATCATTCCAGTCTTCGGGCTCGACATAATTGCCGACACGGGCGCGCGGATCGATATCCGGTTGGCCCATGGTCACGATCTCTTTTTTCAGGCGTACCTTGATCTTGCCAAATGGCGGTTGGTCAGACGTGGCCTCTTTCCACTCCAGATCAGCACAGCCGGGCAGCGCACGGATATGGGCCAAAACCGCGTCAATGCCAGCGCGGGGTCCGGCAATAGTGCCATTGATCCCTTCCTGTGCCAGCAAGAGCGTCCCTTTGACCGATTGCGCGCGGCACAGCTCAAGCAAGGGCTCACGAAGGGCTTCGTGGTTGGCGAACCGGGTGAAATGATAGAGAGCAGCGATCGTATACATGCGCGCGGTCTAAACCCGCGCGGACAGAGTCGCAAGAGACCGGATTGACGCCCCTTGTCGCGCCCACTACCGATAACGCAACCGAAGGAGGTCCCCATGACCCATGCCCTTATTGTGATCGATGTTCAGAACGATTTCTGTCCCGGCGGTGCGTTGGCGGTTCCCGGCGGAGATGAGATCGTGGCTCCGATCAACGCGATGATGCCAGATTTTGACGCGGTGATCCTGACTCAAGACTGGCACCCTGCGGGGCATTCGTCCTTTGCCAGCAGCCATGCGGGCAAAAACCCCTATGACATGACCGAGATGCCTTATGGGCCTCAGGTTTTGTGGCCAGATCACTGCGTGCAGGGAACAAATGGGGCAGCATTTCATACGAACCTGCGTACGGATGGCGATCTGATCCTGCGCAAAGGGTTCCGCAGCAACATCGATAGCTATTCGGCGTTCTTTGAGAACGACCAGACCACGCCCACCGGGTTGGAAGGGTATCTGCGCACCCGTGAAATCGAGAGACTGACACTCGTCGGACTGGCCACGGATTTCTGCGTCTACTACTCTGCGGTTGACGCAGCGCGGCTGGGTTTCGACGTGTCAGTTCAGATGAGAGCCTGCCGGGCAATTAATCTGGATGGGTCATTGGCCTCGGCAGAGACCGCGATGAAAGATGCTGGCGTTCGGCTGATTTAAGGGGTTGCCCCCGCAGCCGCCAGATACTTGAGCAGTGCAAAGATAATCACCGCCAACCCCAAAGCAAACCCAACCCGGCCTGGTACAGTTCGGCGCTTTGGTCCGACCGATTCCGCCTGCTGTGGCCTGGGTTTCCACATCGGAACCTCTTTGGGCAACCCGGCGCGCGGCTTGGCGGCTTTTACATCGTTCATGAACTTCAGGAAATCAAACTCGCCGCAATATTCGCCTTTGACTCCCGTCGTCCGGATATTGTGAAACAAGGCTCGCAGAATGCGATCCCTGTCCGCCGTATCCTGTGGACGGTAATATCCATGGGTAATCTCGCTGCGCGTCGAATCCAGACCAAAACCGGCATCATGAAAAATTTTGCGTATTTTGGGTGACGCTGCCCGCAATGCATCGGCTGTTTTCACATTCCGAAACAGCGCACGCACCTTGCGTCCGTTTTGCGCCCCTGACGGGGTCGTCTCCGGATCGTTTTCCCCCGAAGCGATCGTTACAATATCAAAGTCGTACTCGAGAACCATTCACTAACTAAACCTCGACTATCCATCCCCCTCTTTCCACTAACCGGTGAAAAGACCCCACAATATGCTCGCATTGTGACTTGACCTTGTCATTGTCATCAATTTAGCGACTCTTGCCATTCCACGCACCTATTGATCTAACAACGGAAATCGCAGGAGTTCCCAATGGTCGATATTGCGACGCGAGTATACAATCACAAATGGAAGATTGACCCGATTGTCCGGTCTTTAATCGACACAGACTTCTACAAACTGCTGATGTGCCAGTCAGTGTTTCGAAATAAGCCCCAAACGGATGTGGTGTTTTCACTTATTAACCGGTCGAATCACATTCCATTGGCTGAATTGATTGATGAGGGAGAGCTGCGCGAACAGCTGGACCACATTCGGTCACTCAGCCTGAGCCGGGGGGAAAGCACTTGGCTGCGCGGCAATACCTTTTATGGCAAACGTCAGATGTTCCGTTCGGATTTCATGGGGTGGTTCGAGAACCTGCGACTGCCGCCCTACCACCTTGAACGCAAAGGTGATCAGTACGAATTGACCTTTGAAGGCAAATGGCACGAGGTCATGCTGTGGGAAATTCCCGCATTGGCAGTCCTGATGGAGCTGCGATCCCGCTCGGTGCTGAATGCGATGCGGCGGTTCGAGCTACAAATTCTCTATGCTCGTGCGATGACCCGTGTATGGGAGAAAATCGAACACTTACGAGGGATTCAGGGGCTGGGCATCGCCGATTTCGGCACTAGGCGGCGGCATTCCTTTCTATGGCAGGACTGGTGCGTCCAAGCCATGATCGAAGGTCTGGGCCCTGCATTTACCGGCACCTCGAACTGCCTGATCGCCATGCGGCGCGAGGTCGAGGCCATCGGCACCAATGCCCACGAGTTGCCCATGGTTTACTCTGCGCTGGCTGATACTGATGAGAAACTGGCGCAGGCACCTTATGATGTGCTTAGCGATTGGCACGAGGAACATGACGGCAACCTACGGATCATCCTGCCTGATACCTATGGCACCAAGGGTTTTCTGGACGACGCGCCAGATTGGTTGGCGGGATGGACCGGCATCAGAATCGACAGCGGTGATCCGGCAACCGGTGCAGAAACTGCGATCAAATGGTGGCAATCGCGCGGTGAGGATCCCAAACAGAAACGCGTGATCTTTTCTGACGGTCTGGATGTCGGCAAAATCCGCGAACTGCAAAGTCAGTTTGCAGGCCGCACCAAAGTATCCTTCGGCTGGGGCACGCTGCTGACCAATGATTTCAGAGGGCTGGTTCCCGATGACGCGCTGGCACCCTTCTCGTTGGTCTGCAAGGCGGTTTCGGCCAATGGTCGCCCGACGGTTAAACTCTCGGACAACCCGGAAAAAGCGATGGGTCCGGCGGATCAGATCGAGCGCTACAAACGTGTCTTTGGCGTTGGCGTGCAACAGCCAATCGAGGTCATCGTTTAGGCCCTAACCATGGAAAGCAGCTACCGTTTTCACCTGTGAGAACCCGTACAGCGCCTCGAACCCTTTTTCGCGACCATGGCCGGATTTCCCGACACCGCCAAAGGGCAGCTCCACACCGCCGCCAGCGCCGTAATTGTTGATAAACACCTGCCCCGACCGCAACTTCTTCGCCAGCCGCATCTGCCGCGCGCCATCGCGTGTCCAAATGCTGGCAACCAGCCCGTAATCGGTGGAGTTGGCGATCTGCAGGGCCTCTTCTTCGGTCTCAAAGGGGATCAGCACTTGGACTGGGCCGAAAATCTCATCCTGTGCCAAAACATGATCAGGGGGTACGTCGGCAAACAGGGTCGGTTGCACATAGGCACCAATCTCGGGTGCGTGGCCAACAATCGGCCCCTGGCCCACGATATTCAGATCTGCGCCTTTGTCGATAAATCCGGTCACGATGTCCTTCTGACGTGCTGAAATCAGGGGCCCCAGGCGCAAATCTTCGGACGCGGGCCCAACGGTCAACTCGGAATAGGCCGAGGCCATGCGCGATTTGACCTGCTCATACACTCCGCGTTGCACCAGAACGCGGGAGGAGGCCGAACAGGTCTGCCCTGCGTTCTGAACGCCCGCATTCACCAGAAATGGCAGGGCCGCATCCAGATCTGCATCGTCGAACACCAGCTGCGGGGATTTCCCGCCCAGCTCCAGCGTCACTGGCACCACGTTATGCCCAGCGGCCTGTTGCACCAACGCGCCGGTGGCAACGGAGCCGGTGAAGGACACATGCTGAATCCCCGGATGCGCCGACAGCGCCGCCCCGGCCTCGGCCCCCAGCCCCGGAACCACGTTCAAAGCGCCCGCCGGCAACCCGGCCTGCTGCGCCAGATGGGCAAAGGCAAGCGCGGTCAAACAGGCCTCTTCCGCTGGTTTCAGCACACAGGCATTGCCCATCGCCAAAGCCGCCCCGACAGAGCGGCCGATGATCTGCATAGGGTAATTCCACGGCACAATGTGGCCCGTCACACCATGCGGTTCACGCAGGGTATAGACGGTATAGCCATCCAGATAAGGGATCGTTTCGCCCATCACCTTATCCGCCGCGCCTCCGTAAAACTCACAATACCGCGCCAGTGCCACCGCATCGGCGCGCGCCTGTGTCAGGGGTTTGCCGACATCCATCGCCTCCAACGCGGCCAGATCATCGACACGCTCCAGCACCATCTGACCCAACCGGGTCAGAATGCGCCCGCGCTCTAATGCGGATTTGCGGCCCCAGTCCCCATCCAACGCTTTTTGGGCCGCGGCCACGGCTGCGTCGATGTCACCGGCATCTCCGCGCGCGATCCGGCAAAGTTCAGATCCGTCCGAGGGGTTGATCAGCGGCAGATCGGCCTGCGAGGCTGGGCGCTGCCATGCGCCGCCAATCAGGCACAAGCTGGGATCGAACCACAAGGGGTTGGTCATGTCAGGCTCCATTTCGTCTCTAACATTGAAGTTTACGCCACATCCTGACCGATATCCGGCAGGATAGGTGCAGCGGCAATCAGAGTTTGGGTATAAACGTGCTGCGGGTTGGAAAAGACCTGTTCGGTCTTACCCTGTTCAACAATTTGCCCCGCCTGCATCACCAAAACCCGGTCGGTAATGGTGCGCACGACGCTTAGATCGTGGCTGATGAACAGATAAGTCAGATCATAGGCGGCGCAGAGCTCGGCCAGCAGATCAAGGATCTGCGCTCGGACAGAAACATCAAGGGCCGAGACCGCCTCATCAAACAGGATCAGCTCGGGCCGGATGATCAGGGCACGGGCGATGGCAATACGCTGCCTCTGCCCGCCCGAGAATTCGTGAATGTACCGACCCGCGTCATCGGGGCTGAGACCTACGGCTGTCAGAATCTCGGCGATCCGATCCTGCCGCTCGGACCCGGTTGGGGGATGTTCGAGCAGGTGAAACGGCTCGGTGATCAGGCGCGTGACCCGGTGTCGGGGGTTGAAGCTGCCATAGGGGTCCTGGAACACAACCTGCATCTTACGCCGGACGGCCAGATTGGGTTTGTGCCCCGTGAATACTGGCTGCCCGTCCAGCAGAATCTGGCCGCTCTGCACCTCTTCCAGCCCCAGGACAGCCCGTGTTAGGGTCGATTTTCCGCACCCGGACTCTCCGACCAGGCCTAAGCGCTCGCCTTTGTTCAGTGTAAAGCTGACCCCAGCCACAGCCCTGTGGTGTCGCGGCGCATCAAACAAGCCCTTTCGGGGCAAACGGTAATCCCGGACCACCTGTGCAACCTCAAGCAAAGGCTGTGTCGGTTTGGGTTCCGGCAGGTTGACCTGATGGCCCGAAGCCCGGAACAGCATGCGTGTATAAGGGTGCTGCATGTTCCGCAGCAAGGGTTCGGTGGCGCCGGCCTCGACGACTTCGCCATAGCGCATGACGATGATCCGGTCGGCCATATCGGCCACAACCGCCAGATCATGGGTGATCATTAGCAATCCCATGTCGTATTCGCGCACCAACCCCGTGAGCAGGTCTAGAATCTGCGCCTGCGTAGTGACGTCCAGCGCCGTCGTAGGTTCGTCCGCGATCAGCAACCTTGGGCGCAACGCGATGGCCATGGCGATCACCACGCGCTGACGCTGACCACCGGACAGCTCATGCGGATACCTGGACAGAGGGAACCTTTCGGGCGGAAGGCCGACGCGCGTCAGCACTTCTTCGGCACGGGACCGGGCCTGTGCAGTAGGCATGGCCTTGTGGATCAGGATTGTCTCCATCACCTGATCCCCGATGGTTTTGACCGGGTTGAGCGCAGTCATGGGTTCCTGAAACACCATCCCGACCGAGGCGCCGCGCAGAGCGCACATCTCATCCTCGGAACAGTTCAGCAGGTCCAGCCCGTCCAACCGGATCGCGCCCGCGGCATCCGCACCGTTTGGCAGCAGTTGCATCACCGCCAACGCCGTCATGGACTTGCCCGAACCGCTTTCACCGGTGACGGCGACGATCTCACCCGACGCAACAGACAGGCTGACCTGTTTGAGGATGTCCATGCCATGAATCGACAGGTTGAGATTTTCGATTTCCAGCAAGCTCATGCGCGCGCCACCCGTATTTGGGGGTCCAGCCAATCCCGCAAACCGTCGCCCAGCAGGTTCAGCCCCAAAACAGTGACAATGATTGCAAGCCCCGGAATCAGAGCCAAATGCGGGGCAAAACTGACCATCGTCTGCGCATCTGCCAACATCCGGCCCCAACTGGGCGTAGGCGGTTGCGCACCCAACCCGACATAGGACAGGCCTGCCTCGGCAAGAATGCCAAGGCTGAACTGGATGGTGCCCTGTACGATCAGCAAGTTCGCCACATTCGGCAGGATATGTTCCGCCGATATCCGCGCCGCGCCCTTGCCCGAGACCCGGGCGGCCAGGATGAACTCTCGCTCCCACAGGGACAGCGCAGCGCCACGGGTGATACGGGCAAAGACCGGAATGTTGAAGATACCGATGGCAATGATGGCGTTGACCGCCCCGGCACCGAAAACGGCAGTGATCAGGATGGCGATGACCAACGACGGGAAAGCAAAAACCAGATCGTTGCCGCGCATGATCACCTCATCCAGCCACGTGCCTTTGCGCGCCGCTGCCGCCAGACCAAGTGGCACGCCCAATGTCATGCCGATCCCCACCGCCACCAAGGCCACAGCGATTGAAGTGCGCGCACCCACCATGATCATTGAGAACATGTCCCGTCCAAAATGATCGGTGCCGAACCAGTGCTGCGCATTGGGTGGTTGCAGCTTGGCGGGAATATTCAGCGCGGCGTGCGCATAGGGCGTCCAGACAAAGGAAAGTGCGGCCGCCAAGACCACCAGCGAGGAGAGCACTGCACCAAGGATGAGGTTGCGGCTCATGTCCTGCTCCTCAGACGGGGGTCAACGGCGGCATAGGCGAGATCAACCAGAAAATTCACCGTGATCACTGCAAAAACCAGTAGCATGACCACGGATTCCACCACGATCAGATCGCGGGCCGAGATCGCTTGAAACACCAGCCGCCCGAGGCCGGGCAGGTAAAACACCTGTTCGATAATGATGGACCCGGCCAGAAGAAAGGAAAACTGCAGCCCGATGATAGTCAGCACCGGGATCAGCGCATTGCGCACCCCGTGACGCCACAGCGCCTGTCGGCGGGACAGGCCCTTGGCCCGTGCGGTGCGCATGAAATCCTCACCCAGAATATCCAGCAGGGCCGACCGCATGACCCTTGCAAGAATCGCCGCCTGTGGCAGGGCCAGCGCTATGGCTGGCAGGGTCAGCGAGTGTAGACCGGTCCAAAACCCGTCGTCCCAGCCTGCGAACCCTCCAGCGTTGAACCAGCGCAGATTGATGGCAAAGACCAGCACCAGCATCATGGCGAACCAGAAATTGGGCACGGCGATGCCGAGCTGTGTGGCCCCCATGACCGCCACATCGCCGGGCCGCCCCCGGCGCGCAGCAGCGTAAATCCCGGCGGGAAAGGCGATCAGGGTTGAAAGGGTCAGTGCATAAAGCGCCAGCGGCAGCGACACCCAAAGTCGGTCCGCAATCATCTGAGACACCGGCGTGCGATAGGTGTATGAAGTGCCGAAATCCCCGACCAGCATTCCGCTGACCCAGTTGAAATAGCGCTGCGGTTTGGACACATCCAACCCCAGCTCGGCCCGCAGCGCGGCCAGCGTGTCCGCCTGCGCGTTGACGCCAAGCATGAAGGATGCCGGATCGCCCGGCGCGACCTCGATCACTGCAAAAATGACCACCGAGGCGATAGCCAGGCTGATCACCAGCGAAATCAGACGTTTGAGGGCATAGCGTAGCATTACAAACAGGTTACGGGTGCGAGCGGCGCCTACGCAACAGCTACTTGTAGGACTGCTGCTCTTGCCGGACCAGATCAGTCGCGCAGGTCGAAAGCTTCGCCGCGGGTGCGCTGTCCACCAGCGTTTCCAGATTTGTCTCGGTCCGGGCCAGTGCCGCCCGACGAAGGACCATCAGGCGCGCGCGAGGACTGTCCAGAAACTGCTCCTGCGGGATGAGCGTTTCCAGCGGGCTGTCGATGCGGATGACCTCGAAATAGCCGCCAAACAGGGCAAGGAAGGCAAAGGCGCAGTTTGGTGCCTCGGCCCCGCATTGGTCAGAACAGAGCTGCGCGATGGGGCGGGTCGACTGGGATGTCATCAACCAGTTTTCCACCGCCGGGCGCCAGCTATTGTCCACAGACAGATCGCCATATCCCAGCCCCAGGGCCAGCAACCCCGCCATGCCCAGCGCCTGATCGGAATTCATGTCAACTGGATCAGGCTGAATGTGGCGCAGCGCTGCCAGACCGTCGCCGCGCGGCTCGGGATCGACCGTCAGATAACTCAGATAAGGTTTGAGGTCCTGCATCAGCTGCCCATCCGCCAACAGATCGCCGCGCATTTCTGGATCGCCATAGAGCGCCACAATTCGCGTCGGGTAGTCCGTAGCTTGATGTTCTCCCAACGCATTGAGCTGTGCAATCAGCTTCGGGTCTGGTGTGGGGCGTTTGGCATCCAACAGCGCTTGGGCAAGCTCATTTCCACCTTTCGCCTCGACCAACAGCCAGGATCGGCCAAAGGCCGTCAGGTCTTTTTGACGAAACAGCTTGCGCGAACCCTTTCGGCCCAGCGATTGGCGGAACGGAGATGGTCCAAGATCGGCGGTTTCAATTCGCCCCAACAGCAGACGAGCCTGCGCGTTGCCATCAGCCGCCAGATCCGCCAGCAGTGGCAGAGCGCGTTCATCATCGCCCTCCAGCCACAGTGTCACCGCCTGTTCAAGCGGCGTATCCCCTTTGGCGACCGGCGCAATCACGGCTAAAACCGCAATCATCAACGCAACGAGGGTTGATCTTCTCATGCGCCGGTCTCCTCTCTGGAACTGGTCTTATTCCGCCCAACTGATGGCGGTCAGGTCGATGGCCGCTGTGGGTGCGTTTTCCCAAAGTCCCTGAACGCCAGCCTTGGCAACGCCAAGCTTGGCCAGCTGGAACAGATACCCGTTGACGTAATCATTTGCGATCAGACGCTGCGCTTCGCCCAACAGGCGGGTACGCTCATCAGGGTCGGTGGTGGCGTTCAACGTCTCCATCAGCGTCTGAAAGTCGATGCTGTCATACTGGAAATAATAGTCGGGCCGCGCATAGATGCCGATATCCATCGGCTCGGTATGGCTGACGATAGTCAGACCAAAATCCTTGCCCTTGAACACCGATTCCAGCCACTGCGCCCATTCGACATTGATGATTTCAGCCTCAATCCCGACCTCGGCCAGTTGTGCGGCGATGATCTCGCCTCCGCGGCGAGCGTAAGAAGGCGGCGGCAGGTGCAGAGTGGTCTTGAACCCTTCGGCATAGCCCGCATCGGCCAGCAACTGCGCGGCCTTCTTGGGGTCATACGCCGAATTGCCGGTCAGATCGACATAGGCGGGGTTGTGCGGGGCAAAATGCGTTCCGATGGGCGTGCCATAGCCGAACATCGCGCCGTCAATAATTGCCTGACGGTCGATGGCATGGGCCAGCGCCTGCCGCACCCGGATGTCGTCAAAGGGCGGCTGCTTGTTGTTGGTGGACAGAATCGTCTCACCCTCGGTCGAGCCGACAAGCACCTGAAAGCGCGGATCAGCCTCGAACTGCGGCATGTTCTCAGGCGCCGGGAAAATGTCGAACACATCAACATCCTCGGCCATCATGGCGGCAAAGGCGGCGGTCGGGTCCGAGATGAACTTGAATGTAGCAGACTCTAACGCGGGCTGATCACCCCAATAGTCGGGGTTTCGCGTCAGCGTGATGCTGTCCCCCTGCACCCAGTCCCCAAAGGCAAACGCGCCGGTGCCGACCGGGTTGGTCTTGATCGTCTCTATGCTTTCGGGGGCGACAATCACCGCATCCCCCCAGGCCATATTGAACAGGAAATTCCCGTTTGGTCCTGACAGGGTGACCCTGACGGTCAGCGGATCCACGACCTCTACGCTTTCGATCCCGGCAAACAGGGCTTTTTGTGCATTGGCGCTGTCTTCAGCGCGGGCCCGGTCAAGGCTGAATTTGACGTCCTCGGCATCCATGGTGGTGCCATCGTGGAAGGTCACACCATCGCGTAGCTTAAAGGTATAGACGGTGCCGTCGTCTGATATCTCCCAGCTTTCCGCCAGCCCGGGCACGACCGATCCGTCGCCCATGAACCGGGTCAGACCTTCGAAGATATTGGTATAGACAACCGAATCGATGGCCTGTGCCGCAGCGCTGGTCGGGTCCAGATGCGGCGGCTCAAGCTGCATTGCGATGGTGATGTCGGATTTGGCCAGGGCTTGGGTGGCTATCAAACTGGCTCCAATCGCCAGCGCCGATGCAAAAGACCGAAACATCTGCTTTGTCATATCGTTGTCTCCCCACTGAAACTGTGTGGTCCTGCATGTCGCGGACCGGTCTGCGGACCAATGTCCCTTTAAACCTTAGGTCAATCAAGGAAATGTTCGCGCAACCGGGCTATCTTTGGCCCGGTCCAATCTGCTATGCCGCACCGCAACATGAACCGCGAGGAGCGAGCATGAGCGCCACCGCCCGCAAAAGAGCCCCGAATGCCGTGGATATTCGCTCCCGAAAAGGTGGCGAGCCACTGGTCAGTCTGACCGCATATACAACTCCGATGGCCCGACTGATGGATGATCATTGCGACTTTGTTCTGGTCGGTGACAGTGTCGGCATGGTGCTACACGGGTTGGAATCCACCCTTGGCGTGACGATGGAGATGATGATCCTGCATGGTCAGGCTGTTGCTCGCGGGCTGGACAAGGCGATGATGGTCATCGACATGCCCTTTGCCAGTTACGAGGAAAGCCCCTCACAGGCGTTCCGCAATGCCGCCCGCCTGATGGCGGAAACCGGTGCCGGTGCGATCAAGCTAGAGGGCGGGGTCGAAATGGCCGAAACCATCCGCTTTCTGGTCAAGCGCGGCATCCCGGTGATGGCGCATATCGGCCTGACCCCGCAGTCGATCAACACGCTGGGCGGCTACAAGGTGCAGGGCCGTGATGATCAGGCACAGACGGTACTGGCCGATGCCCATGCCGTGGCTGATGCAGGCGCCTTTTCCCTTGTGTTAGAGAAGGTCCCGCAGAGTCTAGCCAACCAAATCACTGCCGAGGTCGCCATCCCTACTATCGGCATTGGCGCGTCCGCCGGATGTGACGGGCAAATACTGGTGGTGGACGACATGGTCGGCTTTTTCACCGCTTTCAAACCGAAATTCGTCAAACGATATGCCGAGCTGGGGCCACTGGCCGAGGCCGCCATCGCCGAGTACGCCGCCGAAGTGCGCGCACGCGCTTTCCCCGC
This sequence comes from Ruegeria sp. CDSA241, assembly GCF_059611265.1. NCBI lineage: Bacteria > Pseudomonadati > Pseudomonadota > Alphaproteobacteria > Rhodobacterales > Roseobacteraceae > Ruegeria > Ruegeria sp. CDSA241. Next base: position 39,385 of record NZ_JBXWPF010000016.1, read on the forward strand.
CGATGAACATGTCTTTGCCAATCAGGCTCCGTCACAGGGCACAGTTAAATGACCGCTCCGATCCTGCGTCGCCTCTCCGATCTGCGCGCCTTGACCGCCAACTGGCGCAAGAATGGTGAGGCAATCGGCGTCGTCCCAACTATGGGCGCGTTGCATCCGGGGCATCTGTCTCTGGTTGAGGCGGCCAAAAATGGCACCGACCGAGTTATCGTGACGATTTTCGTGAACCCAACGCAGTTTAACAACCCCGAGGATCTGGCCAATTATCCGCGCACCGAAATCGAAGATGCTCAGAAACTGGCCCCCTATGGCGTTGATGCAATTTATGTGCCGGACCCGGACGAGATCTACCCGCAAGGCTTTGCCACCACCGTATCTGTAACTGGCCTGACCAGTGTGATGGAGGGCGAATTCCGCCCCGGCCATTTCGATGGCGTCGCCACTGTGGTCGCCAAACTGTTCCTGCAAACCCAGGCAGACAGAGCCTATTTTGGGGAAAAAGACTATCAACAGCTGCTGGTCGTGCGCCGCATGGCGCGCGATCTGGATATCCCGATCGAAGTGATCGGCTGCCCCACGGTGCGTGAACCCTCGGGTCTGGCCATGTCCTCGCGCAATCAGCGCCTCTCGCCCGAGGGGGTGGAGATTGCAGCGCACAAACACCGCATCATGCTGGATCTGGCCAACGCGCTAAAGAACGGCGCCCCGTTCGACACACTGGCAGCACAGGCCAGTACCGATCTTTTGGCCGCAGGTTTTACACAAGTGGAATATATCCAACTGCGCTGTGCGGAATCTCTGAACCCGCTGACACATGCGGACCGACCCGCCCGCCTGTTTGCCGCGGCCTGGGCGGATGGAGTGCGTCTGATCGACAATATTCCCGTCTGAACACTCTGGTACGCAACCGACTGTTTGCGCTAAAGTCTCGCAAAACCAAATGCGAAGGGGGGCGCAGGCGTGACCTATATTCTTGCCATTGATCAGGGCACCACATCATCACGGGCCATTCTGTTCGACGCGGACATGCAACGGGCAGGCACCGCGCAGCATGAATTCACGCAGCATTTCCCACAAGAAGGCTGGGTCGAACACGATCCCGAGGAAATCTGGGACAGCGTCCTACGTGTCTGCCGCGAGGTGATGCAGAGCGTTGGCGCAACCCCCGATCAGATTGCCGGTATCGGCATCACCAACCAGCGTGAAACAACCGTGGTCTGGGATAAACAGACCGGCGAGCCTATCCACAACGCAATCGTCTGGCAGGATCGACGCACCGCCGATATCTGCGCCCGCTACAAGCAGGCCGGTTGCGAGGATGACGTGACCCAGCAGACCGGGCTGTTGCTGGACCCGTATTTTTCGGGCACCAAAGTCAAATGGCTACTGGATAATGTCCCCGGCGCCCGCGACCGCGCCGAGGCAGGCGATCTACTGTTCGGCACCATCGACAGTTTCCTGATCTGGCGCCTGACCGAAGGCTGCAACCACGTGACAGACGCCACCAACGCTGCCCGCACACTGCTGTTCGACATCCACAAAGGCTGTTGGAGCACCGAGATCTGCGATCTGTTGGATGTGCCCATGTCCATGCTGCCCGAGGTACAGGATTGCGCCTCGGATTTCGGAGAAACGACTCTGATTGGGGGAAAAATCCCGATTCTGGGTGTTGCGGGCGATCAGCAGGCCGCGACTATCGGGCAGGCCTGTTTTCAGCCCGGCATGATGAAATCGACCTATGGGACAGGCTGTTTTGCGCTGTTGAATACCGGGCCACAGCCGGTCGCCTCGAAGAACCGCCTACTGACGACGATCGCCTATCAGTTGGACGGACAAAGAACCTATGCACTTGAGGGTTCGATTTTTGTCGCAGGGGCTGCGGTGCAATGGCTGCGCGATGCGCTGCAGATCATCGAAACTGCCCCGGAAAGTGGCGAGCTGGCGCAGCAGGCCGACCCGAACCAGCACGTTGTGCTGGTGCCTGCGTTCACCGGGTTGGGCGCACCCTATTGGAAACCCGATTGTCGGGGCGCGGTCTTTGGCCTGACCCGCAATTCCGGGCGGGCAGAATTTGCCAAGGCAACACTGGAAAGCATCGCCTATCAGACCCGAGACCTGTGGCATGCCATGCAGGGCGATTGGGGCGCAGATACCGATGTCATCTTACGCGTCGACGGCGGTGCCAGCGCATCTGATTGGGCGATGCAAGGGCTGTCGGATTACCTCGGCGCCGAGGTCGACCGACCCGTGATGCAGGAAACTACCGCACTGGGCGCGGCCTGGCTGGCCGGTATGCGCGCGGGCATCTACCCTGATCAACAGGAATTCGCGGAAACCTGGGCGCTGGATCGCCGGTTCGAACCCAAACTATCCGCAGAGGAACGCGACGCCGCCTATGACCGCTGGCAACGCGCTGTTCAGGCGGCCATGGCGTTCTGATCGGTGCCGCATTTGGGCTCTGCTTTGTTCAAGGTTGGGTTTCTTGGGGCCACCTGTGCGAACGGTGAATTTCTACGGCAAGTCAGTGCTGCGAGTTAGGCTGATGGTCAATGTCGGTAGAGCGGACTTTGCGGTCATTTGGAACAAACCCTCAAATGGCTGCAGTGTTTGACGAAACGAGACGGGCTATGCGACCTAGGACACTAGCAGATACGCAATAAGTGCGACCAATCCAATTGAGCTAGCCCAACCTAAAAGCGAATAAAAGAACTTAAGTCCATCCAGCTGTAGCATCACATAGTCTCCCAATCGCATGTTTCGCTTATGCTTCCAACGATCAAAAATCAGAGGAAAAGCCGCCGCAAGACCGTGTGCCAGCCCGGTGGGGAGTAAGAGTGACATCACTCCGACACCAAATACACTTGCGGCTACTCCTGAGACGGTCCAAGTGTTGTCGAGAGCCTGAGAAACAGCACCCAAAGTGATTGCGGCGGCAAAAACAGACACCGACATCATCAAGAATGCACCTAATCGCTGCATAGGTGTTTCAGGTGATCCCCACGCCCAAAGACACAGAACCTTTTCGAACATTGAGTTTGGTAAACCTCATACTGCTTCCTAGCCAACTCGTCATAGCGGCCATTCGTTCCGTTCGCAGCATTTGTTGCGAAGGGCTCGAACCGGATATCTGCCGTATCTGTAGTCCCGGTAGCCTGATTGAGAACGCGAGGATCAAATCCATCTGACAACCGATAATCGAGCGCCTTTAGCTGTGATCTTTCAGCAAGCGTTGCTTTTGCCGTGACCAGTCGCGCTTGGCCTGGGTTTCGCGCTTGTCGTGGTTTTTCTTACCCTTGGCGATGCCGATCTTAATCTTGGCCAAGCCCTTATGGTTGAAATACAGGACCAGCGGCACAAGGGTCATGCCCTTGCGCTGGGTCGCGTTCCACAGATTTGACAGTTCCTTGCGCGACACCAACAGCTTACGGCGGCGGCGTTCCTCGTGCTTGAACACCTTGGCTTGTTCGTAGGGGGCGACATAGCTGTTGACCAGCCACAGCTCTCCGTCATCAACCGTGGCATAGCTTTCGGCGATGTTAGAGCCGCCTGCCCGCAGGGATTTGACCTCGGACCCGTGCAGCATGATGCCGCATTCGATATCCTCTTCGATCGCGTAATCGAAGCGGGCACGTCGGTTTTCGGCGATGACTTTGTAATTCGGGTCTGTCTTCTGCTTGGCCATGACGGGTTGATTTAGGCCCCTTAGGCGGGCCTTGCAAGCAGGTGCATCAGGATTTGGCCGAGATAATCAGATCGGGGCCGAAAATCGTGTCGGCGTGGTTGTGCAGGTAGATCTTCAGCCAGGGTGTAAACCGGTCGGGATGGCGCTGCACTTCGGCCAGCAGATCGTGGTAGTCGATCCAGCGGATATCCATCACTTCCTCGGGGTTCGGCTCGATCTTCAATGGCCCGCGGACATGAGCGAGGAAAACATCCACCACCTCATGCTCGATCAGGGAATTGCCGACATCGGCATGATATTCCAGCCGGTGACGATATTCGGGATACAGCCCAGTGATCCCCAGTTCCTCTTGCAAGCGACGCACTGCACAGACCGAGGGCATCTCACCCCAGTCAGGATGGGTACAACAGGTATTCGCCCACAGGCCGGGCGTGTGGTATTTGCCCATCGCCCGGCGCTGCAGCAAAATCTCGGTGCCGCGCACAACAAAGACCGACACCGCTTTGTGCCGCAGACCCTTTTCATGGGCTTCAAGCTTTTCAACGGGGGTCAATTCACCATCAACCCAGGCCGGGATCATGATTCCCATTTGTCGTCTCCTGCTGCCGATCCGCCTGGGCGACCGGGAATTCCGGAATAGCTTTGGCCTGATAGGCTTGGCTGTGGTGCAAAGCGGGCAATGCACCACGCGATTCCAAACTGGCGTCTATTGATCCGGTTATCAACCGCACGAAAGGCCGCAGGGGCTGCGGCCTTTTCTGGTCTTACCGATTGCGTGGTTTCCCAGGTTATTCGCCCGAAACACTGACGATATAGGCGTAAACGTCCTCAGCGCCCTTTTTCAGCTTGAAGGTCATTTTGGACTTGGCCGAGGTCTGATCCAGATAGGATTGCAGGAAGGCTTTGGGGTCCTGGGCATATTCGACAAAAGTTGCCTCGTCCCAGACCAAGCCGTTTTCACCGGCTTCGACAATGCTGTCACCGTATTTGAACCCTTCGACCGTCCCAGCAGTACGGCCTGCAACCCCATAGAGGTTCGGGCCGGTTTTTCCGCCCTTTACGATCACCTCGCCATCGGGATCAGCAATCAGATGGCAGGATTTGCATTTGTTGAAGGCTTTCTTGCCAGCTTCGGTGTCACCTTCAGCATAGACTGGAAGGGCCAGTAGGCCGGCAATTGCGGTCGCGAGGATACGATTCATAACTTTTGCTCCGATACGAATTGGCTGCACAGAAAGGACCTCTGGCGCAGCAGAGAGTCAACGCGCAGATTGCCGCGCGATGGCACTGTGTCACAGCCGGGATCGGGTCGTCCTTAACTTAAGTCATGTACGTCTGCCCAACAGGGCAGAAGATCGCCTGCACTGGGTGACGCCAGATAAATCGCACGGGCGATCGCCCGCGACAGGCAAACCGAGGCTGCATGCGCGATCATAGGCAGCACGCTTGGGTCAACAGCTTGACCGGAAGTGCTGATGCCGAAAACCAGATCACCATCTTGTGAAGTATGCGCAGGCACAATCGCGCGAGCGATGCCATCATGAGCTGTCACCGCCAGGCGGTGGCACTGTGTCTTGGTTAACGCGGCATCAGTTGCGACAATTGCAATGGCCGTGTTGGCCCGGTCTGGGTCAACCTGCCCCATAGCTAGAGCTTTGCGGCTTTGCTGAATCTGTGCTTGACCCGATGAGAGGTCTGGCCCCAGGCCGCCAAATTCGTTGTCGATCTCGAATGGCGCCGCCCAGAAGTGGCGATCCCCAGGTGTCGTGACGCTGCCAACCGGATTGGCTGCCACAAGCGCGCCTACAGTGATGCCGTCGTCCAGAACCAACGATGCAGAACCCAGGCCACCTTTTTGCATAGCCGCCAATGCGCCGGTTCCTGCCCCGACTGAACCGAGCGCAAAACGTTCTGCGGCAGCGTGGTAGGCTGCCTTTCCGAGAGCGCGGTATGGATTCTCGGACCAAGTTTTATCGCCGCCATTGAGTAAATCGAACAGAATTGCTCCCGGCACGATGGGCACAATCGCATTCCCGACAGCAAAGCCGCGCCCGTCGGCCCGCAAACCATCCGTAACCCCTGAGCAGGCGTCCAACCCGAAAGCCGAGCCACCAGACAGCGCGATCGCATCGATTTGATCAACGGTTTTGTCCGGTGCCAACAAATCAGTTTCACGCGTGCCCGGTGCGCCCCCCATTACATGGACAGAAGCAACAAAGGGTTTGTCTGCCGTCAGAACAGTTGTGCCCGATTTCAACGCCTCGTCCTGCGCGTTGCCGACCTTCAGCCCTGAGACATCGGTGATCAGGTTTTTGGATCCGGGAGTCATCGAAACCTCTGACGTTGGGCAGGGAAGCGCGCCTCGGCGCGCTGCCTCTGGTGGAGATATTTTGAGCCAAATGAAGTCCGGATCAAATGCATCGGCCCCCGTCCACTTCGAGCGTGGTGCCCGTAATCATACTGGCTTCATCCGAGCACAGAAAGCAGGCGGCGTTGGCCATGTCTTCGGGAGTCGAGAAGCGACCCAATGGGATGGTCGACAGGAATTTGGCGCGAATCTCGGGGGTGTCTTCGCCCATGAAGGATTTCAGCAGCGGCGTTTCCCCAGCCACAGGGCAGATCGCGTTGACACGCACGCCGGACGGAGCAAGTTCTACCGCCATGGTCTTGGTTGCGGTGATCATCCAACCCTTGGACGCGTTATACCAGTTCAGGTTGGGGCGTGGGGACAGCCCGGCGGTTGAGGCGACGTTCAGGATCGCCCCGGTTCCGCGTGCCTTCATCATCGGCACAAAGGCGCGGGCAGTCAGATAGACGGATTTCATGTTCACGTTGAAGACACGGTCGAAATCCTCTTCGGAGACGTCCTCCAGCGGGGTCGGCAGATGGGTCACTCCGGCATTGTTGACCAGGATGTCGAGCCCGCCAAAGGCGTCGTGGGCGGTGCCCGCCATTTCCTGAACCGATGCCCTGCTGGCCACATCAACCTGCTGCGCGATGGCCTGCGCGCCCAGCGTTTCTGCCATTTCGCGGGCCGCAGCGCCGTTGATATCCGCGATCATAACGCGTGCGCCCTCTGCAATGAACTTCTGTGCGATACCGGCCCCGAACCCGGACGCGCCGCCGGTTACGATTGCGGTTTTTCCCTCCAACCTCATGGCTTTGCCTCCTTGTCGCCTGTCAGGGCAGAGTAGCAAGGCGCAAAGAAGTTACCAGATCAATCTTCGTCGACCCTGCCGCGCAGAGATTTGACATCCGAACGGGCCTTTTTGGCGGCCAATCGACGTTTGACCGAGCCATAGGTGGGCTTGGTGGCGATACGCCGTTTGGGTTTGACCAGCGCGCGGGTGATCAGTTCAGCCAATCGCACCCGCGCAATCTCGCGGTTGCGGGCCTGGCTACGCGTTTCCTCGCACTGGATGATGATCGCGCCCTCTTTGGTCCAGCGCCGCCCAGCCAACCGTTTCAGCCGCGCCTTGACCGGATCAGGCAGTGAGGGCGAGCGCGCCGCTTCGAACCGCAACTCGACTGCGGTCGAAACCTTGTTCACGTTCTGCCCGCCAGGGCCGGAAGAGCGCACAAAGCTTTCGGTCATTTCCCAGTCTTGCAGGGTGATATCGTCATTGATCCGCAACATGGGGCGGACCTTACAAGTGCTGTGCGGAAACAAAAAGGGCCGCCCTAGCAGGACGGCCCTTCGAAAGTTCAGGAGGTTGGGTCGGTTAGATCAATCGACCAGCCGGAGCGAGCGCTCCACCAAGGGCTGCCCTAACGGGCGATCCCCCCGGTTGTTCCAACACCTCTCTCCAATCTCTTTCTCGACACTGGATCACCTCCTTTTCTATCTGTTGCGGTTAACTAGGATGGTGACACAAGCTGTGCCATTCTCAAAGCGTTTTTTACACGGGCTGCGCGGTCAGGCGCGCAACGATCACCTTGAAGGGGATCAGCGCCACCAGCGCCAACGACAACTTTACCAGCCAGTCGGCAAAGGCCAGCGTGACCCACAGGGGTGCCATCGGGCCAGACAGCATGAAGGGAACAGGCTCCCACGCCCAGCTGATCGCAGCGTCGGCATTGGCGCCGAAGATCGCGATCGAGGCAGAAAAGGCGATAGTGAAGAACAATGCTGTATCCAGCGCCGAACCCACTAGGGTCGAGACCAGCGGTGCGCGCCACCAGCGACCCCCGCGCATTGCATTGAACACGGTGACATCGGTCAGCTGGGCGATCAGGAAAGCAGTGCCAGAGGCAACAGCGATCCGCAGCGGCACAGCGGCATAGGTGAACCCGTCGCCCTGCAGCATGATCTGGCTGCCGATCAGCGAGCAGACGATGCCGGTGACGAACCCGGCAAACACGACCTTGCGGGCGGTGGCCACGCCATAGACGCGGTTCATGATGTCGGTGACCAGAAAGGCCAGTGGATAGGTGAAAGCACCCCAAGTCAACAGCCCGTCAAGGATCAGGAACTGGACCAGAATGTTCGAAGCCACAACGATGGTGGCCATGGCAAGAATGCCGGGAATAAAAGCGCGTTGCATGTTTTGATGCCCGTTTTGACAAGGTAGCGGCGACTTGGCCAAGGGACCGTCCCAAGGCAAGCCGTGCGTTTAGACCTTTGTTTCGAGCCTGTCAATCGGGCAGCAGATATTCCACCAGTTCCGTCCGCTGAAGGGCCAGAAAATTGTCATCCGAAATCATCGTAACCCGCAACCTTCCCTGATCGTCACGCCAGACCGACAGGCCTTCGAGGTTGTCATGCGTCCCGCGCGCGGTTTGCAGCAAGATCTCTTCGGATTGCGGAGTGTCACCATTCAGTTCCCAACGCCTGAGCTGCGACCGAAAGCCTGTCAGGGACACCGATCGTTCCAGCACATAGAACCGCCCGTCGGGGCCGAAATCCGCGGCTACTGGCAGGAACTTGCCCCGTTGCGGCAGGACAAAAGGTGTCGACCACGACAGACCATCCCAACGATATACCGGTATGTCCCCCGATACGGTACGGCTCTTTTCGGTCAGGGTGTACAGCCGCCCAAGCCTGTCAATGGCCAGTGCCTCGAACGAGCCGTTATGGTCAAGAACCTCAAAGGCTTTGGGGCGTGGCAGAACCTGCGCCGGGCCGGTTGGATCGGAATAATAAGCCACCCGGTGCACACCCTCGAATGAGATATAGACCCCACCGTCAGGGGCGATTGCCAGGCCTTCGGAATCGCCCGCGGTGCCCACCAGAACCTTGCCGGTGCTGGACAGGATGGACCAGTGCCGCTGGATCTCGATGCCAGTAATCTCATCCTCGTTTCGATCAATACGAGCGTCCAACATCGTTGCACGATCACTCAGCGCGATCATGCGGGTGCCACCGTCAAAGATGTGAATTCCGGAATATCCGCCGAACCAATCCGCCTGATGTCGCCAGGCAAAATTGTTCAGCAAAGCGGCAGGCTTTGCTCCCTCGGCCCAGACACCCCCTGACAGCAGCAGCGCCGCGATCAGTTGGATTGCAAGACGTTTGTGCATTGCTTGGGCAGATCGGCCAGCCGGTATTCGCGTCGTTTCTTGGGAGCAGGCGCGTTTGGATCGGGCGGTGGCGGGTTGAGGATGTTGTTCACCCATTGCTGTGCTTCGGCGCAACCATCACCCTTGGGCGGCGGATCCTGATTCACGCAGCCGCTTGATCCTCTTGGACAGGCCAGCCGCACGTGGAAATGATAGTGATGGCCCCACCACGGTCGGATTTTACGCAGGTAAGCGCGGTTTCCCTTTTCGTCATTGCACATCTGCACCTTGGCGCCGGGAAAGACGAATATCCGCGCCACGCGCTTGTCTTTTGCCGCCTCACGCAGCACTGCGTGATGCTGTTTGGTCCAGCTGCCGTTGACGAAGGCACCGTTCGAGCGGCGCAGGGAAATCGAAGAGATATTCTCGCGCGCCTTGCGGGAAAGACGCATGTTGTCACCGGGCAGCATCCAGATATCGATGTCCAGACCCAGCTGGTGGCTGCGGTGGCCCGATGTCATCGGCCCGCCGCGCGGCTGGCTGATATCGCCTATATAGAGACCATTCCATCCTGACTGCTTGGCCGCAAACCGGCTCAGATCCTGGACATAGTCGATCGCCTGCGGATGGCCCCAGTTGCGGTTGCGTGACAGGCGCATAGCCTGCCATGTGGGTCCGGTTTCGGGCAGTTGTACCGCCCCCGCCGCACAGCCACGCGAATAACTGCCGAAAGCGGCCGGTTTTTGTTGTGAACTTTGCTTTTGGCCTCCGAATAACTGCTTGGCCAGCGGCTCGGAACCTGCGGTACCGGCGAATGTGATTGCGGCAATGACCGCGAAAAAACGTAATAAAATCATCTGCTCTGATCCCCTTCCGGTTTCACCCAGCGCATTAGGAACAGTCCCAGAATAAACAACAGAACTATGGGTGACACCCCCAGTCGCGCACTACCGGTCACGGTTGTGGCAATCCCGATCAACAACGGGGCCGCAAATGCCGTGGCGCGGCCGGACAAGCCATACAGGCCAAAGCTCTCTACCGGGGCAGCGGGATCGGTGTGGCGCACCATCAGAGAACGGCTGGCCGATTGTAGGATACCCCCCATGCCGCCGATCAGAACACCACAACCAAAGAACACCAGATCCGGCAGGCCCGACCCTTCGGGCAGGGTGATGCCGTAGATCTGGGTCCGGTCCATCATCACGACGGTGATACAGACAAAGATCAGCACCCAGATCGCAACCAGAATGACAGGTTTGGGGCCGTATTTCTTGTCCAGCTTGCCGCCAAGCCAGGCAAAGGCTGCCGCAGCCAGAACGCTGACAATCCCGAATACGCCGATCTTGATCAGATCCCATTCCAGCACCAGCCGCGCATAAACGCCGCCAAAGGTATACAGACCGTTCAGCGCATCGCGATAGAACATGGACGAGCCCAGATAGCTGGCCAGACTGACGCGATTGCGCAGGTTAGAGACTGATTTGACCAGCAGCTGCAGCGCCTCTTTGACGCTGCCTTTCTTTTCGACATCTGGATCGTCGCGCACCCACAGGAAATAGGGGATCATGAACAGAATGAACCACACGGCGGTGAACGGCCCGACAAAACGCGTGCCTTCGCGTGCTGCGGCGTCCAGACCAAAAACAGGGTCCATGCCGATCAGGGTCTTGCCATTACCCTGCTCAACAAACAGGGCCAGCATGATTGCCAGCGAGATAAGCCCGCCGAAATAGCCAAAGGCAAAACCCGAACCCGATATCTCGCCCACCTCACTGTCATCACCCAGATCGGGCAGCTGAGAATTGGCGAAGATCAGCGCGTATTCCGCCCCGACAAAACCCAGGCCAAAGGCCGACAGCATCAGCCACATGTTTGACCCGTCCGGCAACGTGTACCACAGCGCAGCAGAGCCCACCGCGTACATGATGGAAAAGCCGAATATCCATGGTATACGACGGCCCGAAACATCCGCCATCGCCCCCATCAGCGGGGCACCAAAGGCGATGATCAGCCCCACGATGGTCATGCAGTTCGCCCACACCGTCTGCGCCCGTGCGTCTGCGGCATCGGAACCCAGACCGGCGTTCAGATAATACTCGGCGGCTACCCCGGCAAAATAGGGCCCAAAAACAAAGGTCACCAACAGCGTGTGATAGGGCTGACTTGCCCAGTCGAAGAACCACCAGCCCCAGATGCGTTTGCGCTTGGAAATCTCTGCCATACCTGCCCCGTTTTTTATTGTTGGCGTCATAAGACGGTTCTTTGGCCTATTTCGCAAGGGTTCTGTTAGCGCGCACTTGCTCTTTGCTGCGCTAGCCACTACCTCTCCCGAAACGTGACTTGGAGTATACGAATATGATGGCAATTTTCGGCCCGATCGACTTGGTATTGAGCATCGCCTATTGGTTCGTCTTGATTCAGGTCATAATGAGCTGGCTGATTAACTTTCAGGTTCTGAACCTTCACCAGCAATTCGTTGCCCAGATTTGGTACGGGTTGAATCGGATCCTGGAGCCGATTTATCGCCCTATTCGCAAAGTGCTGCCCGATCTTGGCGGCATCGATCTGACGCCTCTGGTCGTGTTGATCATCATCATTTCACTGCGAAGCTACGTCCTGCCGGAACTCTTTCTGGCCCTGAGCTGAGGCTGATCCCTCTTGTTCAGTGAATCTTAGTATGTGATTGTCCTGTCTTAAGAGCAGATAAACCTTAAAACAGGGCACCCCCGCACATGTTTGACGCCGCGCCCTTGCTGCGAGATGTCTTTGGATTCGACGACTTCCGCCCCGGTCAGGAAGAGATCGTCGATGCCGTGACCGCAGGCGAAAACGTGCTGGCCATCATGCCGACGGGCGGTGGTAAATCCCTGTGTTTCCAACTGCCTGCGCTGATGCGTGATGGGGTCACAGTGGTGATCTCTCCGCTGATTGCCCTGATGCGCGATCAGGTGCGCGGCTTGCAGGAAGCAGGCGTCGAGGCCGGCGCGCTAACATCCGGCAATACCCCCGAAGAAACCGATGCCGTGTGGGAGGCGTTGGAGGCCGGACGGCTCAAGCTGCTGTACATGGCTCCCGAACGTCTGGCCGCCGGATCGGCGCTGGGCATGTTGCGGCGGATCAATGTCAGCCTGATTGCGGTGGACGAGGCTCATTGCGTCAGTCAATGGGGCCATGATTTCCGCCCCGACTACCTTCGGATCGGAGAGCTGCGACGTGCGCTGGATGTGCCTTTGGCCGCTTTCACCGCCACAGCAGATGCGGAAACGCAGGACGAGATTGTCGAAAAGCTGTTTGACGGTACGGCCCCGCGCAAATTTCTGCGCGGGTTCGACCGGCCCAACATCCACCTGGCCTTTGCCGCCAAGGATGGGCCCCGCAAACAGGTCCTGGATTTTGCCGCCGCGCGCAAAACCCAATCCGGCATTGTCTATTGCGGCACCCGTAACAAGACCGAGGTTCTGGCACAGGCCCTGCGTGCCGAAGGCCACACCGCCTGTCACTATCACGGCGGCATGGATCCCGAGGATCGCCGCATCGTCGAGACCCGCTTTGCGCGCGAGGATGGTCTGATCGTGGTGGCCACGGTTGCCTTTGGCATGGGCATCGACAAGCCCGATATCCGCTGGGTCGCCCATGCGGACCTGCCCAAATCCATCGAGGTCTATTATCAGGAAATCGGCCGCGCCGGGCGTGATGGCGCCCCGGCAGAAACCCTGACCCTGTTTGGGGCAGATGACATTCGCCTGCGCCGGTCACAGATAGACGAGGGGCTTGCTCCCTCTGACCGGCGGATGGCCGATCACGCCCGTTTGAACGCCCTGCTTGGCTTGGCCGAGGCGCTGGCCTGCCGCCGTCAGACTTTGCTGGGTTATTTCGGTGAACAGACCGAACCCTGTGGCAAATGCGATCTGTGTGACAGCCCGCCGGAAGTGTTCGATGGCACCACCCCGGTTCGTATGGCCCTGTCCGCGATCCTGCGCACCGAGGAATGGTTCGGCGCAGGCCATCTGATCGACATCCTGCTGGGCAACGAGACCGACAAGATCCGCGCCCGCCGCCATGATGCGCTGTCCACCTATGGTATCGGCAAGGACTGGTCGCGCCCGCAATGGCAGGCGATCTTCCGGCAGATGATGGGCCATGATCTGGTCCGTCCTGATCCCGACCGCCACGGTGCGCTGCGCATGACTGAGGCCGCCAAGCCGATCCTGAAAGGCGAGGCGCAGATCAACTTGCGTAAGGACACGATCCGCAAAGCAACCCGTCGGCCTGTGGTCAAAGAAATGGTATCCGAAGAAGACGCACCGCTGCTGAGCGCACTCAAGGCGAAACGCCGTGCGCTGGCCGAATCCGCGCGGGTCCCGGCCTATGTTATTTTTCCCGATCGCACCCTGATCGAGATGGCCGAAACCCGCCCCGCCAATCTGGACGATATGGCCCGGATCAGCGGGATCGGTGCCAAAAAGCTGGAACGCTATGGCGCGACATTTCTTGAGGTTCTGACCGGCGCGGTCGAGGAACTGCACCCGGCCCGCCGCAAATTGGCCGGGCGCGATCAGGGTGAGATTTTCGACCGCCTGCTCGAAGTTCAGTCGCAACTGTCGCGCGGCCCTGATGGAATCGACAAGCCGCTGACCTGTACCGCCTCGCAACTGGCAAAGGTGGCGCAGTTGCGATCAGACGACCCGCGCGCCATCGAACAGGTTCTGGGTGGCCGCCGTCACGAAAGGTTTGGAGCCGCCTTTCTGGACGTGCTGCGTATGGCAAGCTAGATACCCACCAACAGGCAAGAAACGAGGGCGACTATGCTGGTAGTGATTTCCCCGGCCAAACGGCTGGATTGGGCAGAACGGAATGTTGAGGTCACGCAACCCGACTTTCAGGATGACGCGATCCGCCTGTCGAAAACCGCCCGCAATCTAACGCTGGGCGACCTGAAAAAGCTGATGGATCTGAGCGATGATCTGGCCCGCCTGAACCGCGACCGTTATCGCGCCTTTTCGGACGCCCCCGATGCTGTGGCGACACGCCCGGCCGCACTGGCCTTTGCCGGAGACACCTATCAGGGGCTCGAAGCGACTTCGCTGGATGTGGAAGAGATGGCCTGGGCCCAGGATCACCTGCGTATCCTGTCCGGACTGTATGGCATATTGCGTCCGCTGGACGCCATTCAGCCCTATCGGCTTGAGATGGGCAGTAGGCTGAAGACCCGGCGCGGCAAGAACCTGTACGATTATTGGCGCGACCAACTAAGCAAGGCGCTGAACGCTCAGGCAGCCGGGACCGGTAGCGATGTGCTGTTGAATTGCGCCAGTCAGGAATATTTCGGTGCAGTAGACCCCAAAGCGCTGAAATTACGGGTCATCACACCGGTCTTCATGGAAGACAAGGGCGGCACGCCAAAGATCGTCAGCTTCTTTGCCAAAAAGGCACGCGGGGCGATGGCACGCTATGTCATTCAACACCGTCTGTCCGATCCCGCCAGCCTGACGGAGTTCGACTCGGGCGGCTATGAATACCGCCCTGACCTGTCAGAGAACGACAAGCTGGTCTTTATCCGGCCCTATCAGGCCTCAGCCAGCATCGACGGGTCGTAAGAGACCAGTTCAACTGTGTTGCCTTCCGGGTCTTCGGTGAAAATTCCGCGCCAACCAACCCATCCGAACTGCTCGACGCGATAGGGTTGGCCGATCTTGTCATACCAACTTATGACCGCCGCCTGCTCGTCGAAGGGCAGCGACAATGCGATATGATGCAGCGACGATCCCGCTCCTGTTACGGGACCTTCTGCACCGGCCCGATGTTGCCCCGGTCGTGGCGCGGTGCTGTGGTGAAACAGGGCCAGAACTTGCGTATGGCCGCCAAACCCCTCGGCTATCCGGAAGAAGGTTATAGCGCTGTCATGGTCACCGCTCAGACGCTGCAGGCCGACCACCTGTTCATAGAACTGCACCATAGCGGCCATATCTGCGCAGCGAATGGCAATCTCGCCCAGCGCGCGGGGGTGAAATCCACGGTCATCAGTCATGTCGGCAGCCTAGAACGCTCGGGTTTCGTCATCAAGAACCGGTTGCGTTCCGTCTGGCCGATGGTCAAGGATCATCTGGTGGATTTTCTGTTTTTGCAGCGGTTTGGTCAGGTAGTAGTCCAATCCAGCCGATAAAATACCCTGATCATCTCCGCTCATTGCATGTGCGGTCAGGGCTACGATCGGGACGTGCTGATTGGTTTCAACCTCGCGGCGGCGGATTTCACCTGTGGCCTGTTTACCATCCATTCCGGGCATCGAGATATCCATGAATATCAAATCCGGGTCGAATTCCAGATGGGCGGCGACCGCCTCAAGCCCGTTGCCCGCAAAGCGAAGATCAATGTTCAGATCCTTGACCATCTTGCGAAGGATCAGCTGGTTGGTCTTGTTGTCCTCAGCAGCCAGAACCCGCATGAGCCTTTGATCCTCGGCAATCGGTCTGACCTGCGCAACCGTTGGGTTTTGCGTGTCGGAACCATTCGATATCCAATCCGCTGATCGTCCCAGAGCGGTCAGACGTGCATATAATTCTGAACGAGGGATCGGCTTTTGCAACACTCCGTCAATGAGCTGGCAGGCCGGATGAGCATGAATCACGCCGGGATTGGCCGACATGACCACGACAGAGGTATCCGTCCACCCCCGGCCCTTTATCGTGGCCGCCAAATCCAGCCCGTCCATGTCCGGCAGATCGTGATCGCACAGCACCAGATCTACGGTGTCATCAAGCGTAGCCAGCGCCTCGGTTCCGGTGGTACATTCGGTAACCTTGGCACCCAGACGACCAAGTTGCTTTGACAGGATCGCTCGATTGACAGCCAGATCTTCAACCACGACCACATGGCGCAGACATCCTTCCAGATTCGGGGGGGCGGGTTGCGGACCTTCGACCGTCGGCAGCGTTATCCGAAATCCAAAACAGGACCCCTGGCCCGGCTCGCTTTCGACCCAGATGGCACCGTCCATCAATTTGATCAGTCGTTTGGTGATGGCCAGGCCCAACCCGGTCCCTTCAAACTGTCGGTTTTGTTCATCCTCGACCTGATTGAATTCACCAAAGATATGCGCCGCTTTATCCTCGGCAATACCGATACCGGTATCTTCTATGGCAACATGAATATCACAGGCCTGGGCCTCCGCGCGAGGGACCCCCGTGACGCGGATCAAGACATGCCCTTCCGCCGTGAACTTGACCGCGTTTCCAACCAGATTGGTCAAGACCTGACGCACCCGGCCCGGATCGCCCACGAACAGGGTTGGCAAAAACAGGTCATAGTCGACTAAAAGGCTTAATCCCTTGTCACGAACACTGGGCTGCAGCAGCATCGCCACCTCAAGGATACAGCGTTCGAAATCGAACTGTTCGGGGTGCAAGACCAGCTTATCCGCCTCAATCTTCGAGTAATCCAGAACATCGTTGATGATCACCAGCAAGGCTTCACCGGAATTGCGGATCGTGTTGAGATAGAGCCGTTGTTCTTCATCCAGCGCGGTTTCGGTCATCAACTCGGTCATGCCAACAATACCGTTCATGGGCGTGCGGATTTCATGGCTCATATTGGCCAGGAATGCAGATTTCGCGCGGTTTGCAGCCTCGGCCCGTTCGCGCGCCGCGGTCAGTTCGGCCTGATGCCGGACCGAGGCGGTTATATCAAGCGCAAGGCTGACCACATCGCCACCGCCACCGCGTTGATCAATCAGCTTGATATAGAGCCCGTTCCACAGCTTGACGATTTCTGACGGCGGGTTGGACAACTTCCAACGGGCCAGCATCCTGGCGCGCCAATCATCCTGCGCCTCGTCGACGGTATCAATCAGACCCTCCTGCGTGAGGGTTTCCAGAATTCTGCCATAGCTGATACCGGGCGCTACTTCATCCAGCCCCTCAAACAGGCTGAAATATGAGGCATTTGCCCCGATCAACCGGCTCTCTTCGTCGAAGAATGCAAACCCGTCTGGGAAGGTCTGGATCGAATGCCATAGCCGCCGTTCGGCCACTTCGATCTTAGCATTGGCCAATGTCAGGTCCGATTTAACTTTTTCATTTTCATCGCGCACCGTCTCAACCTCGGCCCGCGTTTCACCAATGCGTTTAGTCAGAGCCATCGCGTGCAGGCCCAATTTCCGGTTGGCCGCTGATAGCTCGGCCTGTTTCATCTCCAGCAGACGTTCAGCGGCAAGCCGTGCGCGTCTTTCCTGTGCCAGTTTGGTTGCAAGACTCATCAAAGGTGATCCCGGTACAATCTGCCCACAGCATCCTGACAGAGCGTGAAAAAGTGTTTAAGCCGTGCCTGTTGCCACAGACCAATGGCAGGCTCAGAGGCCGCAAACGTCCAAAACTGCCTGCCTCGCCGGTACCTGCCTTTTCCTACTCAACGCAAAATCTGCGGTATCTGAATGCGCTACAGGCGCTCAGATCAAAGAAATTGTGTGGGATTACACGACAAACCTGACGCAGCAAAGCCGGTTCAAACGGTGCTTTACCAAGACTGATGCTGGTGGTTGGGGCCACAATCAGCGTTGTGGTCGAATGACCTAACGTCGACCTTCACGCAGCCAACCCGCCAGAAGGAAACCACCGGCCAGCAAAAGCACCAGCCAGGGCGGTAGAACACCAGCCTGTGTTACAGAGCTGGTCTGGTAGGCATCGCGCGGGGTCAGCCCGATCCAGCCCCGCCCCGCCGCAGGCCGCCCAGCGCGGACATTGCGGATCGAAGGCAAACCGTCCTCGACCCGGATCACACCGCCGCGCAATTCGGCCAGAACCGGCTCAAGGATCTGATCAGTAGCAATCGTGCGCTCAAATTCTTTGGGGGCCGCAGGGCCCAACCCAATTACCGCCGAATGTTCACCCTCTTTCAGACGATAGAGGCCAATCTCGGGGCCGAAGATCTGAGCTTCGAACCGCCCTGGAGAAACTTCGTTCAGCGTCACCTCAAGTGTCTCGCCATTGGGCTGCGTGATGGTAACTGTTCCGACGTCATCCCCCAGGGTTTGACGGATGACGCGCATGATTTGACCATTTGCTTCGGCCCACAGAGCCTCTTCCTCAAGCTCGGGTTCTTTCATCATCCAATGTGCCAATCGCCGCAGCAGTTCAAGCTGCGGACCACCGCCGTCGAAGCCACGGCTCCAGAGCCAGGCGTGGTCAGAGGCCAGCATTGCCACGCGCCCCTCTCCGACCCGGTCTAGCACCAGCAGCGGCCGGTCATCGACGCCGGTCATCAGCGTTTCACCTGATCGGAACAGGACATCAACCTGGCGCAACCATGCTCCCCAATGCTCGGAATCGCCCAGATCCGTCGTCACCGGGTGCCGGTGCCCCATATCTGTAACTGTGGGGACAAAGCGTTCTTCGATGACCCGCGCGGTGGGTTGGGCCGGAAGAATCGGCGCCAGCGGCGAGCGGAAGATACTGTCGGCACTGGCAAAATCAGGGCCAGCCGCAATCAGAACCGCACCACCATCATTGATGTAATTGGTGACATTCTCCAGATAGACCGCAGGCAGAATACCGCGCCGCTTATAGCGATCAAAGATGATCAGATCGAAATCGTTGATCTTTTCCAGAAACAGTTCTCGAGTCGGAAAAGCGATCAAAGACAACTCGTCCACAGGCACACCATCCTGCTTTTCAGGCGGTCGCAGGATCGTGAAATGCACCAGATCGACCGAGCTGTCGGATTTCAGAAGGTTCCGCCAGGTCCGTCCACCGGGATGCGGTTCACCCGAAACCAGCAGCACCCGCAGACGGTCGCGCACACCATTCATCTGAATCAGTGCGGTGTTGTTGCGGTCGGTCAACTCTCCTTCGACGCCTGGTACGGTAAACTGGATGACATTCCGCCCGCCATGGGACAGCTTGACCGGTAGCTCGACATCGACACCGATTGGAATGGTGAAATGCTCTGGCGCATTGCCATCAACCGAAATTTCCAAAGGCGCATTCGCAGCCGCAACAGGAACTGCGCCGCTATCCTCAACCCGCAACGTCAGCGTGACCGGTTCTCCGATAATGGCAAAAGCCGGTGCATTGCGGACGATCAGACGGCGGTCCCAGTCGCTGGCCCGCCCAGTCTGCAACAAGTGCATCGGTGCAGGCAGGTCAGGGGCCTGATCAACGTCATGCACGATCCCATCCGAAACCACGAGGATCCCCGCAATGCGCGCACGGGGTTCCTCGGCCAGGACTTTGTTCAGCGCAGCCATGACCTGTGTGCCCTCATCCCCATCGCTGTCAGCCACCCGGATCCGGCGCAGCTCGGTATTGTCGCGCGTGTCGATCTCGGCCGCCAGTTCGGCAGCGGCCTGTGCTGTCTGTTCCGGGCGATCGGACAGGGTCTGGCTGGCGCTTTCATCCTCGATCATCACCACGATGTCGGTCAGCGGAGTGCGATCTTCGACCTGATAAACAGGCCCCGCCATGGCCGCGATCACGACCAGGGCGGCCAACCCGCGCAAGGCCCAGCCAGACAGGCCCCGCCACAGGGCTAGAACAACGCCTGATATGGCAATCGCGGCAACGACCATCAGAACGGGCCACGGAATCAGAGGGTCAAATATAACGGTTCCGGTCATTGTCCCAACCTGTCCAGCAGCGCAGGCACATGGACCTGATCCGATTTGTAATTCCCGGTCAGCACATGCATCACCAGATTGACGCCAAACCGATTGGCCAATTCCCGCTGCCGCTCACCGGCATATCCGCGCCCGACCGGCAACAGGGCCTGCCCGTTTCGGTCGACGGCCCAGGCTCCGGCCCAGTCATTCCCGCCGATCACTACCGGGGTCACATTGTCGTTGAGGTTGCGGAACGGCATGCCGTCGATTTGTTCCGCATCCGGCGGGGCGGCTTCGACCCAAATCTCGGTACCGGCATATCGGCCCGGGAAATCCTGCAGCAAATAGAAGGCCCGCGTCAGAACATGGTCATCTGGAACAGGCTCTAACGAAGGGATATTCAGCGGGGCGGCCAGTTGTTGTAGCTTGCGGCCATTCGGGCTGGCTGCACCGAAACGCGCCACATCCGCGTCGCGTGTGTCGAACAGGATCATGCCGCCCGAGCGCAGATAGGCATTCAGCTTGGCATAGGCTTCGTCCGAGGGTTGTGGCTGTTCCGGCGTGATCGGCCAGTACAGCAGCGGGAAAAACGCCAGCTCGTCCCGTTCCAGATCAACGCCGATGGGCTCTGCCGGTTCGACCGAAGTGCGGAAGAACAAAGTTTGCACCAAGCCACGCATCCCGGCGCCCGCGATATCGTCAACCTGCGCGTTTCCGGTCATGACATGAGCCAGTACCAGCTCTTGCGTTGCCATCAGGGCAAAATCGGTTTCCTCGGGCGTCTGAGCCTGAAGGTCAGGTGCAATCAGCAACGCACCCAGCGCCATCGCCGCGGCCCGGGCCAGCCCAAGTCGCCCCGACAACAGAAGTGACGCAATAACGTCCACCGTCAGCAAGATCAGCGCGAGGCTAAGCAAAATGCCCCCGATCGGCGTTTCGGCGCTGATTTCCTGCCCTTTGATGGGCACATCGGATGGCCAGACAGCGGGCATCAGAACCGAGTCCGCGTCCAGCACATTCAGCGCCAGTTTTTGCTTGCCGCTTTCATACAGGCCCGGCTGCAGGTCCGGCCCGATTGCGCCGGCGGCAAGATCAACCCCATCGACGCCTGCCAGATTATCTGCATCCGACAAGCCTCCAAATCCGTCCATGACCTGCAGCGGTTCCCAGGTCGTGCCCTGCAACTGCGACTCCTCTCGGGATTTCGCAGCCGAGGCGACGGCCAGCCGATCCAGCATCTCGACAAACAGGCCCGAGAGGGGAAGGCTCGACCATTCGGCATCAGCGGTGACATGGAACAGCACCACCTGCCCCAGCCCCAAGGCCTTGCGCGTGACCAGAGGCGTGCCATCCGAGAGCGATGCAATCACCCGATCGGCCAAATTTGGGTCTGGTTGCGCCATGACCTGTGTGGTCACGGAAACATCCGGTGGCACGCGCAACCCGTAGAAGGGTGAGGTTTCGGGGAACGGGGCCAGACCTTTGGCCTCACCCCAGCTCATCGCGCCGCCGACCGAACGGCCACCGCTGCGCAGGCGCACCGGCAGCAAGGTATCCTCGACATCCCGCCCCAGATCGCTGGCGGCCATGCGCGGCCCGGCAAAGCGCAACAGCAGCCCGCCCTGTTCGACCCATTCGGTCACCCCCAGTTGTTCCGCTTCGGCCAATTTCGCCACATCCGCCAGAACAATCACATCCGGATTGGCGGGCAACACATCCATCAGGCCGCCCTCGACAAAATCCGCGGTCGGGACCAAAACCTGTGTCAGATAATGCAGCGGCGACAACAGCTCTAACCCTTCACGGTTCAAACTGCCCGCAAGCAAGGCCACCTCACGCCTGCGCAGGCTGTCATCGGTCAGCGTTACGGCACCCGCCGACCGCTGACCCTGAATCTCGAACCGGGTGATTCTGGCCCGTAGTTCCGAGGGCAGCGCCAGCTCCACCTGAGCAAGCGTTTCGCCTTCAGCAAAGACGATATTGGCGGATTGCAGAACCCGCATTGCGCCCGCCGGATCGCGCCCCTGTGCCAAAATGGTCAGGATGTTTTCCGGACCAGCAGTGGCGCGTTGGGCCGTCAGTTGAATGACACCA
Organism: Ruegeria sp. CDSA241; assembly: GCF_059611265.1. Classification (NCBI taxonomy): domain Bacteria; kingdom Pseudomonadati; phylum Pseudomonadota; class Alphaproteobacteria; order Rhodobacterales; family Roseobacteraceae; genus Ruegeria; species Ruegeria sp. CDSA241. The sequence goes on from NZ_JBXWPF010000016.1 coordinate 61,251, forward strand.
TCCTGATAGGCGGCGGGCAGAATCGCATAAACAGGCGAGCCTGACTGGTACACGGTTACTTCCCCGCGCGATTGCAACGCAGCCAGAACCGTTTCCCGACCCGCAAATTCCAGACCGTCGCTGAACCAATATGTATCAAAACCACCATCAAGCTGATCCAGCATATCGAGCACCTGATCCATCTGCAGCTGAGTTGGTTGCCAGGGCATCGGAGTCACCCCCGGAAGCCGACCCCGCCACGCTTCGGCGGCCTGAAAGACAGGGGCTTCTGGCTCCGTCAAGTTGAGCAAGGCCACCGTGCGTCCGGCGCGTCCGGCCTCGGTCAGCTGCGTATCAAGCTGGTCCTGAAGCGATGGCCAGCCGCTTGCACCTGCCCAGCTGGCATCCAGCACCAACAACAGCGGCCCCGAACCCACCTGATCCCGCGAGGGATTCAAAACCGGCCCGGCCAGACCGATAATGATCGCCGCCGCCGCCAGCATTCGCAACAGCAGCAGCCACCATGGTGTCCGATCCGAAACACTCTCGTCGTCCTTCAGCCCCAGCAGCAGCGTTACGGCCGGAAACATTCGCCGGATCGGCGCAGGCGGCACAGCGCGCAGGACCAGCCACAGGATGGGCAGGGTCAACAATCCCAGCAACACCCAAGGCGCGGTAAAGCCTATCCCAGCCAAAACCGTCATACTCTGCCCCCGTCCAAAGCGCTATACAGCCATAACAGAGCCGCCTGTGCGCTGTCGCCAGTGTGGTGCAGCCCCAGTTGCCATCCCGTCACCCGACACAAGCGCATCAAGGCATCCTTTCGTTCGGCAAGGCGCGCAAGATACCGGTCACGAAGATCAGAAGCCTTTAGCGTTTCATGCCGGGCCGAGCCGCCCACGCTTTCGAAAATGGTGCGTCCACGATAGGGGAAATTCTCTTCACCGGGATCCAGCACCTGCAGGACCACCCCGCGCACGCCACGATCCGCAGCTTTGGACAGGGCCAGTTCAACCTCTTCCATCGGGCCAAGAAAATCGGAGATGAACACCGCCCGCGCATGGGGGATCATGGCGCGGTGTTCGGGTGGCGCATAGTCGGCTTGATCATCCTCGGACCAGGCCTGCGCAAGCCGGATGATCTGGGCATTGCCGCGCCGGGGCGGCAGGGTTGTGCCCGTCAGGCCCACACGCTCACCACCGCGCGCCAACAGGATCGAGGTTGCCAGCCCCAGCAAGCGCGCGCGATCCGCCTTGGTGGGCAGCGAAGCGTCCGAGGCAAAGCGCATCGACGCGCCCTGATCCACCCACAGCATCACCGATTGGGCAATCTGCCATTCGCGTTCGCGCACAAATTGTTGATCGCCACGGGCCGAGCGGCGGTGGTCGATCATCCGGCGGCTGTCGCCAACCTGTGCCGGGCGGTATTGCCAGAAATCATCGCCCATCCCGGACCGACGGCGCCCGTGGTCACCCAGCAGGACTGTTCCGGCCAGATGCTCTGCCCGCGCCAAAAGGGGCGGCAGCCGGGATGCCTCGGCCTCGGATCTTTCACGAAGGGTCAGCCCGGCATTCACGCCGCAGCCTCGGTTCGGATCAACCCAAGTGCAGTCGAGTCAATCAGATCGGCCAGACTGTCACCGCGCGCCCGTGCCGCAAAGTTCAGCGCCATACGATGGCTGAGGACCGGGCGGGCCATCTCAAGAACATCTTCGGCGTTGGGGGCCAGTCGCCCCTGCAACATGGCGTTGGCACGCACCGTCATCATCAACGCCTGCGCCGCGCGGGGGCCAGGGCCCCAGGCCACGGTTTCGGCCACACGATCGGACACGCCTGCTTCGCCGGGGCGGAATGCGCGGACCAGATCCAAAATCAGTTCGACCACAGACTCGCCGACCGGCATCCGGCGCAACAGAAGTTGCGCCGCCAGCAATTCCTCTTTGGTGAAAATCTGATGAGCGTCGTCTTCTTCGACACCGGTCGTGGCCAGAAGGATATCCCGCTCGGTCTGACGATCCGGGTATTCGACGTCAATCTGCACCAAAAAGCGGTCCAACTGCGCCTCGGGCAGCGGATAGGTGCCTTCTTGTTCAATCGGGTTCTGCGTGGCCAGCACGTGAAACGGCTCATCCAGCGCACGATCCTCGCCCGCAACGGTGACGGTGCGTTCCTGCATCGCTTGCAGCAAAGCCGACTGTGTACGCGGGCTGGCGCGGTTGATCTCATCCGCCATCAGCAATTCACAGAAGATCGGGCCGGGAATGAACCGGAAGTGGCGACTGCCATCCTCGGCCGTATCCAGAACCTCGGACCCCAGAATATCAGCCGGCATCAGATCCGGCGTGAACTGGATACGGTTGCCATGCAGGCCCATCACGGTCGACAAAGTCTCAACCAGCCGGGTCTTGCCCAGCCCGGGCAAGCCGATCAGCAACGCGTGCCCGCCGCATAACAGCGCTGCCAGCGTCAGGTCCACGACCCGCTCTTGCCCGATAAAGCGTCGGGTGATCGAGGCCTTGGCCTCTTGCAGTTTAGTTTCCAGCGCTTCGATCTCGGATACGAGGTCGGCAGGTTCGCTCATGACTTTCCCTTCCGTGGACGAGTATGGTTGAAGTGTATCGCGCGAAAAGGAAATGGCAAAAGTAATGAGCGGACAAATCCCTGTGACACCTTCTCCTGATGGCATTGCGGCATCAGTCAAAGCCGCGAAAACACGGGATTTACCCCCTGTTCACCTGTGGAATCCCCCGTTTTGTGGCGATCTGGACATCAGGATCGCAAAAGATGGTTGTTGGAGTTATTTAGGCTCGCCCATCAACAGGTTCGAGCTTGTGAAGCTTTTTTCCTCAATTCTTAAGAAAGAAGAAGGCAAATATTACCTGGTGACCCCGGTCGAAAAGGTGGGAATCACGGTTGAGGATGTCCCGTTCGTCGCTGTCGACTTTGATGCCACAGGCTCAGGCGCGGCGCAGATTTTGACTTTCAGCACCCATGTGGGTGACACGGCCAAGGCCGGACCGGATCACCCGATCCGTGTTGAGTTTGATCCGAAGACCCAGGAACCCTCGCCCTATATCCTGATCCGCGCAAATCTAGAGGCGCGCATTGACCGCAAAAGCTTTTACCGACTGGTCGAGATCGGCACCGATCATGAAGACTGGTTCGGGGTATGGTCAGGCGGTCAGTTCTTTCCGCTGATCCGCTCAGCCGATCTGGGCTGAGCGCGGCCTGCGATCCTGCGCCAGAACAACGGCGACCGCCACGATGCCCGCGCCCAGCGCGCGGGTTGAATTCCATTCATCCCCCAGCACAATCATGATCAGCATCACGTAAAATGGCGCGATGTTCATATGGAATGAGGCCAGCGCCACGCCCAGCTTGCCAACCGAAGCAACGAACAGGATCTGGCTCAGCCCCAGCGAAATCAGCGCATAGATCCCCAACATCCCGATCTGCTGTCCGTCAATGGCAACCTCGGGGATCACCTCCATGCCCAGCAGCCCAGCGGCAAAGCACAAGATCACGGCCATGGCAAAACCACCGATCAACGTGATCGTCGCGCGCCCGGTCTGGCTGAGTTCGGGAAAATCGCGCGCTGTGGTCATGCTTCCCCAACTGAAAAAGACGACCGACACGACCGCGCATAAGGCCCCAAGGCCCAGCTGCGCCGGGGCGACGGCGCTGGTGGCGATCAGCCCGCCGATAATTGAAACCAGAACGCCCAGGCCAAAATTCCAGCTCAGCCGACGTGTGCCCGCCTTAAGCTCCAGCAGGGTTGCGATTAGTGGCGCGCAAGAGGCGATGATGACGACGGTTACCGGATCGGTCAGCTTTTGCGCCAGGATCAGCAGGAACATCGGGCAGCCAAAGCCAAACGCTCCGACGATCATGGCCCATCCCCATCTGGCCCTTAGAATACGGCTGGGACCGTCCAGCATCAGCCAGATCGGCAGCAGCACCAGAACCGCCAGACCCAGACGTGCCGCAAGCAAGCCCACTGGCGACCAGCTTTGCAACAAGACCTCCGCCGCCGGAAAGCCTGCGGCCCATGCCAGCATCGAGGCAACCGCCAACCCGTTGCCAGACAACGCGGAGTTGCGGTCGGCAGACATAGAAATAGCGGTCCCGCGCACGGGGTCAGGGCTCAGTGCCATGGGTCATACCTCTGGTCAAAGCGGCGCCAGAAATGATTCGCCGCATTGTCCCGAACGTCACTGAATTAAACTGGGTGATCTGGCCGATTTTCGACAATCTGTCGTTTTCAGTCCCTTTCGCTGAAATCACCCGACCGATATGGTCCGGCGAACAGACACGCAAAGGCCATCCATGCCCAAATTCGCTGCAAATATCTCATTGCTCTTTACCGAACTGCCCTATCTCGACAGGTTTCAAGCTGCCGCGCAGGCCGGGTTCAAGGCTGTTGAGGTTCTGTTTCCCTATGATCTGGCTACCAAGGAAACCTGCCGTGCTCTGCTGGCTAACGGGCTCGACCTGGTGCTGATCAACGCGCCACCACCCAACTACACCGGCGGCACTCCCGGATATGCCGCCATTCCGGGCGGTGAGGCGCGGTTCCAGTCCGACATCCGCCGTGTTCTACGCTATGCTCAGGCGCTACGGCCCGAAAAAATCCACATCATGTCCGGATATTCCTCGGGCGCGGATGCTATGGATTGCTTTGTTCAAAACCTGCAATGGGCAGCAGACCACGCGCCCCAACAGCCGTTCACGATCGAACCGCTCAACCCGGTGTCACAGCCTGAATATTTCCTGAACTCTTACGATCTGGCCGCCGAGGTTTTGGATCGCGTGAACCGGCCCAATGTCGGCCTGCAATATGACAGCTTCCACGCCCAGATGATCCATGGCAACGGGCTGCAAGTCTGGAAGGATTACCAAGACCGCATCGTACACGCCCAGATCGGAGCGGCCCCGGATCGCGCAGAGCCCGGTCGAGGTGAGATGAATTTTGCCGAGTTGTTCCGAGCGATTGATGACAGCGGCTACACCGGCTGGGTCAGTGCCGAATATCAGCCCTCGATCCAACGTACCGCCGAGACGCTCGGCTGGATGCACCTTTGATTGTCCGCTCGCACTGGTATTACCCGGAAAAATGGCGCAGATCATTGCCACCTCACACCAAGGATGTCCGGATGATCCCTGCCCGCTATGCCCGCGCCCTGTTCAGCCTGATCATGTCAGGCATGATGTCCTGCATCGTCACCGGTATCGCCACGGCCAAGGCCGTCGGCTTCGGTCCCGCGACGCTGGGCGACTGGATGGGCTCATGGGTTTTCTCCTGGCCCATCGCGTTCACAGTTATCCTACTGCTGGGCCCCAGCGTGCAACGGATGGTCAACCGCATGGTCAGACCACAGGGCTGACCCGCCGCGAAGAGGGCCCGCAGGGCTTGATGAACGGCGGCGCTAGTGCGCCTCGGCCCAATTCGCGCCCTGTCCCGCATCAACGTTGAGTTTCACATCCAGTTTCACTGCTGGGTCCGAAGCCCCCTCCATCACGTCGCGCGCCGCGTCGATCAGCGGGTCAACGGCGTCCTCGGCCACTTCGAACAGCAATTCGTCATGCACTTGCAGCAACATTTTCGCCGGCAACCCATGGATCGCATCCGGCATCCGCACCATGGCGCGTCGGATCACGTCGGCCGCGGTGCCTTGAATCGGAGCGTTGATCGCTGCCCGACGCGAAAATCCCGCATGCGGCCCCTTGGCATTGATTTCGGGCGTATGGATTTTGCGCCCGAATAGGGTCTGCACATAGCCATTCTCTTTGGCAAAGGCGACGGTGTCGTCCATATAGGTCCGAATGCCGGGGAAGCGTTCGAAATAGCGGTCGATGAAGCCCTGCGCCTCGGCCCGTGGAATACGCAGGTTGCGCGCCAGACCAAAACCCGAGATGCCATAGATCACACCGAAGTTGATCGCCTTGGCCTGACGGCGAATATCCGGCGTCATCTCATCCAGCGGCACGTCGAACATTTCGGACGCAGTCATGGCGTGAATGTCCAGCCCATCGGTAAACGCCTGCTTCAAGGCCGGAATATCGGCAATATGCGCCAGAATGCGCAGCTCGATCTGGCTATAATCCAGGCTGACCAGCACATTTCCCGGCTCGGCAATGAACGCCTCGCGGATACGGCGGCCTTCTTCGGTGCGCACAGGGATGTTCTGCAGGTTCGGATCGGTCGAGGCCAAACGACCGGTGTTCGCCCCGGTGATCGAATAGGATGTATGTACCCGGCCCGTATCGGGGTTGATATGGGTCTGCAGCGCGTCCGTATAGGTCGATTTCAGTTTCGATAGCTGCCGCCAATCCAGCACCCGACGCGGCAATTCATGCTCGGTCGCCAGATCCTCAAGGATATCGGCCCCGGTTGAATATTTACCGGTCTTGCCCTTCTTGCCGCCTTCCAGACTCATCTTGTCGAACAGAATCTCGCCCAGCTGAGCGGGCGAGCCGACATTGAAGCTTTCACCAGCCAATTCGTGGATTTCAGCCTCTAACCCGGCCATTTTCTGGGCAAACGCGTTGGACATGCGGCTGAGGACATCGCGGTCAACCTTGATGCCATGCATCTCCATTTCGGCCAGAACCGGCACCAGAGGGCGCTCCAGCGTTTCATAGACGGTCGTTACCTGAACCTGATGCAGCTGAGGTTTGAACAGTCTCCACAGACGCAGCGTTATATCGGCGTCCTCGGCCGCATAGGCGGTCGCTTCATCAATCGGAACCTTGTCGAATGTGATCGCCGATTTGCCGGATCCCAACAGCGGTTTGATCGGAATCGGCGTGTGGTTCAGATAACGCTCGGACAGGGTGTCCATGCCATGCCCATGCTCGCCGCCATGCATCGCATAGGACATCAACATCGTGTCATCAATCGGCGCCACATCCACGCCATAGCGGGTAAAAATCTTGGCATCGTATTTCATGTTTTGCCCGATCTTGAGGATCGACGGGTCCTCTAACATCGGTTTTATCAGTGTTAGAGCCTGTTCAATCGGCATTTGCCCCTCGGCCAGAGCGTCCGAGCCGAACAGATCGTCGGTGGCGCTTTGACGATGGATCAATGGGATATAGCAGGCCTCGCCCGCCTCAATGCAGAGCGAAATGCCGACCAGATCTGCGATCATCTCGTTCAGCCCAGTGGTCTCGGTGTCCACTGCAACCCAGCCACGCTCATATGCCTGGTCTATCCATTTCTGCAAAGCCCCCGCGTCGCGGACGCATTCATACTTCGACGCGTCGAATGGAATGTCTTCAGCCTCGGCCACATCTGCAACGGGCGCAGGCGCGTCTGCAATCACCGGTGCCTCGGCCCCCAGCTTGTCCGCTATGCGCTTGGTGAGGGTGCGGAACTCCATCTCAGCAAGAAAGCCCAGCAGAGTGTCCGGTTCAGGGTCTTGCACCTCAAGATCGTCTAAGGTGAAATCCAGCGGCGTATTCTCATCCAACTGCACCAGTCTTTTCGACAGCTCAATCTGGGCGCGTTTGTCGATCAGGGTCTGGCGGCGTTTGGGTTGTTTGATCTCTTCGGCGCGGTCCAGCAGGGTTTCCAGATCCCCAAATTCATTGATCAAAAGCGCCGCCGTCTTGATCCCAATGCCCGGGGCCCCCGGCACATTGTCCACGCTGTCCCCGGCCAGCGCCTGCACGTCCACCACACGTTCCGGCCCGACGCCGAATTTCTCGAACACACCATCGCGGTCGATGCGCTTGTTCTTCATCGCATCCAGCATTTCGACCCCATCGCCGACCAGCTGCATCAGGTCCTTGTCGGAACTGACGATCGTGACGCGACCACCGGCCTCACGCGCCTGTATGGCAAGGGTGGCAATGATGTCGTCGGCCTCATAGCCCTCAAGCTCTTTGCAGGCGATATTGAAGGCGCGGGTCGCCTCGCGGGTCAGCGGCATCTGAGGGCGCAGATCCTCGGGCATGGCCTCGCGATTGGCCTTGTAAAGGTCATACATATCGTTGCGGAACGTATGAGAGCCCTTGTCAAAGATCACCGCCACATGGGTCGGCGCGTCTGGCCCAGTGTTCCCCTCGACATATTTCTGCAGCATGTTACAGAACCCAGACACGGCCCCAATCGGCAACCCATCGGACTTCCGCGTCAGCGGCGGCAGCGCGTGATAGGCCCTGAAGATAAAGGCCGATCCGTCAATAAGATGAAGGTGACACCCTTTTCCGAAATTGCTCATGCGCGCGCTCCCTGTCGGTCAGGGATGGTTCTGCCACAGGGGCGCACGGGTGACCAGTACAGAAGGTGAACTATCCGCCGAACAGGCCGCCAAATACATCCGAAAAGCTGTTGAGCAGCGCCATGATGACCAGCACACCGAGGAAAGCGAAAAACGCAAAAGCAAAGAACTGAAACAGGATTGCGCCGATGCCGATTGCGATACCCGCAATGGCCGGGCGCAGTTTTTCGTGGCGCAGAATGCCTATGGCCGACAGGATGACGGCCAATCCTCCCAAAAGGGCTATGCCGATCTGCAGAAAGTCGTCCAGATCACGGACCCGGGCCACCGGCTCGGGTTGGTCCAGCCCGGCGGCCGAGCGCAGGGTGGATTTTCCAAGCTCGGCTGCAAGCTCTCCCAAAGACACGCCAGTCGATTGTTGCGGTGCGAATGGCCCGGCCCAGAACAGGAACAGGGCGCCCAACAGGGCCATCGCGGAAACACTAAAACCAATCCATCCGAAGACCGGTTGGTTGGTATTTTGGATACTGGCGTCCATCAACACACTTCCTCCATTGAGCCGGCGCAAAGCTATCGTCAGAACACGACATTAGTTGGGCAAGTTAGACTTTGCCGGATTGGTTTATCAAGCGGGACAAATTGATCGAGTAAGGCAATGGCACCCAAGTGCCGAAGTCTTCATTCGCAGCCCACAGCACCTCACCGGCCCAGACATTGCAGGTTCACAGCGCGTTGAAACGCCCTCTGGCCTTAAAACTGATTTCGGTCGAAAAAACCCGGCACCCCGGAGGCCTGTAGATCGGCCCGCAGACCAGGGCGATTTCGATCGTATCATTGCCCTGCGCCCGATTTCCCGATCCGGTTAGAAGCATTCCGATAGCGGCGGCCAGAAAATAGCCAACAGCTCCAATGATCAGGCAGAGGTCAAACCTGCCCGCGGCTTTGCACATTCAGGCGCTGGCATGGTGCCCCTTCAAGACATACTTGCAGTCGCAATAGGGGCACTCGACCCAGCCGGTGTCTTCGGGGATCTGTAACCAGACACGTGGGTGGCCCAATGCACCTTCGCCGCCATCACAGGCGACACGAGAGGTTTCGACGATCTTGGTTTCCGGCGCTTCGATTGTCACGGCTGGCGATCCTTCACTGGTTGTCGGCCTCGCGGGCATGCATTAGGTGCGTTTATGAGCGATGAGCAAACCGGGGGCAAGAGCCACATGGACAATGCGGCAATCAGGATCGAAGGGCTGCGCAAGACCTATCGCGGCAGCAAGGGCCAGCCTGAAAAGCAGGCGCTGAAGGGCATCGACCTGACAATCCCGCGCGGTTCAGTCTTTGGATTGCTGGGGCCGAACGGGGCTGGGAAATCGACCCTGATCAACATTCTGGCCGGTTTGGTGGTGAAATCTGCAGGCCATGTGTCGATCTGGGGTCATGACCAAGACCGCAACCCGCGCCAATCTCGCGCTGCCATCGGCGTTATGCCGCAAGAGCTGAACCTGGACCCGTTCTTTACCCCGCGCGGTGCTTTGGAGGTTCAGGCTGGCCTATATGGTGTACCAAAGGCGCAGCGGCGCAGTGATGAAATCCTCGAACTGGTTGGCCTCAGCGACAAGGCCGAGGCCTATGCCCGCACCCTGTCCGGCGGGATGCGGCGCCGGTTGCTGTTGGCCAAGGCTTTGGTGCATAACCCCAAAGTGCTGGTTCTGGACGAACCCACAGCGGGCGTGGATATCGAGCTGCGCCAAATGCTCTGGGCCAACGTGCGCAAGCTGAACCAGCAGGGCATGACCATCATCCTGACGACGCATTACCTGGAAGAAGCACAGGAGATGTGCGACCAGATCGCCATCATCAATCATGGCGAAAAGATCGCACAGGACAGCACGGCAGACCTGCTGAGCCGCATGGATGGCCGGACGATGGTAATTATTCCGGATGGCCCCGTCACTGAACTGCCTGCGGCCGAGGGAGTCGAGGCCACACTGCGCGACGATGGCAGCCTGGTGCTGCGCTATCGCAGTGCCCAGACCAGTGCCGAACAGGTTCTGGAATCCGTCAGGGCCGTGGGCATCCGTATCCGGGACGTTCGCACCGAAGAAGCGGATCTTGAGGATGTGTTCCTGGCTCTGACCTCGACCCGGGCGGGCGATGTCCCGGCAGCTGATCTTGATCAGCCGCGCCGGGGATTGCACCGGGTTAAGCTTTAGGCGCGGTCGATCCGCGCGTGATAGCAGTTATTCGACGCGGATCTGATGTGGATATAGGCGACATCCGCGCGGGCAAAGATACCCCCGGCAGCGTTTTGCAATTCCGCCTGCGGCGTAATGATCCCGGTGCCGTAAACAATCCTGTCGTCCGATCCGTACCCTTTAATCAGATAATTGGGTGAGGCGGTCAGCGCCTCGGGCAGGTTGGTGAGATCCTCATAGCGCTGACAATGCTCTACACAAAGGTAAATCGGCCCGGTTTCAGCAAAAGGTTGTGTCGCTGGAAAGGGCCGGTGGGCCAGCACCAGCATTTCCTTTCCCCTGGGAATATAGGTCAGGCAATGACGGCAGGGGTTTCCTTCCCCGTTCGATATCGCCCGTTCGGGCGGGTTGCCATAACCATCAGGCGCGCCTTGGCGATAGGCCTGAACCTGCGCGGTGGGGAGGGCAGATATTTTGTGCATGTTAGGTCTCCTTCTTTGTACAAAAGATGCCTGACCCGGCGAGGGGAACCGACCCGTTTCCTGCGCAAACGCTTCTTTGAGACAGCGCGACATATACGCGCCGTGGCTTGACAGCACGGGCTACAATCCGATCTGAACGGGGCGCAATTCAGTTTCGGAACGCCCATGTCCAAACCTACCCCTCCTGCCCGCCCAGGAATTCCTCCGAGGTTTCCCGCCACCGCTGAACAGATCATGTCGCAGGTGAGCGCATTCTACGCCCGCGTCCGGCAGGACGAGGCACTGGCGCCGGTCTTTGCAAACCATGTCAGCGACTGGCCCCCGCACGAGAACAAGATCGCCGCGTTCTGGCGCAACGCCATTCTGCATGAGCGTTGTTATGACGGAAATCCGCAGCGTATTCACATCGAAAGGCCCGATATCAGGCCCGAATTGTTCGATCATTGGCTGGACCTGTTCGAGGAGGTGGCCCATAGCACCCTGCCCGCAGAAACCGCGCTGCCCTGGGTGGCGCTGGCCCGGCGCATCGGCGTAGGGATGAAAGTGGGTGTACAATCCGCGCGCCAGCCAAAGGACGCGCCACCGATCCTGCGATGATCTCAGATCATGGCCAGTTGCCATGTTAGCGGTAAAATAAGGGCTATCAGACTCTGAAAAATGGGTTTATGCAACGGATGAACCCACCATTCCGCTGCCCAAGGCCAGACCGATGAGCACTCAAAACACCACCCTCAGGGGCCTTGGCTATGCGTTTCTGGGCTTTGCTGTCTTTGCCAGCCACGATGCGCTGATCAAGGTGCTGGGCGGAACCTATTCGGTGATGCAAATCATCTTTTTCGCCACGCTGTTTTCCTTTGTGCCGATGGCCGTGACAATCCTGACAGACCGCTCTACCGGCAACTTCCTTCCGCACCATCCCTGGCTGGTCCTGCTGCGGTCGGGGTTGATGGTCACAGGCATGTCCTGCGCATTTTATTCCTTTTCGGTCCTGCCTTTGGCCGAGGTATATTCACTCCTGTTCTCTTTCCCGCTGATCGTCACGGTCCTGTCGATCCCCATATTGGGCGAGGTGGTCCGCGCCCAGCGTTGGGCCGCGGTTGGCGTGGGCCTGATCGGCGTGTTGATCGTTCTGCGCCCGGGTACCACGGACATCACGCTAGGCCATCTGGCGGCGCTGACGGCCGCGTTCTGCAGCGCTTTCGCGTCAGTTTTGGTCCGTAAGATCGGCAATGAGGAACGCTCGGCCGTTCTGATCCTTTATCCGATGCTGCTGGCCATAGTGGTCATGAGCATCGCGCAACCGGCCGTTTATCAGCCTCCGTCCCTGTTGCATCTGGCCATGATGGCACTGGTCGGAGTCTTTTCTGTCATTGCCCAACACCTGATTATTCTGGCTTATCGTGCCGCGCCAGCGGGGGTCATCGCCCCCAGCCAATACAGCCAGATCATCTGGGCCACGATCTTTGGCATGGCGTTTTTCGGCGAAAAGCCAGACGGCTGGGTTGCCGTCGGCGCCAGCATCATCATCGCATCTGGTGTCTTCGTCGTCTGGCGCGAGAGCCGGTCGAACACCACCTCAGCCAACACCCCGGTTCTGCGGGTTCGCTCACCGCGTTCGGATACAGGGGCGACGCGACCAGGAGAATGACAAACGGCGCGCCAGAAGCGCGCCGTAACAACTTTTCCGTCTGGATTAGAGCCTTAGTAAACCACAACCGAGCGGATGCTTTCGCCCTTATGCATCAGGTCGAACCCATGGTTGATGTCGTCCAGTCCCATGGTGTGGGTGATCATCGGGTCGATCTCGATCTTACCTTCCATGTACCAATCGACGATCTTGGGCACATCCGTGCGGCCACGGGCGCCGCCAAAGGCCGTACCGCGCCAGGAACGACCGGTGACCAGCTGGAACGGGCGGGTCGAGATCTCGGCCCCAGCAGGTGCCACGCCGATGATGATCGATTCACCCCAGCCCTTATGTGCAGATTCCAGCGCCGTGCGCATCACGCCGACATTGCCCGTTGCGTCAAAGGTGTAATCTGCGCCGCCCTTGGTCAGATTGACCAGATAAGGCACCAGATCGCCTTCGACCTCGGACGGGTTCACGAAATCGGTCATACCGAACCGGGTGGCCATTTCCACCTTGGAGGGGTTCAGGTCGACGCCGACGATCTGGTCGGCCCCTGCCAGTCGCAGGCCCTGGATCACGTTCAGGCCGATGCCACCCAGACCAAAGACAATGGCGCGGCTGCCGATCTCGACCTTGGCGGTGTTGATCACCGCGCCGATGCCGGTGGTCACGCCGCAACCGATATAGCAGATCTTGTCGAAAGGCGCGTCCGGGCGCACTTTGGCAAGCGCGATTTCCGGCAGGACCGTGTGGTTGGCAAAGGTCGAGCAGCCCATGTAATGCAGGATCGGATCACCATCCAGCGTCGAGAACCGCGAGGTGCCATCGGGCATCAACCCTTGGCCCTGCGTCGAACGGATCGCCTGACACAGGTTGGTTTTGGGATGCAGGCAGTATTCACATTCGCGACACTCGGGGGTGTAAAGCGGGATCACGTGATCGCCCGGCTTCAGGCTGGTCACGCCCGGGCCGACCTCGACCACCACACCTGCGCCTTCATGGCCCAGAATGGCGGGGAACAGGCCTTCGGGGTCTGCACCCGACAGGGTGAATTCGTCGGTGTGGCAAATGCCGGTCGCCTTGATCTCGACCAGAACCTCGCCCGCCTTGGGGCCTTCGAGGTTCACATCCATCACTTCCAAAGGTTTGCCGGCCTGCACGGCGACGGCGGCACGGGTGCGCATGATGTACTTCTCCCAGTCAAATTTGGCCTGACCCTGCGTTAAATGCAGGATTTTTTCAACTGCGCTTTGATGGCAGCAATGCTAAATATTTGATATTACAGAAACGACATTGCCAGAAAAAGGAGCGCCAATGCGCCGTTTGACCCCTGTTTTGATTTTGCTGGTCGCATGTACGGAGTCGCCCGCTCCTGAGGACGCGCCACTGCCACTTGAACCCACCCCGGTAGATTTGGCCTTTTGCAAAGGAGAGCCAATTGCCGATGCGATTGGCAAGCCTGTATCGACCATTCAGTCGCAATTACCCGAACGGTCGCGCGTTTTAGGCCCCGATGACATCGCCACACAGGATTATCGCATCGACCGGCTGAACGTCTTTGTAAACGGCTCGGGGATCATACAGAGCCTGACCTGCGGTTAAGCCTGGCAGAAGCTCAAAACCCCAATGTTAGGGCCTATCTTCCGCGATATATCACCCAATCCGGCAAATAACCTACAAGGCGGATCAGCCATGAAAACGGCGCTGGGAAGTCTGTGCGGAATCTGTGGCGGGACATTGCCCGAACCACATGCTGGGCCGCGCCCTGAGGCGTCATCAGCATCGGCATCCGGAAACTGTTCTTTTCGGTCAGGCGAGTCTTGATGAAGCCGGGATTTACGATCCGAACCGTGACGCCCGAACCCGCCAGATCATGCCGCATGGTTTCTGCCAGTGAAATCAAAGCCGCCTTGCTGGCACCATACCCGACTGCAGATGGCAGGCCATGATAGCCGGACAGCGACCCGATCAGCGTGATCTCCCCCTGCCCGGCCTTAACAAACCCAGGAAGTATTTCGCCCAGAACCCGCAAAGCGCCCTGAAAATTCACATCGGACATCCGAAGAGCGGCCTCGGTGTTCCACTCAGTGCTGCGCATCGGGTCATAAGCTCCGGCATTATAGATAAGGCCATCCACTTTTCCGGCAGCGGAAGCGGCACGTCGAACAGAGTCTAAATCAGCGACATCGCAACGAATGGCTTTTGAATTTGGCAGAATGCTGCAGATTTCATCCAGGCGTTTCGCGTTTCGCGCCGACAGGATCACCCGGGCGCCGCGATTGCTTAGAGCTTGCGCCAAAGCACGACCCAAACCTTCGCTTGCGCCAACTATCCAATAAGTTTTCCCGTCAAAGCTGTTCATGCCGACCATTTCTGAATTGTGTTATTTCAATACGGTTACACGGCCAGTTTGGATCACCTTCGGTTGCTCGCGGTGAGGCCGTTAAATTGCAGCCGCACCCGAAATACCCCTGTCTTGAATGATCCAATCCTGCTCCTACTGCGTATTCATTATCAAAACGTCACGTAACGAGGCTATCATGTTCGACGAAACCCAAAGGGGCAGGAAAAAAATCGCCATAGTTGGCGCAGGCATTTCAGGCCTTTCAGCGGCTTATTATCTTTCCGAAAACAATGACGTGACACTCTTTGAGGCTGAACCCAGGCTTGGCGGGCATGCCCGCACGGTCGTGGCGGGCAAAAATGACGATCAACCCGTCGATACCGGTTTTATCGTCTTCAACTATGCCACCTACCCTTACCTGACACGGTTGTTCGATACGCTGAACGTGCCTGTCGAAAAATCCGAGATGAGCTTTGGTGCGACCATCGACAATGGGCGCATCGAATACGGGCTGAACAACCTGCGCACTCTTACGGCGCAGAAACGCAATCTTGCGCGGCCGGCCTATTACAAGATGATCGCCGACATCCTGCGTTTTGGCAGAGAGGCCCCGGACGCAGCCAAGGACGATGACACAACGATCGGAGAGCTGGTTGATCAGCTGCGGTTGGGGCACTGGTTTCGGCACAATTACCTGATGCCCATGTGCGGAGCGATCTGGTCGACCCCAGTTGAATTTGTGGATCAATTCCCGGCGCGGTCGCTGGTGCAGTTCTTTCGCAATCACGCTCTGCTGGCCAATGGCCGCGCCAATCAGCACCAATGGTACACCGTCAAGGGCGGCAGCATTGAATATGTCCGCCGGATTGACGCCACCCTGCGTGCCCGCGGGGCCGAAATACGTCTGGCCAGCCCCGTTCAGAGGGTTCAGCGCAATGAGATAGGCGTGACCGTTCACAGCCAAGGCCAGTCGGATCAGTATGATGAGATCATTCTGGCCACCCACTCGGATCAATCCCTTGCCATTCTGGGCCAGGATGCCACCCCAGCCGAAGCAGCCGCGCTTGGCGCGATCCAGTATCAGCCCAACACGGCCATCCTGCATTGCGATCCGTCGCAGATGCCCAAACGCCGGGCCTGCTGGTCCAGCTGGACCTATCGCTCGCAGGCCGGGAATGTCGGGGTGACCTATTGGATGAACAGGCTGCAGAATATTCCCGACAGTGACCCGCTGTTTGTGACGCTGAACGCCTCATCCGAGATCGCCGCCGACAAGATCTATGATAAGGTCGAATTCGCCCATCCGGTTTTTGACAAGGCCGCACTTTGGGCACAGGGGCAAATCCGCGAGATGCAAGGACAGAACCGCACCTGGTTTGCGGGCGCCTATAACCGGCACGGGTTTCACGAAGACGGGATTGCCAGCGCGATGCATGTCGTCGAGCGGATCACCGGCACCCCGCAAACCATCGGAGCAGACAATGGCACCCCCGAACAGATCGCGGCCATCCCTGTTGCGGCCGCTCTCTAAGCTGATGTGCCCGGCCATTCTGGCGCTGGCGATGATGCTGCCCTGCGGCTTGGCGGCGTCGCCTTTGGCTGACCGGCTGGGCGATCCACAGGTTCTTGGCAGCTCTACGTTCCGGTTCCTGGGTTTGCCGGTTTACGATGCCAGGCTTTATACGCCCGGCGGCGCACCGTTTGACTGGAATCAAGAGTTCGGACTGAAACTGACATACCGCAAATCCATCGCGCAGAAGGCTCTGATCAAGTCGACGCTTGACGAAATGGTGCGACAGGGCAACCCGCCTCCAACCGCCGATCAGTTGCAGGCCTGTTTTCAGGCCGTCAGCAAAGGCGACAGCTATCTGGCAATCCCGGAGGGGCCGGACAAGATCGGGTTCTGGCGCAATGGCAGCAGAACCTGCACCTTGTCGAGCCCGGGTATCACGCGCTCATTCATGTCGATCTTTCTTGGCAGCAACACCAGATCGGCCAACTTTACCCGGCAGTTGAAGGGTCAGTGATGCTGTATCCCCGGGTCAGTCTCTATGCGTTGATGCTCGCTGCTGCAGGCATCCCGCTTTACATTCACCTGCCGCGTTTTGCGGCGGTCAATCTGGGCATTGGCCTTGGGGTGATCGGCGCCGTCCTGTTGCTGATCCGTTTGGTTGACCTTGTGCAGGATCCCCTGATTGGCTGGGCGATTGACCGGTGGCCTGGTGGCCAGCTTTTGTTTGCTGCCCTCGCCGCACTTGGGCTGGCGGTTGGCTTCCCGCTGCTGTTCACTCTGTCTGAGGGCGCGTCCGTTGCCAGTTTGGTGGCCATCCTTATCCTGCTGTTTTCAGCCTACAGCCTGGGAACCATCCTGCTCTATGGCCGCAGCGCCACGTTGGCCAAAACGCCCACCCCGTCCGAGCTGATGACACTCGCCGCCTATCGCGAGGGCGGGCAGCTAACCGGCGTGATACTTGCCGCAAGTGCCCCCGCGCTGTTTGTCGCCTTTGGCGCGCAGGCGCAGGGCTATCCTGCGTTCGGGCTGTTTTTGGGCCTCATCGCCATTCTGACCTTTGTCCTGACGGCCCCGATCTGGCGACGCGCGCCGATAACCGGACAAGCCCTGACCTTTTCCGGGCTCGGCGATGCCGGTGCGCTGCGCCTGCTGGTTCTTGCGCTGATCAACAGCTTGCCGGTCGCCATCACCTCGACTCTGTTTCTGTTTTTTGTCGAAGACCGGCTGCAACTGCCAGGCATGGCAGGACCGCTGTTGATCTTGTTCTTCCTCAGCGCGGGGGCAAGCGTGCCCCTTTGGGCGCGGCTCAGCAATCGGATTGGCCCGAAACAGACCCTAATGATCGCCATGCCGCTGTCGATTGCGGCCTTTGTCAGCGCCGCGACGCTGTCAACCGGCAGTCTAGCCGGGTTCGCCCTGATCTGCATTGCATCGGGCGCCGCACTTGGGGCGGATATGGTGGTGCTGCCGGCCATGTTCTCGGTCGCTCTGACACGCGCAGGTCTGAACGCATCCGCCGCATTCGGCATCTGGTCCTTCGCGGGCAAGCTGGGGCTGGCCCTGGCGGCCTTCTTCACCCTGCCATTGCTGGAACGCAGCGGATTCACTCCGGGACAGGCAAATTCAGCCGAGGCGCTGCAAACGCTCAACCTCGCCTATGCCATTTTGCCCTGCATCCTGAAACTCGGCGCGTTTGGAATGGTCCTGACGCTGCCAACTGAGGTCTCAGCCAAATGAAACTACTTGCCATTGCCCTGCTCATCATCTTCGCCCTGTCCATCGCAAAAGGGCGCTATCTCAGCTTTCGGGCCCAATCGCCTGAGGATTACAGCGGCACCGGCCCCGCGTTTAAGATGACGGAAAACCTGAACGGGGAGATCCTGTCCGAAGGGCTGATCTATGGCCCCGACGGTAAGATGTCGAACAGCTTTGTCGCCCGTATGGTCGGGGAATGGGACGGCAACACAGGCACTCTGACCGAGAATTTCACCTATTCCAACGGCAAGAAGATGGCCCGCAAATGGTATCTGACTCTGGGCACAGGAAACACATTCATCGCGACAGCAGATGACATCGTGGGCGAAGGGCGCGGCACGGTCTCGGGCTCGACCGTAAAGCTGACCTACAAGATCATCCTGCCCGAGGACGCAGGGGGACACACGCTGGACGTAACCGACTGGATGTACCTGACGGAAAGTGGCGTGATCATGAACCGGTCCGAGATGCGAATGTTCGGCATCAAAGTCGCCGAGCTGATAGCCACCATGCGCCCGGCGCCCTCCACCAAATCGACCTATCTGGACCGGGCGAATGGCCATGACACCGCCGCTGAAACACGGGTGCTGCAATGAAACCACGTCGTCTTGTCATCGCGGGCCTTGCTGTTCTGGGGCTGACCGTTCTGGCTGCCTGCTCCGCGAAACCCCGAACCCCCAAGACCTTTTTGTCCGATCGGCAGTTGAACCTGGAAGAGTTCTTTGAGGGTCAGACTGTGGCCTATGGTCAATTTCAGGATGTTCTGGGCAATGTGCCACGCCGGTTCACTGTTGATATCAATGGTACATGGGATGGCGAGACGCTGACCCTGATCGAGGATTTCGTTTATGACGACGGCGCAACCGAGCAGCGCGTCTGGACCCTGACCAAAACCGGCGAGGATACCTGGACCGGCACAGCCCCCGGCGTGCTGGGCACCGCCAGCGGGATCGAGCGTGGCGATACCTTCAACTGGACCTACAAGATCGACCTGCCCGTCAAGGATGGGACCATGCGGGTCGATTTCGATGACTGGATGTGGCTGCTGAGCGATGACCGGCTGCTGAACCGGGCCTATGTCTCGCGCTATGGCATCCGGCTGGGTGAAGTCATTTTGTTCTTTGAAAAGAAATAGTCAGACAGAAAAAGGGCGGACCCGAAGGCCCGCCCTTAGATCAATATGGTTCAGATCAGCTTAGAAGTTGAACTGAGCACCAAAGTCGGCACGGATCTTGCCGTCGTCATCGCCGTCTTTGATCTCGCCAACTGCACCACGCAGCGATACACCGCCGCCCAGGTCATAGATGGCGCCAACACCGATGTTGCGGGTGTCGTCGTCAGCCGAACCGTCACCGTAAACCAGCTGCAGCGTGGTTGCCGCACCCAGATCATAGGCGACCGAGAAACCATAAGCGGTGCCGTCTTCGGCGTCGTTGTTGACGTCATCGTCAGCCACGAACAGGGTGCCGTAGAAATCGCCCAGTTCTGCACCCAGGGTCAGAACAGTCAGGCTTTCCTTGTCAACGCCTGCGCCTTCATCAGTTTCACCATATGCCAGCGAGGCGGTGAAGTTGTTGAAGGTGTAAGTTGCGCTTACGTCCCAGCGATCACGGTCGTCAGTGATGCCTGCGCCCAGGAATTTCGTGTCCTGGTCATAGGATGCCGAGAATGCCAGATCGCCAACGGTGTAGCGGAAGAACACAGCATTCGCGCCCGTGCCGGTTGAGCTGTATTCTAGGAAGGAATAGTTCACGCCCGAATACTGACCCAGGAATTCTTCCAGGCCCGGCTCGGTACCGAAGTAGTCATCCAGGTTGTCGAACGAACCCGAAACGTTACCGGCGTCAACACGCAGGCCGCCATAGATAACCGAGAAACGGGCGCCATTCAGGCCAGCTTCGTTCTGCTCGCCGGTGCTTGAATCGTCATCCGCCTGCAAACGAACACGGCCCTGGAATTCAACGCCGCCATCTGTTTCGGCACTGGCGTCGATGTTCAGACGAAAACGCGACACCAAAATGGTATCGTCGGTCGAGGCGTTGTTCGAATTGACCGCACCAGACGCGGTCGTTGTGGTGGTGGTTGCTGAACGGTCTTCTTCATAGCCCAGACCAAAGCGGCCATAGCCGCTGAATTTGACTTCCGCGGCAGCAACACTGGCGGTTGCAATCAGCGCGGTCGATGCGATGAGTACGTTTTTCATGGTTAATCCATAAGTTTTGAGAGGAGTAGTGCCACCGAAGCGGCGGCTAAATTCGTCGAATAATTTCAACATGGGCACAATAGCGAGACGGGATTTTCCACGCCCTCTGCCTGCAACGGTGTTGCCACTTTGCACCGGGCAAAAAGGCCGCAGGGCGTAGATATTCAAGCTTTTCGAGCACTTTGTTCGCTCATTGGAAACGTTACAAAAATTTGAACGCAAAAAAGCCAGACCACCTCTTTAAACCGGGAATTATTGACAGGTCGCATGATTCAGGGATTCTCGGTCCCTACCCCTGTTGTGACTGCAGCCCAATTTCAGGTGAGTCGCAATCTGAGAGTCCGCATTCCGGGAATTGCCACGCCCAAGAGCACGCCCAGTCACACAGCATAATGCCCAGCCGCGCTTCGGGTCGGATGCGATCCTGCTACGGCACCATATGCTAGTTGCTGTTATAGAAAAATGACAGGCTGCGGCTGACACCGCCAGGGGGCAACGGGAAAGGTGACGCCGCACGAACCTGCGCCTTGGCAGCGCGGTCGACTTCGGGGGATCCAGAGCTGTCGACCACATCGACAAAGGCCAAGGTGCCATCCGGGTTGATCTGAAAAAAGACTTGAGCGAAACCGCGTGCCGAAACATAGACCAAAGGCGCCCGGTTCAGATGCATGAGCACACGGCCAGCATAGTTGGTTTTGGTGGAATTGCCTGGCCCCCTTCCCCCTGAACCTGCACTGGTGTTGCCGCGTGTGAACG
Source organism: Ruegeria sp. CDSA241 (assembly GCF_059611265.1). Lineage (NCBI taxonomy): Bacteria > Pseudomonadati > Pseudomonadota > Alphaproteobacteria > Rhodobacterales > Roseobacteraceae > Ruegeria > Ruegeria sp. CDSA241. The sequence continues at coordinate 82,329 of NZ_JBXWPF010000016.1, forward strand.
GGTCAATTCCCGCGCGTTTGTACTGCGACAGCGGGGATTCGACTTCTTTCTCTGGGAACCGCAGATCACTGAAATCGTTGGAGCCCGGCAAGACGCCCTGCGGTTTGGAACTAGGTCGTTGATCCGGTAGCTTCGGACGCACCGAAGAGGTCAGTGCCGTCGCTGTCTCTTCCTCCGCCTCAGGTTCGGGTTCGGGCTCGACAAGTGGGATATCGACGTCGGGAATGTCAGCTATCAGCGGTATGTCGGGAACCGACGATGGCTCGGGCGTGGGAACTTCAGCCGGGGCCGGGTCAACCGCTGCCTGTTCTTCGGCTTGCACCGGGCTGGCCTCGGGCACTCCTTCGGGTGTTTCGGCCTGCTCACTGGGTTCGGCCTGAGGCGTGGAATCTTCGTCCTGGCTGGCGGCTTCATTTGCGTCCGAAGGTGTCTCAGACGTGGTTTCCGACGGCTCAACCGTTTCCGTCACAACCGGGCGCACGATTTCGGACTTGCCCAGATCGGGTGAAGGGACCTGCTGAGGGTTATCAGAGGCGACCAATGCTTCGCTGACCGGCACTTCTTCGGGTTCCGGTTCGGGCGCCAGCGGCTCTTCCGGTTCCAGTTCGGATTCGGGGGCAGGCTCGGGCTCAACCGGGTCCGCAACGACATCGGCAATCTCTTCGAACTCATTGCCCAGCGCGATGGCATCGGCCGGGCCTGCAGGTTCCGTGGTTTCAGTCAGACGGGGCGCCGTCACGCTCAACCCGACTAAGTGAATTAACAGGGACACCAGGACCGCAATAGCCGCAATGACAACCGAGCGTCTGATCATTCCAGCGCCTTTTCGGTCACTACAAAGACTGAGGTTGCCCCCAGCCGCCGCAAAGTGCCGGTCACCTCGATCAGGCGGTGGCCCGGTGCTTCACGGTCGGGCACGATGCGCACCGGCGCGGGTTCGCGACCGGCCATATAGGCTTCGGGGGTCATCGGGCGGCCCCGAAAGCTGAGCAATCCGTTCTTGTGCAGAACCAATGCGTCGGGAGGCTCACTGCCATCCAGTTCTGACGTATCCACAAGTTGCAGATCCGGATCCAGCGGCGGCGCTATCGTTCCGGTGATCAAAAAGAAGATCAGCATCAGAAACACGACATTGATCAAAGCAATGGTCGAATCGCGTTTGCGGCGGGGTCGAATATTGCGGATCATCGCCTCACTCCAGCACCAGAACGCTCAACCCGTCACGGCCACGCAACCGTACCAGCAGATTGACCAGCCTTTGCGAGGTTGTATCGGGGTCGAGGCTGACCAGGACCTGACCGGTGTTCACCTGTTCGACCACGTCGTCCAATGTGACCGGCACACCGTTCAGGATCAGGCGCTCTGATCCCAGCTGCAGAAACACCCGCTGACCCGTAACTTCGTCGGTCGAGGCGCCGCCGGTCGCACTGCTCAATTCGATCTCGGCATATTTCGAGAAGGTCGAAGTCAGCATGAAGAAAAGCAACAAAAGGAAAATGATGTCGATGAGCGGCGTCATCGACATTGGCCGTCGCACAAATGGTGCCCGATTACGCATGATCTGCTGTCGTTGGGACAGCGGCCATTTGGGCAGAGTCTGACGATCCCTGCCCCGGAACAAGAACGGTCCTCAAGGCCTTGTCGGCGAAAACCCGTTCGCGCGCAGTGCGACTTTCGAACCAGGACAGGACCATCGAGGTCGGCATCGCCACGGCCAGACCAACCGCTGTGGTGACCAGCGCCACCCAGATACCGCCCGCAAGCAGCGAGGGATCAACGGATGATCCGGCAGTCTGCAGGCTCTGGAACGCTTCGATCATGCCAAGGACGGTGCCGAACAGGCCCAGCAGAGGCGCCAGCTGTGCCACGGTGTCCAGCAGGCGAAAGCCGCGTTCAAGGCCCGCCAAGGCCAACCCGGCCTCGGCATCCAGCCTTTGGTCCAGCCCGGGCATGATGGGCGCATCCATGGCAGTGCTGACTAGCGGCGCAAGATAACTGCGGCTTTCCGCCAGCTTGGCCCTTGCGGCCTGCGTGTCACCTGCATCCCAGGCCGCAAGCGCCTGGGACAGGATCTTGTGCCGACCGACACCGGAAACGGTGAACTGCCAAAGCTTGTACAGCGTGACGGCCAGCGTCACGATCGACATGGCGATCAGGACCGCAACCACCGGCCCGCCAAGGGCAACAATTTCACGCAAAGCATCAAGCGGGCTCATCTGAGAAACTCCACATCTGTTCGGTTGTTTAGCGTAAGGGCTTCGTCGCAAAGATCGCTTTCGGCGCCTTCGACCGTACATGTATTGGATCCGTTGATCAGAATCCGGCCAACATCGCCGCAGCTCATGTCCGCGATGCTGAACTGCCGCACCCGCAGACGTCCCGCAGGAATATCGCGGAAATTATACAGCGACAGGCTGACAACATTGCCCTCAGCGTTGAAGATCACGGTTTCATAATTGGCGGCCTCAATCTCGGCACCGGTCTGATTTTGCAACAGAAATGACAATCGGCAGTTGCCATCGACCTGTTGCAAATTGTTCAGTTCCATCAACAGCCCAGCGCTTGGGTCCTCGGCGGATTGCGCAGGGGACATGGTTGGAATGCCAAGACAAAGGATCGCTAGTTTCGCCAGGCGGAAAGACGTCACAGGTTTTCTCCCGGTAATTCAATGAAGACATCGAAGGCCGGCGTTTCGGTGCTGGCGCGTTATTCTTTTATCCAAGAGCTATGGCCCGCGAAAGGGCTCGCGACGCATTTGTGACCAACCGGCATATTTACGGCCATCCGGTCAGGCCACTGGTTTCCGGCCGGATTAACCTGAACCCCTGAGGCCTTGTACCTGGTGCCAATTAACCTCGGACCGACCGAAATTGCGTCTGAGTGGTGCGACCACACCGGGCTGGTTCCGATTTGACAACAAAACCATTCATTTGGGAGGCTTGACCGCAATATCATAGCAATTCGGCCTGACATCTGCCACACTTGTTACCAAATTGGTCTGATACCACGTCAATCTTTTGGATTCGGCGCGATATTGACGCGAAAGAGGCATGCAACGATGTGCCGAAGAAGTACCAGGGGGCAAGCGCTGATCAATGACGACTGTCATCGGGAAATCCACACGCCTTTCAACTATTCTGCAAAACGCCGATCTACATGACTTCAGCGCGCGGTTTCTCGAAGAAGGGATAGACGACGTAATATTGGACGAATTGACAGACCCGGAACTTCGAGATCTGGGTTTGACTGTCGGTCAAAGGAAACGTTTTCGGCAAACACAGGCACAACTGAAGCTTCAGGAAGCGTCCGACAGACCCGCAATGTCCCGCGTTGCCGAACGGCGACAGCTGACGCTTGTATTCTGCGATCTGGTCGGGTCCACGCAATTAGCACAGCGGCATGATCCGGAAGAGCTGATGCAGATCATGAATCTGTATCTGGACACCGCCATCGGCACGATGAAACAACACGGATGCCACCTGGCTTATAAGCAGGGCGATGGCATCATGATGTATTTCGGATATCCGAAAGCCACTGAAGATGATACCGAGCGCGCGGTGCGTGCAGTTTTGGAAACCATCGAAGCGGTTCAGAATCTGGAAAACAAGTTCGGTGAAAACCTGGACCTGCGCGCGGGAATCGCAACCGGAGTTGTCGTTGTCGGGGTTGTTTCCTCTGCCAGCCTGGGAACACAGGATTTCATTGTTGGCGAAACGGCCAACCTTGCCTCACGCCTTCAGGGATTGGCCAATCCCGGTGAAGTTGTCGTCTCGTCCGAGACATGGCGCCTGACAAAAGGGGCCTTTAACTTTGAACCGCGCGGCAATCACGAATTGAAGGGATTTGATGGTGAGCGCTCGGTCTTCCGCGTTATTGACGAAAAGATCGCCGCCAGCCGGTTCGACGCACGCACCGGCAAGTCGACGGTCAAATTGGTTGCCCGCGAAGACGACCTGACCGGCCTGACAGGGCTTTGGGATCATGTGCTGCGCGGATCGGGTCAGGTTGCGCTGGTTGGTGGCCCGGCCGGTATCGGGAAATCGCGGCTGATCAATTCCCTCAGCAAAACGCTGGGACAAAGGCCTATGACCCTGCAATGTGTCCCGCATCTTGCCAGTTTGCCCCTGCACCCGCTGCGTGCCGAGCTTCGGCGGTTTGCAGGGGATGAGACTGATACCGACAAGGTAACCGAGTCGATCAGGGAATACGCGAAAAACGCCTCTCGTTTGACCGAAGAAGATGCTGCGCTGCTATTGGATTTGGCCGGGTTTGAAACTGACGCTCCGGTCGAACCCGATCCGATCAAGAAAGCCCGCAAATCTTTGGATTTGCTGATCCGCTGTGCCGGGAGCATCTGCGATGAACGCGGGTCATTGCTGTTGGTATTCGAAGATGTGCACTGGGCGGACGCAACCACGCTGGATGCCTTGGACGCGCTGATCGACGCCTTGGATCAGTTGCCCATCCTTGTGGTTCTGACGCACCGCCCTGAATACGAGCCTCCGGAACATTTTGAAGGCCGCGCGTCAATCGTCGAATTGACACCTCTTTCGGTTCTCGAAGCGTCTGAACTGGTGCGCCGTGTTGCCGTACCGCGCAGCCTGCCGGTCACTTTGGTCAGACAGATTGTCGAAAAAGCCGATGGTGTACCGCTTTATATCGAGGAAATGACCAAGGCGGTTCTGGATCAACTGCCGCAGGACGTGCCCATCGACGCCGGGGTAATGGGAACCCTCAGTATCCCCGCAACTCTTCATGACTCGCTGATGTCGCGGCTGGACCGGATGGAAAATGCGCGACCTGTAGCGCAGTTGGGATCCGTGATTGGCCGCAGCTTCACGTCGGCGATGATCCATGCGGTAGCGCCCAAGGAAACGGATGTGGAATCGGCATTGATCCAACTGATCGGTGCAGGTCTGGTATCCATCACCAGCGAAGCCGGGGCGCCGACTTACACGTTCCACCATGCGCTGGTGCAGGACACAGCGTACCAGTCGCTTTTACTTGAAGACAGGGAACAGATTCACCTGAAAATCGCCAAAGAATTGCTGGCCGGTCACAAGGCTTTTGGTAACCCGACACCGGATACCGTGGCGCATCACTGCGATCTAGGCGGTCTTAAGGGCGAGGCTGTTACCCACTGGGTTCTGGCGGGTGAACAGGCCCTCAGCCGCCTTGCGAACCTACCGGCGATTGCCGCTTTTCAGGCCGCATTGCGCAATATCGAAACGATGCCCGGCGGTCCCGAACGAGATGGAGTAGAGCTTGGCGTCCAGATGAATGTGTTGCCTGCGTTCATGGCGATACACGGTTGGTCATCCACACAGGTTGGGCAGACCGCAGCCCGTGCGATGCATCTTGCACAGGCGCTGGGTGCGGGCGAAACCCTGTTTGCCGCGACCTTCTGCCGATGGACGCATTTCTTTGTGTCGGGCCAGATGAACCGCGCACTTGAGATGGCGCAGGCCCTTGACGGCATGGCCAGCCTTGCACCGGATCCGGTTACAAACGTCCTTGCTGCTCGGGCGCTCAGCTATACTCATTATTTCCGCGGCGAGTTTGCCGATTGCGAAAGACAGCTTGAACGGGGCCTTGCCCTGATCACGCCCGAGCTTGACATGGCCATGATGCCGATGACCCAGTCCTCGACCAGCGCGTCGTTCTTTGCCATTCAGGGCTGTCTTCTGTGGCAGCTTGGCAAATTCGACGAGGCCGAAGAGGCCCGCTTGAAGTCGATCGAAATCAGCAAGCCGTTCGAACACGCCCCCAACCTTGTTTACATTATGGGCGCGTCGTCGATGTTCCTTCCGTATGCGGGCGAATGGGACTTGCTGGACGATACGATGAACGAAGCGCGTCGGATCGCGGACGAAGAAGGGTTCCTGTATCTTCACGCAATGCAGGATATCTATCTGGGTCTGGCTCAGGCGGGCAAAGGTGACGTGATCGGGGGGGCTGCTCGTGTCGGGACCTATATGGACCTTGTGTCCCAGGCTGGCGGCAACTTTACCTTCCCGCAAAACCAGATTGTCCTGTCGGAGCTGTTGATCGATCAGGGTCATATCGAGGATGCCCTGAACCGGCTTGAACATGTTTGCACGCCCGGGTGGGAGCGTGGAGAGATGCTGAACAAGCCGGAATATCACCGTGTGCGCGCCAAAGCATTGGCCGCCCGTGGCGACCTTGACCAAGCTGTCACTGAGGCAAATCAAGCCCTGCAGCTTGCACATGACATCGGGGCAGTTGTTCAAGAGAAACGCGCTCTGGATTGCCTGAACAAATTTGCTAAAACGTTATGAAATTAGATAGCTGCCAGATTTAACCGCGCAGTGCCATCCAGAAGGGGGAGACGATGACCGAAGCACTTGAATTGGACCAGCAGCAGTGGGACGCTGTGAACAAGGCCGTCCACGATGAAGCGTTGCGCGCGCGTATTGCTGCCAGTTTTCTGCCGCTCTACGGCCCGCTACCGGCTGATACCCAATCGGTTCCTCTGAACAAGCTTGAACTGGTTCCCGAAGCGACCGGCCCAAAGATGCGCTTTGGCGTGAATGATTTTGATACGACGCGGCTGTCGACAGTGTCCGTGAACGTCCATGTCAAAGGCGCACAGCTTGCAGATCCCGAACTGGCCGCCGCGCTGATCATGTTCCGCCGGGCGGCTGCCATTGTCGCACGGGTCGAGGATGAGATCATTTTTAACGGTCAGGCCGGCACCGGTGAAGGCCCCCAACCCACGCCCGGCGCACCCGTCACGCTGCCCCCGGTTTATACCGTAAGCGGTGGTGGAAAATACGAAGGCCTGCTGGAAGCGGGGGGGGCACAACCCATTTCCGGCGGTTCCAAGAAAAAGCCTACCGGCCCCGAGGTTTTCGAGGCCGTGGTTGCGGGTATCAGTCAACTGGAATCCCTGGGTCATCTTGGACCCTATGCCTGTGTGATGGGTAACGGCCTGTTCCAGGCGGTCACGACACCGATGGAAAACTCAATGGTCTTGCCCCGCGACAGCATTCTGCCATTTCTGGACGGGCCGCTGCTGCGGTCTGGCGCATTTCCGGTGAACAAGGCCGTGCTGGTGTCTTTGCAGGGCGCACCGGTTGAGATTGTTGTGCCTTCTGACATTGCTGTCAAATATCTGCAGACCTCGGCAGATGGCGATCATATCTTCCGCGTTCAGCAGAAATTCCGCCTCAGGATCAAAGAAGCTCAGGCTATCTCGACCATCACGTGCTGACCGGCGCGATGGGTATGCGGGAATTCAGCGACGGCGGGGTCACCCTGCGCTGGTCCGAGGCCGCCTTTCAGGCAGCCACCGGGGTACAGCGGGTTCTGGTTGAGGCCGGGCCTGCGATATCTCCGCATGACACGCTGCGCCTGTTCTATCGCGAAGGGGGCGGACCTGAACGGGCTGTCCGTGGGTGGCCACTGGGTCAGGATCCACAAACGGGGTTGCAACAATTTGCAGCGGCCCTTCCGGTTCCCGCTGTGGGAAAACAGATGACCTGGCGGCCGGTTCTGACCTCGGGCGGGCGCGATTATGACCCCGGAAACGCGGTCGCGCCGAAACCAGAAGATCGCGCGCCAAAACACGAGACATCCAGCCCGGTGCTGGATCATATCGCCCATTTTGAGGTGCCGTTTTCGGGCAACTTCAACCCATCGGGTGAAACTCCCGATGGCATATGGCTGCATTTTGCGATCAAAGAAGGCGGCACCGTGACCGGCCCGAACCTGAACGGAACGATCGAGCCGGTGGGCGGAGACTGGATGCGCGTGCGCCCTGATGGCGTGGGTATTCTGCATGCCAAGGCGCTGATCAACCCGACAACCGGCGGTGCCCCGGTCATGTTCGACGATACCGGGATCTGCGATTTCGGTGAGGATGGCTATGCCGCTCTTGCCAAGGGCAAGCTGCCACCCAGCGCGCCGGTTCGGCTGGCACCCCGGTATCTGACCTCGAATCCGCGTTATACGTGGATCAACCGTCTGCAGGGTTTCGGAATCGGAGAGGCCAGCCTGTCCGACATCACCCTGCGGTTTGACGTCTATTCCGCGAAAGGAACATCCGATGGCTGAAAAGGTGGTCATATTAGGCGGGGGCGTCGGCGGGATGAGCGCCGCGCATGAGCTGATCGAACGGGGTTTCGAAGTCGAAGTCTACGAGCGCCAGCTTATCGCCGGCGGCAAGGCCCGCAGCATTCCGGTGCTTGAAGGCGAAGACGATCACGGTTCGAAAGAGGAACATATCAGAGCGCTGAAAGACTGGATCGGGATGCACGGCTATGACCTGCCACCCGGTGTCAAACGCCCCTGGTTGCCCGGTGAACATGGGTTCCGGTTCTTCCCTAACTTCTACCGGCACATCACCAATACGATGTCGCGCACGCCCTATTATGACAAGGGCACCTGCTACGACAATCTGGTTCCGACAACCCAGGTATTGGTCAGCCAGTTCGACCACCCCGGTATCATCGTACCCGAGCGGTTTCCACAATCGCTAAAAGAGGTCGCCAATGCGCTCAAGACCTTTGCCTATACAATCTCGCCGCGCAACGAAATCGACTTTGAGGATATCGAACATTTCATTGGTTGCATGTGGCGCATTGCGACCTCGTGCAAAGAGCGCCGGTTCGATGAGTATGAACGTATCGGCTGGTGGGAATTCATCGGCGCCGCGGAGCGGTCCGAAGCCTATCAGAAGTTTCTGGCAATCGGCCTGACCCGGTCACTGGTGGCGGCCAAAGCGACAACCGCAAGCACCAAGACCGTCGGCGATGTCGCCATTCAACTGCAGCTTGGGATCGCAACACCCGAGGCGACCAGCAACAGGCTGCTGAACGGGCCGACCAACTTGGTCTGGATTCAGCCTTGGTTGGAATATCTGAAAAGCCGGGGTGTGGTGTACCATTTCGATTCCAAGGTCACCGGGATTGAATGCCGAAACGGCCGAATTGCCAGCGCCACCGTTGAACAGGACGGCACGCAAAAGCAGGTCACCGGCGACTGGTTCATCAGCGCCCTGCCCATTGAACGCATTGCACCTTTGGTGACGCCGGCCATGACAAAGGTAGATCCGGGTCTGGCCAAGCTGCCATTGCTTGCCGAAGACGTGCAGTGGATGAATGGCATCCAGTTTTACCTGACCAAGGATGTTGAACTGGCCCATGGCCATGTGATCTTTATCGACAGCCCTTGGGCGCTGACGGCTGTTTCGCAAAAACAATTCTGGTCCCAGATAGATTTTGAAAACTGGGCCGACGGTAAGACCAAGGGATTGCTCTCGGTCGATATTTCCGAATGGGACAAGCCGGGCACAAACGGAAAAACCGCGCGCGACAGCTCTCGTGAAGAAATCGCCAAAGAGGTCTGGGAACAGCTCAAACGCAGCCTGAACGTTGATGGCAACATCGTCCTCAGGGATGAAGAACTGCACTATTGGTTCCTGGATCCCGACATCGTTGAGGACCCCGATCATCCTGCCCGAGAAAGCAATGTCGAACCGCTGTTGGTAAACCGCATTAACAGCTGGCGGCTGCGGCCCGAAGCGGCGACGCTGATTCCGAACTTTATGCTTGCGTCCGACTACGTCCGGACCAACACCGACCTGGCCACCATGGAAGGCGCAAATGAGGCTGCCCGAAGAGCCGTCAATGCCATCCTGCGGCGCAGTGGTTCTGAGGCGCAGCCCTGTGAAATCTGGGATCTGCATGAGCCCGACATCCTGCAACCCCTGCGGGCCTATGACTATGCCCGATATCAGGCGGGTGAGCCCTGGGATGAACGCTTTGCCATAGCTGTCGAGGCCGCTTTGCGCATGGGACAAGACGCCACCGGCACCAAACGTGGTGGGCAAGGACCGCTGGCCGCGATTGGTCCGCTGACGGCCGAATACTCCAAGCCCGGCGGAATTGTCGAAGACCCTGCGATCTCGGACGCGTTGCGCATGGTCGCGGCACCTCCAGAGCTTTATAATCTGATGGCCGCGCATCTACCGGGCCGGGACACACCGATCCCCGGCGCGGACTTTGCTGAAGATCTGGCGATCGGCATTGTCGAGGCGACCACACCGCCAACCGACATGTCCGGTCGCAAAGTCATCATCACACAGAAGGGCTGACAGGTGACTGTTCCCAAGGCGCAGCCGGCATCCGCGGCCACGCAAGGTTTCCTTGAGCAGCTGACGCGTTATGGCGATCAGGCGCGCAAGGTACTGTTGGACAAAATGCCAGCGGGTGAGCCGCAAGCCTATCTCTATGGGCCTATGCGGGACTATATCGAAACCTCGGGCAAAGGGCTTAGACCTGCCCTTCTTTTGGCCACGTGTGAAGCATTCGGCGGAAAAGCCGAGGATGCCGAAATTGCTGCTGCGGTCATCGAATTGCTGCACAATGCATTTCTGGTTCATGACGATATCGAAGACCTCAGCGATTTCCGACGGGGTCGGGAATGTATGCACAAACGTCTTGGTGTGCCCTTGGCGATCAATATCGGCGACGGCATGCAATCTCTGGCGCTAAGCCTGCTGCGCCGGAACCTCGGCCCTCTGGGCCCGATGACCGGCGCGCGTGTGGTGGACGAATTTGATCACCTGCTGAAAGAGTCGATCGAGGGCCAAGCCCTTGAATTGGGATGGATAAAAGACAATCGCCTTGACCTCAGCCCGTCCGACTATCTGACCATGTGTCTGAAGAAAACCTGCTGGTACAGCTTCATTCACCCGATGCGTATAGGTGCCCTGATCGCGCGCCCGGACGATGTCGCCTCCGGGGCGCTGAATCTGGATGACTTCAACGCGTTCGGCTTTTTTCTGGGGGCCGCCTTTCAGATCCAGGATGACGTTCTGAATCTTGTGGGAAGCCAGGGTAAATACGGCAAAGAGATCGGTGGGGATATCTACGAAGGCAAACGCACGCTGATGCTGGGACGTCTTGGGGCGCAGGCGGATCGGCAGGAACAGTCCCGACTGTCAGAGTTTCTAGAAAAGCCAAGAACGGCCCGTTCGGAGCAAGAGGTCGAATGGGTATTGGCGCGGATGAACCACTATTCTTGCATTGAATATGCTCAGGCCGCAGCAAATGACCTGCTTGCGGCGGCCCGTCGGGAATTCGATGTTGTATTTGCAAATACCAACGCGGCGCCGCGCGCGTTTCTTGGTCAGTTCATGGATTATCTGGTGGCGCGTCAGGTCTAACACTCGCCCTTTTTTTTGTAGATATTCAATATCTTAAATTTCGAAATCCCGTGAATCCACCGCCGAATCCAATACGCATTCCTTTCAAGTTTGTCATTTACTAAACGCTGTAGGCTGTGCACATTGAGCTATGCCTTATTTCGAGCGAAAACCATTTGTCAGCGCTCTCCGCACGGCCACCAAGGCCGTTCCGGAGCAGGATACACTTCCGATATCTCAGATCGCACGGGGCATTCTGAATGCGGAAAACAGCACCACACAACAGCTGGACGGACCCTTTCACTGCCGCAAGCCCTGCAGGCCCGGTGAGACAGGAACCATTCTCTTGTCCTTTGCTGCACCTGCCGGAGCAGACGTTGTCGACTTGCAGTTCGAACCGGGCGACATGATCAGCCGCGACGGCAACGTGTTGCCAACCGACAAGATGAGCATCCAACCTTCCGCAGTCCGTATTCCCCCGGGACAGGCCGTCGACGTTGCCGTAAGCCTCACCATTCATGATCTGGCAGAACCCGGCCAGTATCAGGGGCGCGTATACACCAAAGGCAGCGAAAACACCGCCATCGTTGTCACCTTTGAGGTTGTGGCTGACTAAAGTGATCCTGCCCCGAAGGTAGGGTGCAGTATTGCCCGTGGTCGGAGTTTTCTATTTCGATTGCACATATGCAGAAAAATAGCTTCGAAAAATATTTCGATTTGTAATCATCTGCCTCATACGAAGCTGGCACCGGGCGAGGCTAAACATGCGCCTCATAGATAGCTTAACTATTCCTGCCATTGGGCTGTTAGGTGCCACAGCCAACGTGAATGCCGAGCAAGAACAAACATCTTTTTAAATCGGGTGAGATGGGTCGCCTTGGCACAAAAATCGACTAAAAGATTACCGGGCAAACGATATAAACTGTTGAGCAACATCGACGCGCGAAGCGAAATGACCAGCCAGAATTGTCCCCCGTCTCTCGCATACAGAATCGAAGGCGGTCAGGCATCGCGCTTTGCTTCAGCCAACTCACGCAACCAAAAAAATGACGATGCCCTGAACCCAAATTGCGCGCACTCGGAATTGCCGCGATTGTCCGATTTGAGAACGCGCTTCTGCTCGATACTCAACCGCTCAAATCATCTACGGCTTGGCGCACAGCAGCGATCATCTGCGGCGCCAAACCGTTGTGACCCAGTCTCTCAATCTCCTCAAATTGAAGCTTTCCAGCTTGGGCAAAGGCACGGGCAGGTTCAATCGGGCATATTAGGTCATCCGCTCCATGGATCAAACGATGTGGGAGTACGGAGATTCTATTTGGATCTCCGGGGCCGGTAGCAGGTAGGAAGAAATTATTAAGCCAGTACCAAAGGTACACGCGGGTACGATTTATGTCGCTTTGGGTGACGGCTGCCGGAAGCCGCACAGTGCCGGGTTGCGGTCCATGAAACGCATCTTCAAGCGCCATCACACGGCGGGCTGCCTCACGTGCTTGCGCGTCATTGTCTTCCATACGGGCAAACCATGCTATGGCAGGATGGAGCTGTTCTGTCTCATCGAGAGGATCGAGAAACAGGCCGCGCGCACGCTGCCCGGCTTCGAAACGCTTTGCCCTATCGCGCAACATCCACTGGTCCATTGAAGGGCGGCAGATATGCGTGCTGCGCACGATCAATGCGCGTACCCGATCAGGATGAGCGGATGCGTAGGCCAATGCCAGTGCGCCACCCCATGAACCACCCAGCACTATCCAATCTTCATATCCCAGGGCCATCCGGATAGCCTCGGCATCGCGTAGGGTGTGCTGGGTCGTGTTTGCAGTGACCCGACCAGCTCTGCCCGACAACCCTGTTCCGCGTTGGTCAAGAAGAACCACCCGATGGCGGTCGGCGTCGAAATAGGCTGTGTGCTGCGGGTTGAGACCCGACCCTGGCCCCCCATGGAAAATGAGCGCGGGCGTATCGCCATGCCCCCAAATCTGTACGTTCAAGCCGTCTATTGGGACAGGTTTAAAAGTGTTCATCGGTAGGACTGCGACCTCCTTTATCATAATCTCGCGACTGTCTTACTGGTGATGCTCTTCAACGAAGTTCGACGCGAAAGCCAATACGCCACGATGGCCAATACCCCGCAGATTACAAAGGTGAGCTGCATCCCGTTGGCAATCGCTTCAGCAGATGCTGCCTCGACGGTGCGGGCCCCGATCCCAAAGGAAAAGACCGTCCCCATGACAGAGGCGCCGAAAATAAGGCCCAGATTGCGCGACAAGCCAAGCAGCCCTGAAACTGTCCCCCGCTGATCTGCCCGAACCCCCACCATGATCATGGTGTTGTTGGCGGCCTGAAACAACTGGTATCCCGGTGTCAGGATGCTGATAGCGCCAATGTAACCAATGACACCGAATGCGACTGGCAGGACCGCAAGCGCAAAGGTCCCGGTGGTCAGAGCAATGAGCCCAAGCGACAGAACACGCGCCGCCCCCCATGCATCCACAAGGCGACCCGATGGGACGCCGAGGAAGATCGATATGATTGGTCCGACCGACATGACAAGCCCCACTTTCGCCGCGCTCAGCCCAAGAGACTGCCCCAGAAAGAAGGGGCCTATCAGCAAAGTGGTCAACATCACATTTGCCACCAGAAAATTTGCCGCAAGGCCGGGGATTGCGCCGCTCTTTCGCAGTGCAGTTAGTCCGACCAGAGGTGTTATCCCAGAGGCAACACTTGCGGGCAAAAGCCGAACGGCCAAAACGGCCGTAGTCAGGCTCATCGGCACCAGGACAAAGAACACTCCTTGCCACCCGAGTTTTCCAATCAGCACCCCACCCAACGAAGGTCCCAGTGCGGTTCCGACCGCCGACATCGTGCCCAACAGGCCCATGGCTTGCCCGACACGCTCTGTTTCAAAAATATCGCGAACGAGTGCGACGGTCAGCACCATGAGGAATGCAGCACCAATTCCCTGAAGAGACCGCGCGGCACTCAACACCTTAAGGTTGGGCGCCAAGCCGCAAAACGCAGAGGCCAGCGCGAAAAGTATAAGCCCGAAGATCAGCATCTGCTGTCGTCCAAAGCGGTCCCCAAGTCGTCCAGCCAGCACAGAGAACAGCGTCAGTGTCGCGAGATATGCGATCACCACCCATTGCACTTGATGTACCGGCGCCTTCAGGTCCTGGGCGATTGCAGGCAAGGCAATATTGGCAATGCTGGTGCCCAATGAGGCCAGCAGCATGGACAGGGAGAAACACAACAAAGCGCCGGGTCTCGTTGTCTTCAATGCATTTGATTTGATGTGCACCACTATTTTCCTCTTGTCGGAATCGCTACAGAAGGTGACGTTACGAATTCAAGTCGACTTGAGGTCAAGCATGAAACTTTTGGATATAGGCGAGGTGTCGAAAAAGACCGGCACCCCAACTTCAACGCTGCGTTACTATGATGAGCTTGGCCTGATCTCGTCTGTTGCGCGGCACGGGCTTCGTCGGCAGTTCACGCCGGATGTCTTATTGCAACTAGCCCTGATCACGATGGGCAAATCTGCGGGGTTTTCACTTGAGGAAATCTCGGGGATGTTCGGCCTTGATGGAACTCCGAATATCCCCCGGCAAGAGTTTCACATTCGTGCGGATGCGCTGGATCGGCAAATCCGCGAGCTGACGGCGCTGCGCGATACCCTGCGACATGTGGCGGATTGCCCGGCGCCATCGCATTTGGAATGCCCAACATTCAGACGGCTCATCGACCTCGCCCATCACCGGGGCACGAAGAAAGCCAGTGGCAGGTAGCGGCAAGCCAACTACGAATTTTTGGTATACCGCTGAGGGGTATGGTCGGCCCGCACGATTGGATGCAATGCCGATATGTAAGTGTCCGAAATACACTAATTCAGATCGAAGTGAGCGGCCAAACTGTCAATTATCATGTCAAGAACTTGGGCGCGGTCCGTTCCCCCAGGATCAGTGCAAACAGGATCGTCCTGCTCTTCGATCAAAATCGCTTCACCGGCGGGCTTACATAATCCAAGCGCGGTGAAATGCGTTGCGGGCGCGATCGTCATCACCGCGGCCTGAGGAACCAGCGCCTCAAAATTGCTTCCCAGGGCGCTCGTGTCTGTTGCATTCAGCCTGTCGGCCCCGTCACCCAATCCAATCAGAAAAAGCGAGGCTGTCACGTCCCGCACATCCTTATGCGCAAGATCCCAAGTTAGTCCCGGATCAATGGCTGCGACGGCACTGACCCGTGGATCCTTGTAAGATGCCTCATATTTTTCCTGATCGATTGCGGTTACATCGACGCCCTCTGCCGTCAGCTTTGCGCAAAATTGTGACCCTGCCCCTGCGGCCTCGCAATAATCGAAAAATCCGTCACGATTGCCCTGGACGCCCGCAAGCGAAAGGGCTGTCCAGCCACCATAAGAGAAGCCCGTGGCGTAGATCCGTGAAGTGTCGATGAGGGGGGCGAAAACCGGGTCTTGCAGCGCGTGATCCAACGCGGTGGACATGTCCTGGGCGCGGGTCCAATGATTAAATGCGGTATCGAAATCCAAATCTAAGGTCGTGCTGCCTGGATGGTTTACTGCCACTACGATTGCACCTTGCGAGACCAACCCCGCACTAAGCCACGCCATTCGTGCATAATTGCCGCCCCATCCGTGTGAGAGAAGAACAACCGGATGTTGCCCTGGCACCGGCCTGGCGTTTTCGACTACTGCTGTTCCATAGAACACTGCATTTTCTGCAAACATAGTCTGGCGCTGACCTGCCGCAGGGAACATGACAGCCATTTGCATGTCCTGATCATGATGAGGTGCGGCAATCGTCAATTCGACGAGGCCGACATCTTGTGCAGCAATTTCCGTGCCCGCCGAAAGGGTCATGACGAGGGTAAGAAGAGGAAGTTTCATGGCGCGCCTTTTTTGTAGGGTGGCATTAGTGTCGGCCTACATTCAGACGCTGTCGGGATTTCATACGACCTGAATCCGGTTTAAGGTCGCGCAGATCAGGATTTAGGTCCTATGACAGACGAAAACGGACCCCCCTGATGCCAGTTCTACCAATCCCAATGATTACTGCCCTGCTGCTTTCGGGCTTTCTTTTACATCGCTTTCTGACCCGCAAAACCCATCCCACGCTTTTGGTCCTCATCGGATGCTGCGCAGCACAAAGTGCGGTTATCGCGCTTGTGCAATATTATGGCTTTACGGGTCTCAGGGTCGTTCAGCCCATTCTTGCGACTGTAATTGCCGCATCCGCGTGGCTGTCCTTTCGTCAGGCCTCGGTGGGTTATCTGCGCAGACAGGACTTGTATTTGCATGCGGTAGGTCCGGCCCTTGCGATAAGTTTTCTGGCAACCCAACCCGAAGCGCTGGACGTGTTGATCCCCTTTCTCTTTGCGGCATACGGTATCGCCATCGCGTTTATGCTCTTGCGCGGCGAAGATTGTTTGCCCCATAGCCGCTTAGAAAACGGGCGCATGATTGTTTGGGTTTGGCGTGTTCTGGCCATCGCTTTGATCGCCTCAGCAGGCAGCGACATATTCATTGCAGTCCGCCTTGCATCAGGAGACACCGAGGTCTTGCTCTGGCTGCCAAGCCTGTTTTCCGCAATCACATTGCTCATATTAGGGGCGCTCAGCCTATCGCATGCAATCGAAAGCCAGAGCATTGGTTCTGACACGCGCGATGCGTATTCCAAGCAAGATAAAACCCGTGACACCGCTATTGTCGAAAAGCTCGACGCCTATATGGAAACACATAAGCCATATCTCGATCCCGATCTCACACTGGCCCGGTTGGCCCGAAAATTGCAGGTTCCAGAAAAGCAGCTTTCAAGCGCAATCAACAAAGGCAAAAGCGAGAATGTGTCTCGCTACATCAATAGGCATCGGATTTCTCACGCTTGCGCCGTAATGAAGACTGGAAAATCGGTGACCGAGGCGATGCTGGCCAGCGGGTTTAACACCAAGTCGAACTTCAACCGCGAGTTCTTAAGGGTGATCGGCGTCAATCCGCGTCGCTGGTTGAGGTCTCTTGTGGAAGTGCCCGATGAAAGGGTCAAAACCTAAGACGTTCCGGTGCACCAAGCATCCTTGCCACAGCTACCGAACCTTGATTTAGGACATCGGCGTCAGAGCCGTGAAAGCCGTCAAACAGTGAGAATCCGATCTCTATTCTGTTTTCTGTCAGCTTGATTATATTACTATCAGGAAAAACTGATGCTATGGTAATCCGAATTGAATTGGGTATTGCGCCGTGCCTGCTTGCAGAACCGGTTTGGACACGTGTAGCAAGACGTTGAAAGAATGAAATTGAAAAAACGCGACAAAGAAATGGCAGCAAACCTGACGCAGGACCCACATTCCGTTCGTTCGGGTGACAGAGAGAAAGTTCTTGAAGTTGCCATCGGCCGCGAGGTTCGTGCCTTTCGCAAACAGCAGAACATAACGGTCGCAGAGCTGGCCCAGTTGACCGGCCTGTCGATTGGCATGCTGTCCAAGATCGAAAACGGAAATACGTCGCCGTCATTGACGACTCTGCAATCGCTGGCGGATGCGCTTTCGGTTCCTTTGACAAGCTTTTTCCGACAGTTTGAAGAACGCCGCGAGGCGGTTCATACAAAAGCAGGAGAAGGCGTCGAACTGGAGCGTGAAGGAACACGTGCGAACCATCAGTATAACCTGTTGGGACATATTGGTGCCAACGGATCCGGCGTGATCGTAGAACCGTATCTGATTACCCTGACCGCTGAATCAGATGTGTTCCCAACTTTCCAACATGGCGGGATCGAAACGATTTACATGCTGGACGGTGAGGTGGATTACCGCCACGGGGACCAGATTTACCCGCTAAAACCCGGCGATACCCTGTTCTTTGATGCAGATGCTCCGCATGGGCCCGAACGGCTTGTCAGTCTGCCGGCGCGGTATATATCAGTTATCAGCTATCCGCAGACAAACTGATCGGTTTGCGCAATAAGAAATCTGTGGGTCTGTCATAGCCTTCGCGACTGCCCGTGCTTACGATCGTGAACCCCAGCCTCGAAAATACGCGATGGTTCTCGGTAAGTTCCACGCGTGTTTCCAGTTCCAGCGCAGGTAAGCCAAGCTCTGCTGCACGGCGTGCAGCATGATGCACTAGCCTGCGGCCGATACCCTGACCCCGCAATCCATCCTTCACCGCAAGCTTTCCAAGGTACAAACTGTCGGGCTTGGGCGTCAGAAACATACACGCGAAAAGTGGCCGCCCAACGGCCCAGATTTCGCCGCCACCCTGACAATGCGCCTGCATTCCTTCCACGTTCAGACTATGGATAGAAGACGGAGGGTCGATCCGGGCATCCATGTACTGAAATGACGCGCGAAGCAGCGCAAGCACGTCATACAAAGCAAAATCGTCACTCGAGATGAGCCAAGGCGCTTCGACCGGATCAATCATATGAGTTGAGAAATTTCGCAAGTCTCGCTTACTTAGACAAAGGTGGTTCCGTTTCCAAATCCGGCCAGATCCCCGGAGACGTGGGCAACCCGTCGTCAAACTGGCTGAGATAGTCCAACATCATGGGGCGGTTATCGATGAACCCTTTATAGGTTGCCAGCTCGACCGGCAGGTCCCGGATGACCCGATGCAGACGACGGCCCCATTTGGGAACGGTCATCAGGTCCTGAAAACTACACAGGTAGCAGCGGATCGGGAATACCAGGGCGTTGGATCGCGGTAGACGGAAAAAGGTTTGCAACTCGACCCGCAGATACTGTTTGTGCGCTATGTTTTCAGGTGTCAGCGTCGTCTTCTGGATACCCCATTTGTGATAGTTTTCCGGGCTGGTATCCAGCAGCGGATTCACTGTCATAGTCCAATTCAGACGCCGTGCCGGGGCACCCTGTTGAATGTTCAGCAGGAATTTCAGGGCGCGTTGGAAAATGCCCATTTCATGGGCTTTGGGAACCGGCGCGTGCCATTCGAAAAAGTTCATTCCGATGTCAAAATCCAGGCTCCAATCCGCTTGGGTCGTCACCATTCCCGCGTCCATCCACAGCATCTCGTCACGCTGATCCAGCACGGCGAAATCACCCTGTGCCTGACGGGTGATGTATTCCATCGGCCCGTACGGAAGCGTGGTTTCGTCCATGAAGGTAAAGCTGTGATCAATGCCCATCGGTTTGTTGACCCAGCGCCACTGGTTCCCATTGCGATGCAGTTCGAACAGATCGGGATAGTCTTCGGATTTGCTGACCATGATCAGCTCCAGCAAGTCCCAACCGGCCAAAGTCATATGCGGCAGTGACTGGCAGCGCAGCGGGTCCTGATCCAATACCATGGCGCGGTCTTTCATCTCGGACACATAGTGTTCGTCGACGTCAAACCGCATCTCGTAGACCGATCCTTTGGGCCCGCCGCGATGCTGTTCCATGTTGACCGAATACATATAGCTGTCTTCGTGAAACGGAAACGGAAAGCGTTTGATCGCCCAGTCCGAGTTGTGAAACGTATAGTCGTCGCGGAAGGATTCTTCGTTGAATTGAATGGTCATGTTGGGCCTCCTCTCAACGGTCCAGCACGAGGGACTTGCCCTCGAAACGCGATACACAGGGCATGATTTTCTTGCCCGCAGCCTTTTCTTCGCCGGTCAGCCAGTGATCGCGGTGAACGAAATTACCTTCATGGTCGAGCACAACGGTTTCGCACTGACCGCAGGCCCCACCGCGGCACAGATATGGTGCGTCCACGCCTTCACGTTCGATGGCCTCCAGCAGGCTTTCGTTTTCACCCACATGAATGACCTTATCCGATGCCGCCAAGCGCACCTCGAACGGTTTGCCGGGCTGAGGCGCCAGGAACTCTTCGTAGTGCACGCAATCTTCGGGCCAGCCTTCGGCGGCAGCCGTGTTTCGGACCCAGTCGATCATGCCCTTTGGACCACACACATACACATGCGTTCCCAGGGGTTGCCCGCTGAGTAGATTTTTCAGATCAATCGCCTGGCTCTGATCGTCATAGTACAGATGGGTTTCGTTCGGATGTCTGTCTGTCAGTTGCTCAGCATAAGATGCCAAGGCAGTGTTTCGGCACGCGTAATGCAACTCCCAATGCCCGTGCAGCAATTCCAACTGTTTAATCTGTGCCAGAAACGGGGTGATCCCGATGCCACCGGCCAGAAACAGATGCTTGCGGGCGCGCAAGTCCAGTGAAAACAAGTTGACCGGATAGCTGATGGTCATCTCGTCGCCCAGCTTGACCTGGCGGTGCATGAACAGCGACCCCCCCCTGCCCTCATCATCGCGTCGAACTGAAATTGTATAAGATGACTGATCAAACGGATCTGACATCAACGAATAGGGGTTAAGCCGTGTAATGGCACCATCCTGCATTTCGACCACAGTATGTGCCCCGCCCGAAAAGGTTGGTAATGGCGCGCCGTCGATACGTTCGAACCGGAACCGCGTCACCAATTCGTTCAGCGGAGTGATCTCGGTCACCTTGACCTGAATTTTCTCAGCACCGCTCATTCGTAAATCCCCTTCGACTCGGGCACATTACCATGATCCTCGGCGTCGATACGGACGCCCTGATAGGCGGCAAGACGGCGGGAGTAGTGATCGCGCACAAACAGGTTTAGGCCGCAATGTGAACAGACAAACGGGTCAATCTCGACGTCTTCGGTGATGCCTTTGCAATGCACGCATTGCATCCGACGGGCGACCGATCCGCGATGTTCGGTCTGGATCGCCGTGTGTGGCAGACCCACAGCCATCACTTCATTCATGGCCTGCCCCATCATGCCTTCGGTGCCGGTCAGGTAGACCTGCAATCCCATATGCGCGTCCTCCAGAACCCTGCGAATGCGCGGCAGAGACGCCTCGAAAGACGGGCCTTCATAGAACTGAACAGGGTTCAATGCCCTTAGCTTTTCCGCGAAATCGGTGCCTTTCGGGATATAGATCAGATGGGTTTTGGCCATCAGGTCAGGTGTTGCGATGTCGAGAATGGCTTCGGCCCCTTCGGCCTCGGCTATCATGAGATGATGTTCGCCCTGGCGAACCTCTAGCGCGCCCCAGACCGGGCGGCTTGCGATTGACTTGGGAAATTCGAACTTTGACATTGTGCCCTCAATAGGAAAAGGGCGCCACGGTGTGTCCGTCGCGCCCCCTGAAACTCAGCCCTTTGCGGTTCTGATCGATTTGTCCTGATCGTAGAACGGCATCTCTTCCGCAGTTGCCGTTATTTCTGTCCCATCGCCGTTGCGCACCGTCAGCTTGGTGCCGGGTGATGCACATGCGACCGGCATCCGCGCGATACCCACATTGTGACCATTGATATCAGAATACATGCCGAAGGTGACAACGCCGACTTTCTCGCCGTTTTGCAGCAGATCCGCGCCTTCATCCGCCGGCGTCGTGCCGTTCAGTTTGACGCCATAGATCTTAAACCGCTCTTTGCCTTGCGATGCATAGTGGTTCTCGGCACCGATAAAGCCGGTTTTTCCAGGTGAGACAGTGAAATCCAGGCCCAGTTCCCACAGTGTATCGCCGCAGGTATCGCCATCGAACGGATAGGTTTCGGAATTGTCGCCGGGGTAAAACAGCAGGTAGCTTTCGGTGCGCAACAGGTCGAGCGTCGAGAACTGGACCGGGACGATGCCCATATCCTTGCCATCAGCCAGAATGCTGTCCCACAAATGCACGGCGTGCTTGGCCTGACAGAAGATCTCATACCCGCGCTCGCCGGTATAGCCGGTCCGCGAAATCATCACCGGGCAGCCATATAGCTTGGTCTGCATGATGCCGAAATAGGCCAGATCGCGAATTCCGGGGATGTGCTTAGCCAGGAAGTCTACAGCCACCGGACCCTGCAGCGACATGTCATGCATGTCATCATCGAAGATGACCGAACAATTCTTACCCGCCGCCACGGATGTCAGCTGCTCCATTCCGGTGCCTGTGCCATGCACCACCAGCCACGTGTTGACCGACAGGCGATAGATGATGCAATCATCAACAAACTTGCCTTCGGCATTCAGGATCGAGGCATATGTCGACCGCCCCGGCATGATCTTTTCGACGTTCCGCGTGGTGACACGATCAATGACATAGGCGGCATCCTCACCAACCACGTGAACCTTTTTCAAGCCGGAAACATCCATAAGACCAGCTTTGGTTCGAATTGCTTCGTAGTCAGCTTTGGCGCGTTCAGGGCTTTGGTCATAGAACCAAGCAGTCCCCATCCCGTTCCAGTCTTCAAGCTCGCCGCCGATCTGGGCGTGGCGCTGCGCAAGGGCCGACGTTCTCCAAAGAATGGCCATGGTTCGGTTCTCCCGTTGATCGTTTTTGTTGCCCATATTGAGGCCGATGTTGGGTTGAAAATCAACACTTGTGTGCAGAATTTTTTCCTGTTGGGAATATTTGCCTGCAATTTTTGCACCCTAAGAACATTCGAGAATATTGATATTTCTTTTCTTTATCTGTGGCTTAGTGCGTTTTTGGACGTGTGGGGACATACATCAAGCACAGACCTTAAAGATGTTTGCCCCACATATCTATTGACAGGTCGCCAATGAGATTGTCCCCTTAGTATACAATTATTCCCAGCAGGAAATGCTTCGCAGAAAGACCTCCTGCTGCAACAACAGGGAGACTACGAAGTGGATGGCAATCTAAATGCACTTACGACGGTCTTTACCGAGTTTTATTACTGGGTAACGGTCGTCTTCATGTTCCTCATCCATGTGGGCTTTTGCATGTACGAAGTCGGTGCCAGTCGGGCCCGTAACCATATGCACACATTGATGAAAAACATCATGATTATCCCGCTGGTGACGGTCACGTTCTTCTTCTTTGGATGGTGGATCTACTGGGCGTTCCCGAACTTTCCGTTCTGGGGCGGTCTCGACACCGAAGCAGGTGCCGCAAATCTACCGTGGGCGAACACAATGGCAACCAATTTGGACGACAGAATCACAGGGGTCTTCTGGGCCGCATTCCTTCTGTTCTCGTGGACAGCCGCCTCGATCGTTTCTGGTTCAGTGATCGAACGGATCAGGTCATCGGCTTTGTGGGTCCATGCAGTCATGATCGGGTCCGTCTGGTGGATCATCGACGCTGCTTGGGGCTGGCACTATGGTGGCTGGATGGTGCGTATATTGGGGTATCACGATGCTTATGCGTCAGGCGTTATCCATGCAATCGCAGGTGGTTACGCACTTGGTGTGATCATGGTACTGGGTCCACGACTTGGCAAGTTTGCCAAGGATGGAACGCCGCGGGATATTCCTCCGCATAATCCATGGTTGCTGACCATCGGAATTTTCCTGATCTATACCGGGTTCTGGGGTTTCTATGCCGCCTGTAACGTTCCGGTAATCTCGCCCGAGGTTATCGACGGTCAGATCGTTGGCGCCACCTGGACTGCAACCAACATCTATCTGGCCCCGACCACGCTGTCGGCGATTACGTTCAACTTCCTGATGTCGCTGTCGGGTGGGTTGATGGCAGCCTATGTCGTCTCGAAGGGAGATGCCTTCTGGACCTTCTCGGGCGGTCTGGCCGGTATCATCACCGCGTCTGCTGGAAACGATTTGTATCACCCGATCCAAGCGATGATCATTGCCGCAATCGGCGTCGTGATCGTCTATAATCTGCACTACTGGGTAGAGCGTCGGTTCAAGCTGGACGATGCCGTTGGTGCTGTAGCCGTGCATGGCTATGCAGGTGTCGTCGGGCTGGTCATCGCGGGCTTTGTCCTGTGGGGCGTGCCTTCGTCACCATATGAAGGTTATGCAACCATCAACCCGATCGGTCAGATCACGGGTGCGGTCATCATGTTCTTTGTCCTTGGGTTCCTGCCAGGCTGGGCTCTGGCGAAAATGCAATCCGCTGCCGGCGTACTGCGCATCCCGGAAGAAGTTGAACTTCAGGGTCTCGATTACGCTGAACACCATGCCTATGAGGACGCCAAAGCTGCCATTATCGAAGCCGATAAAGAAGAACTGGCCGCCCGTGGCGTAGCAGTGAAATGAGGGAGTAAGATATGTCTACGAATGGTTATACAAACTGGGCCGTGGATCTGGCCGAAGTCGGGCCGGTCTATCCCTTCCAAGGTTACGAAGTTCTAATGGTCATCATTGGTGTCGTCTTCTGGGTTGGCTGGCATCGCATCCAATTCGTCCGCGAAGCTGAGCACCTGGAAAAGGCGCGCCACACCGGTGACGAAGAAAAGGTGAAAGCACAGTTGGAGCGATATTGATCCAGCCTTGAATGCATGCAATGGGCGCGAAAAACACAGGTCGCGCCCATTGCCTCTTAGGAAAAAAACTTTCCTATGATTATTGATGTCCCACTGATTTGTTGGTACCGTCGAATCATAATGAAACACATAAGGAGATCTGCCAGCCATGTGCGGAATTGTTGGATTATTCCTCAAAGACCAGTCTCTTGCGCCCCAACTGGGCAATATGCTGACAGACATGCTGATCACGATGACAGATCGTGGCCCCGATAGTGCCGGTATTGCAATCTACGGCTCTGAGTCCGATGGCAAAACCAAGATTACAGTTCAGTCCCCCAACCCCGAAACGGACTTCGTCGATCTGGCTGATGAGCTAGGCAAAAGTCTTGGCGTGACGGTTGGTCAGGCAGACAATGATACACATGCCGTCTTGGAAATTCCCGCCCGTCAGTTCGAAGCCGCGCGCGCCGCGCTGGCTGAAATCCGGCCGACGGTTCGTATCATGAGTCGTGGCGAAAGCCTCGAAATCTACAAGGAAGTTGGCCTGCCCAAGGATGTTGCAGACCGCTTCAGCCTCAGCGGCATGAGCGGCACTCATGGCATTGGACACACACGCATGGCGACGGAATCCGCCGTGACAACAATGGGCGCACATCCGTTCAACACGGGGTCCGATCAATGTCTGGTTCACAACGGGTCGCTGTCCAACCACAACTCGTTGCGCCGCAAGTTGCGCCGCGAAGGCGTTACCATCCAGACAGAGAACGACACCGAAGTTGGTGCCGCATACCTGACCTGGAAAATGATGAATGGCGCCACTTTAGGGGAAGCTCTGGAATCCAGCATTGATGATCTGGACGGGTTTTTCACCTTTGTAGTAGGGACCAAAGACGGGTTTGGCGTCGTACGTGACCCAATCGCTTGCAAGCCTGCAGTGATGGCAGAAACAGATCAATATGTTGCCTTTGGCAGCGAATACCGCGCCTTGGTGAACCTGCCAGGAATCGAAGACGCCCGAGTTTGGGAACCTGAACCGGCCACCGTATATTTCTGGTCGCACAACGACAGTCCCACAACCCACGAAAAGGCCGCCTGAAATGCAGACCTATGATTTAGAGGCAGACGGACTGCGTGGATTGAACTCGTCCCTGCAGGCGCAAAACGCCGAGACCAACCAAACCAGCTGGGAAATTGTAAATCCAAAAGGCAGCCATGCGATTGCTGTCGGACTGGACGCGCCGATCGAAGTGACGGTCAAGGGGTCTACCGGATACTATTGTGCCGGCATGAACCAACAGGCGACCATCAAGGTTCAGGGCTCAGTTGGTCCGGGTGTGGCTGAGAATATGATGTCCGGCCAAGTCATCGTCGATGGCGACGCCAGCCAGTATGCCGGGGCCACAGGCCATGGTGGGTTGCTGGTCATCAAGGGTAACGCAAGCTCGCGCTGCGGTATTTCGATGAAAGGTATCGACATCGTGGTGCATGGCAATATCGGCCACATGTCCGCCTTCATGGCACAGGCAGGAAATCTGGTCGTCTGCGGAGATGCGGGCGATGCGCTGGGGGATTCACTCTACGAGGCACGGCTGTTCGTGCGTGGTTCGGTCAAAAGCCTCGGTGCTGATTGCATCGAGAAAGAAATGCGCCCTGAGCATCTGGATATTCTGAGGGATCTGCTGGACCGCGCTGGCAGCGACGCCAAGCCGGAAGAGTTCAAACGCTATGGCTCGGCTCGTCAGCTTTACAATTTCGACATCGACAATTCCGCAGCTTACTGAGGAAGAAGGGTATGAAAGATATGGACGATCAGATCCCCCGCACCCTGCCGATTCAGTCGGCGACATTTACCAATCCGATCAATGCTGAGATCCGTCGCGCCGCTGCGACAGGTATCTATGACATTCGTGGCGGTGGCGCCAAACGGAAAGTTCCTCATTTCGACGATCTACTCTTTCTGGGTGCGTCGGTGTCGCGCTATCCGTTGGAAGGCTATCGGGAACGTTGCGATACCTCAGTAACGTTGGGCACGCGCTTTGCCAAAAAGCCGATCGAGCTGGATATCCCGATCACCATTGCGGGTATGAGCTTTGGCGCGTTGTCCGGTCCGGCGAAAGAAGCTCTGGGCCGCGGCGCATCCGCAGCGGGCACGTCAACCACCACCGGTGATGGCGGCATGACGCCCGAGGAACGTGGCCACTCAACCAAGCTGGTGTATCAATACCTGCCCTCACGCTATGGCATGAATCCCAACGATCTGCGTAAGGCTGATGCGATTGAGATTGTGGTTGGCCAAGGCGCCAAACCCGGCGGGGGCGGCATGTTGTTGGGTCAAAAGATCAGTGACCGTGTGGCCGAGATGCGGACCCTGCCCAAAGGCATTGACCAACGGTCCGCTTGCCGCCATCCAGACTGGACAGGGCCGGACGACCTTGAGATCAAGATCCTCGAACTTCGGGAAATCACTGATTGGCAAGTGCCTATCTATGTGAAAGTTGGCGCCACGCGCCCCTACTACGACACTGCATTGGCAGTGAAAGCCGGGGCGGACGTTGTCGTCATGGATGGCATGCAGGGCGGCACCGCTGCGACGCAGGACGTATTCATTGAACATGTCGGGTTGCCAACACTGTCATGCATCCGCCCTGCCGTTCAGGCATTGCAGGATCTGGGCGTACATCGTGAGGTTCAGTTGGTCATCTCAGGCGGCATTCGCACCGGGGCCGATGTGGCCAAGGCATTGGCACTGGGTGCAGATGCAGTTGCTATTGGCACGGCTGCTCTGGTGGCCCTTGGGGACAACGATCCCAAATGGGAATCCGAATACCAGAAGCTGGGCACAACCACTGGCGCTTATGACGATTGGCACGAAGGTCAGGACCCGGCAGGGATCACCACGCAAGACCCCGACCTGGCTGCGCGTCTTGACCCGGTTGCTGCGGGTCGCAGGCTGCGCAACTACTTGAAGGTGATGGCGCTTGAGGCCCAAACCATCGCGCGTGCATGTGGCCACAATCACCTGCACAATCTCGAACCTGAAGACCTGTGTGCCCTGACAATGGAGGCGGCCGCCATGGCGCGTGTCCCCTTGGCGGGCACCAGTTGGTACCCGGGCAAGGAAGGGTTCTGAACCGATGCTGCGCGGCTCCCTGATGGGGGCCGCGTTTTTGCTTTGAAAAACTAGAATTCAACAGGGAAAGGAAAGCAATCGTGACGACAGATCTCGCAGCTTTCGCAAAAGAAAAAGGCGTCAAATACTTCATGATCTCGTTCACCGACCTGTTCGGTGGACAGAGGGCTAAACTGGTTCCTGCGCAGGCGATTGCCGACATGCAGCAAGATGGTGCAGGCTTTGCCGGGTTTGCCACCTGGCTGGATATGACACCGGCTCATCCTGACATGCTGGCAGTTCCAGACCCATCATCGGTCATTCAGCTGCCCTGGAAGCCCGAAGTGGCTTGGGTTGCTGGCAACTGCGTTATGGAAGGCAGCGATGTCGCGCAAGCCCCTCGTAACGTATTGCGCCGCCTGATCGACGAAGCTGCAAGCGAAGGAATGCATGTCAAAACCGGTATCGAAGCCGAGTTCTTCCTGATGACGCCGGACGGAGAACAGATTAGCGATCCTTTCGATACAGCTGAAAAGCCTTGCTATGACCAACAGGCCGTGATGCGCCGGTATGATGTCGTGCGTGAAATCTGTGACTACATGCTGGAACTGGGCTGGGGACCTTATCAGAACGACCACGAGGACGCCAACGGCCAGTTCGAGATGAATTGGGAATTTGACGACGTTCTGCGCACTGCTGATAAACACTCTTTCTTCAAGTTCATGACCAAATCGGTTGCTGAAAAACATGGGCTGCGTGCGACATTCATGCCGAAACCGGTGGAAGGCCTGACCGGTAATGGCTGTCATGCGCATATCTCGGTCTGGGATGCGCCAGGCGATGCGGCCAAGACCAACGTGTTTGCAGGCGAGGGCGACGGCCCGACCGGTGAGGTTGGTCTGGGAGAGCGTGGCAAGCACTTCCTCGGTGGCATCATGAAGCACGCGTCAGCACTGGCCGCGATCACCAACCCCACGGTGAACAGCTACAAACGCATCAACGCGCCGCGGACGATGTCGGGTGCAACATGGGCGCCCAACACCGTGACATGGACGGGCAACAACCGGACTCACATGGTGCGTGTGCCCGGCCCCGGGCGGTTTGAATTGCGTCTGCCGGACGGAGCAACCAACCCCTACCTGCTTCAGGCCGTGATCATTGCGGCTGGACTGTCAGGTATCCGATCCAAAGCAGACCCTGGCAAGCGCTGGGATATCGATATGTATGCCGAAGGCCATAAAGTGCGCGGAGCACCAAAGTTGCCGTTGAACATGCTTGATGCACTGCGCGAATACGACAAAGACAAAGACCTGAAGGGCATGATGGGCGCCGAATTCTCGTCTGCTTTCCTGAAGATGAAGCATCAGGAGTGGAATTCCTTCGTGTCGCATTTCTCGCGCTGGGAAAAGGAAAACACGCTGGATATCTGATCCGGTAAAACTGGAAGACATCGAGGTTGCGGCCTGTGCCGCGGCCTTGTTGTTCATTCACCAACAACGATCACGCCGGGATGTTCTTTTCAGTCAACACGCGCCGGGCGAAGATCGAGGCGCGTCTTTTGCACACATATCGTCAAACGGGGATTCCGTTGAAATTGTGCGCCTTTAAGACGGGAACCCAATCCCCGCATTGCACAGCTGCTTTGGGCAGCCCCTTGGTTGTCTGGGAAATCGGAACCATCCCTGGCTTGCGGCCGAAAAGCAGTCAATCAGGGCATGGGCTAAGGGTGCTGTGCAAAAGATGACACACCTAAACGACGATATCGCGATCGAGCAAATCTTTATGACGTTCAATACTTAAGACCAGCTCCATCTAATCTGAACGGTCGGTTGTTTGACGACTGATTTCGAGACCCTGCAAATAGCCTATTCTGGGACTTCTTGTCCTTCTTCCCTATCCACCTCGATGCGCCAGTCGGGAACGTCGTTAACAAGCATCAATGCCGCACGTCGCAGGGAGGTTCGCATTTTATCCACCGCCGGGCCGCGCAGTTCACAATCTTCCAAAGCGGCGTCAAAGGTTTCCAGCCAAAGCTCTGCATCGGCCTCGCGAATAGGCACATGGGCATGTATTTCCCGTAAATCCATGTGGCCAAATCGTTCCCGGTAATAAGCTCGGCCGCCCAAAAAACCGCTGAGGAACTCGAACTGTGCTTGCCTTGTATGGTTCAATCCGTGACCCCGAAAATGCAGCCGGTGCAAGGAATACACAGCCGGATCGGCCTCCATTCGATCATAAAATTGTTCGACAAGCGCGCGCAGGCTCTCTTCGCCTCCAAGTTGATCCAAAGCCGAGGACATAGTGGATTCTCCGGGTCTCCATTGCCTAATTTATTGCATAACAGGAATATTAGTTTATCAACAGTGACATCTTGGCGCTGTTGATATCTGGGTCCGAACACATGCCAATATGGTCGACACTACAACAATCTTCCCTTACATGAGCGCCCTTGCACTCGGGTTGCTAGCTGCGTTGTGCTGGGGCATTCATGATCTCTCGGTCCGCTATATCAGCCAGTCTGTCAGCGTGGTCGCCTCTTTGATGTTTGTGTTACTCTTTGGTGCCATCCTGCAGATCGGGATGGTTGCAGCCTGGGGCGACATCAACCCCATGTCGGGCAACGCGATGGCTTATGCGATTGCAGCAGGTTTTTTTTACCTCTTGGCCGGGCTCAGCATGTACGAGGCTTTTCATCGGGGGCCCGTGCGATTGGTTGCGCCGCTAGTTGCCAGCTATCCGGTCTTGTCCGTCACCGTCGCAATTTGGCGCGGCTCGACTGTCAGTGCATGGCACTGGTTGGCCGTAATTGCGATCGGCCTCGGAGTATCCATCGTCGCAGCCCGCTCAGACAAAACCGAGACAACCTACCCTGCCCGTGGCCCAACCATTGTCTTGTCTTTGCTGGCCGCAACCGGGTTCGCCGCAGCATTTGCCCTGGGGCAATACGCGGCAGAGATCAGCGACGAATACACCGTGTCTCTAATCGGTCGACTTACGGCAATTCTGGTTCTGGCAGCGATAGCTTTTGCGTCTCGCAAGTCGATTTGGCCCGGCACAAAAGCACTGCCCCTTTTGTGCTTAATGGGTTTACTGGATGCGGTCGCAATTCTCAGTGTGGTCGCGGCCGGTAGGTTGCCCAATGCCCAATATGCATCCGTCGCGGCTTCGGTTTTTGGACTACTGACTGTTGTCCTAGCCTGGGCAATCTTGAAAGAGCGTATGTCACCAAGCCAGTGGCTTGGTTGTGTCGTCGCGTTTGCCGGAATCGGCTATCTCGCGCTCTGAGGACGGCCTTGCGAATTGACGTGCCTGATGGGCTGCAGCCGGGCTGTTTCGCAGGCACTCAATCTCGCCTGAGCGTGGCGGTCCGGATTCACACAACGCTCGTAGTAGGGGGGATCGGAGGGAATTGGTAGGCGACACGCCAATGGATACGATCACCATGCACAAGTTACGACCTAAAAGGTCGCCAATACCTACCTAAATCAGAACGGAAAAAAGAACAGCCGCAGTTTGAACAGCGGCGGCCTCGTTTTAAGCCGTCAGGCCTTCTGGTTCGGGGAGTTTGTTTGCGCGGCATGCGGCGGTCAGGGTGTTGGCCAGCAGGCATGCGATTGT
>NZ_JBXWPF010000017.1:0-100359 GCF_059611265.1 Ruegeria sp. CDSA241
GTCTTGCCGTGGTCAACGTGGCCAATCGTGCCGATGTTGACGTGCGGCTTATTACGCTCAAACTTTTCCTTTGCCATTCCTCAGGCGCCCTTTTGTGCTTTGGGGGACCCTTGGTCCCGTGGTTACATCTGCGCGCGCGAGATATTGGGTTCAAAGGAGAAAATCAAGCACATCCTGCGGGAAATGCCGTTCTTTAAGCCGGATTTTGCGTTGCTTCACCTGAATCGAGTGGCTGGATCAGTTCGGGACGCCGGTCGAACCAACCGTTTTCCAAATGTTCCTCGGCCAACCATTCTTCGACTCGGTCCGCAACTTTCAGAGCCAGCCCGCTCATTTGCTCTTGTTTCGTCCGTTCATGGCCCGAACCTTTCAGGGCACTGCCGCCGGTTGTGTCTTCCAGCACCTGGAATTGCTTACCTTTGGCAAGAAACTCTTTCTTGTTCACGTCATAAACGTTGACCAGAACAATCGCAGTGCTCTTGGGGTTGTAGATCACCGGAATTCCGGGAGGGGCCAGCATGTAGCCCTCGAGGCTGATGCCGATGTCGTATTCCTGAGCGCCCGTATAGCGCCCAAGGCGGATGTCCACCGCGTTTTGAATGGCAGCAGTCCATTCGTCGGGCGTCGCATCCCGGCTTACCGGCCCCTGCACCGCCTTATCGGCAAAGGCATAGTTTACCCGCAACTTGAATTCGCCCAGCGTCTCAGGCTCTTCGTAAACCTGCGTTTGGGTGCAGGCGCCCATCAGGGCCAATCCGGTGATCAGTGTCAAAATGCGCAACATATCTCGTCTCGATAGGCCTGTTTTTCTTTGATCTAACGCACCGATACGGCTTGTGCCAAGCCGTATCGGCATAAATCCTCTGTGACCGGGCCTGATCAGGAGAATTTAAAATCACGCGGGAAGCCGTATGGCGGCTTTTTCCCGACGCTGGCACGCTTGGCCAGCCATTGCGAAAGATCTGCCTCGTGCCGGGTCTTGTCGCCACCCATGGACCATTTCAGGCCCTCTTCCCAGTTGAAGGTGGTGATATCTGACAGCCCGCCGTCCAATTCCAGCGTCCCCTGCCGCCCGCGCGCCATATTGTATTTCTGCAGGCGAACGCCCTTGCCGCGGGTCATTTCAGGCAGTTCCTCGGTCGGGAAGACCAGAAACTTGCCGTTCTGAGAAACCACTGCAACGTGGTCACCTTCGATCGGCTTACAGATAATCGCTGTTTCGTCGCCTTTGACGTTCAGCACCTGTTTGCCGTTTCGGGTCTGTGCCAGCACATCATCCTCGGGCACGGTGAAGCCGTTACCCGCATCCGAGGCCACCAGCAGCTTGCGCCCCGGCTTGTGGATCAGGATGTCGATTATCTGCGCCTCATTCGGCAGGTCGACCATCAGGCGCAGCGGCTCGCCCATACCCCGACCGCCGGGCAGATTCGCGGCACTGATGGTATAGAATCGACCGTTCGAGGCAAAGACCAGCAGCCGATCGGTGGTTTCCGCATGGAAGATAAACCGTGGCCCATCGCCATCCTTGAATTTCAACTCGCGGTTCAGGTCGATATGGCCGGTCATGGCGCGAATCCAGCCCATCTGAGAGCAGACAACCGTGATCGGTTCGCGGTCGATCATCGCCTCAAGCGGGACCTCTTCGACCTGACCGGCTTCGGCAAACTGGGTGCGCCGCGCGCCGCCCTCATAGTCCTTGCCGAAGGTTTTCTTGGTCTCTTTCAACTGCTCGGCGATACTGGCCCATTGCAGGCTTTCATCGGCTAGCAGATCTTCGAGATTGGCACGTTCCAACATCAGCTCATCGCGTTCGCGAACCAGCTCCATCTCTTCCAGACGACGCAAGCTGCGCAGACGCATGTTGAGAATTGCGTCGACCTGGACCTCGGACAGCTCGCCCTCGCCCGGTTTGGGCGAGACATAGTCGGCCTCATTGGTGGCGCGGACATGGTCGATGCCCCAGTCTTCGCGCATCAGCGCAGCCTTGGGGTCATCGTCATAGCGGATAATGTCGATCACGCGGTCAAGATTCAGGAAGGCAACGATAAAGCCCTCCAACACCTCCAGCCGATGGTCGATCTTGGCCATCCGGTGGCGCGACCGGCGCAGCAGAACCTCTTGCCGGTGATCCAGGAAAGCGCGAAGCACTTCTTTCATCGAGCAGACTTTGGGTGTCACCCCGTCGATCAGCACGTTCATGTTCAGGCTGAATCGCACCTCAAGGTCTGAGTTACGATAAAGCATTCCCATCAGCACCTCGGGGTCTACGTTCTTGGAACGCGGCTCAAGGATCAGGCGAATGTCATCTGCGGATTCGTCACGAACGTCGCCAAGGATCGGGATTTTCTTGGTCTGAATCAGCTCGGCGATCTTTTCGATCAGCTTCGATTTCTGAACCTGATAGGGAATCTCGGTGACGACGATCTGCCACTGACCGCGGCCCAGATCCTCGACCTCGAACTTACAGCGCAGGCGGAATGACCCGCGCCCGGTGCGATAGGCCTGCGCGATATTCGCAGGCGGTTCAACGATTACGCCGCCGGTTGGGAAATCCGGTCCGGGCACGTAGTTCAGAAGCGTATCGTCGCGCGCATCCGGCGTCTTGATCAGATGCAAACAGGCGTCACACAGTTCCGAGATGTTATGTGGCGGGATATTCGTCGCCATGCCCACCGCAATACCGCTGGAGCCATTGGCCAGCAGATTCGGAAATAGCGCGGGCAGAACCACCGGTTCGGTCAGCGTGCCGTCATAGTTGTCACGGAAATCGACAGCATCCTCGTTCAGACCCTCAAGCAGAGCCTCGGCCACGATGGTCATCCGAGCTTCGGTATAACGAGAGGCCGCCGGGTTATCGCCGTCGATATTGCCGAAATTCCCCTGCCCGTCGACCAGCGGATAGCGCACATTAAAATCCTGCGCCAAACGCGCCATCGCGTCATAAATCGCGGCATCGCCGTGCGGGTGATAGTTACCCATCACATCGCCCGAGATTTTCGCCGACTTACGGAACCCGCCCGTTGCACTGAGTCGCAGTTCGCGCATCGCATAGAGGATTCGCCGATGCACCGGCTTCAGACCATCCCGTGCATCGGGCAAGGCCCGGTGCATGATGGTGGACAGCGCATAGGTCAGATAACGTTCACCAATCGCGCGGCGCAGCGGTTCGGCTACTTCGCCCCCGTATCCGGGGGCCACCATATTGGGGTCGTCGATCGTATCATTCATAGATGATGTGATACGACGCAAGGGCGCGCGGGTAAAGCAAGCAAGACATATTTTACTGGGGACAAGTGGCGCTTTTTGCAACAGGGGGAGGCAACCCCCCGATTTCCCCCGTTTTTCGACTTGGGTCGCGAATTATGCTAGGATGTCTGACATTAGTCTGCTGCCTTTTTTTGTTTTGATTGATCGACCGGGGGATGCGCCATGACGCGCCTGATTGTAATGAGTTTCGCTGCACTTGGCTGGTGCTTTTACGTCATGAGTGGCGGGCCTAATTTCGAGCCGCGCGGTGTGCGGTCAGAACAGCCTGTGCGAGTCGCCTCGAAAGCGGCCCCCAAAACCGTAGCACCGTCTCCGGCAAAAGAGCTTGTGACAAATGTCGCTATGCGCTCGCCGGTCGTGCGCGAGCGCCCGATTGATCCCCAGCCAGCAGTCGCAGCGATTGTCGCAGAACCCGCCAGTCTGGACACTTTCAACGCGCTTTCGGTGTTTGACGATCAGACTGCCAGCATCACGCTTGCGTCCCTAGAAGACGGTGTAACTGGCCTGAAGCAAATCACCAAGGACGTGCAGCCTGAACCCGCCGCCCAGCCTGAACCCAGGAAAGATATCCGGGAAATCTCCGGGACCCGCGTGAACATGCGTGACGGCCCTGGAACGATCTACCCGATTGTTGGCAAAGCGCGCATCGGCCAGAAGGTCGAGGTGCTAAGTGACTCGGGCACCGGATGGTTGCGACTGCGCGTGTTGCCGCAGCAACAGGTGGGGTGGATTTCGACCTCTTTGGTCAGAAAAACACCAGACTGACGTGGAGCAATGATTGTTCCCATACTCTGTGCACCCTAGCTTGGGGCTGGTTCAGAATCGGGAAAATCATGCAGAAGACCATTCTAATTACTGGCTGCTCATCGGGCATCGGACTGGATGCGGCGCATGGGATGCGCGCGCGGGGTTGGCGCGTGTTTGCCTCGTGCAAACAACAGCGCGATTGCGACCGGTTGCGGGCGCAGGGGTTTGAAAGCCCGCGCATTGATTATACCGATACGGCCAGCATTTCGTCGGGTTTGAACGAAGTGTTGGAGGCCACCGGAGGCACCCTGGACGCGCTGTTCAACAATGGCGCACATGGCCTGCCCGGCGCGGTCGAGGACCTGCCGACCGAAGGCCTGCGTCAGATTTTCGAGGCGAACTTCTTTGGCTGGCACGAACTGACCAGGCAGGTCATCCCGATTATGCGCAGTCAAGGACACGGGCGAATCGTTCAGAACTCTTCGGTGCTGGGTCTGGTGGCCTATCCGTGGCGCGGCGCCTATGTGGCCACGAAATATGCAATCGAAGGGCTGACGGATACACTGCGCCTGGAACTGGCTGATACGGGGATCAAGGTCATTTTGATCGAACCCGGCCCGATCACATCTAAAATCCGCGAAAACTCAATCCCATTCTTCGAGCGGTTCATCAACTGGCAAAACTCGGCCCTGCGCGAGCGGTATGAGTCCTCTTTGTTGAAAAGACTGTATGAATCGCCGGGGCCGGATCGGTTTGAACTGCCCGCATCAGCGGTTACGACCAAGCTGGCCCACGCCGTAGAATCCAAGCGCCCGCGCCCCCGATACTATGTGACAACACCTACATTTATTGCCGGTTGTTTGCGCCGCATCCTGTCGACACGTGCGATTGACCGCATCCTTGCAGGGGTCTGAGGCGAAATAACCCGTTCGCTTTTGGCACGCACGGGTCTAGATGATAGCCCTAGGCAAACAGAAACGCGGACGGTGTACTCATGGACCTAATGATGGTCATTTTGCTTTTGGCCATGGCGGCGGTTGTCGTCGTATTGGCGCTTGGCATCTCGAATTTTGGCAAAAGCGGCAGGGACGCGGCACTGAAAAGCAACAAGTATATGCGCCTGCGTATCCTGTTTCAGTTCATCGCCGTGATTCTGATCGTGCTTTACGTCTGGCTGCGCGGTCAGGGAGGTCAGTAAATGGTCGTATTGAACAAGATTTACACCCGCACCGGTGATGATGGCAAAACCGCACTCGGCAATGGCGAACGCGTCGCCAAATACTCGGGCCGCGTGACCGCTTATGGCACCGTGGACGAGTTGAACGCCTTTGTCGGCGTCGCCCGGACCGAGGCAGATGGGGATGTCGAAGCTGCACTCGCCCGCATTCAGAATGACCTGTTTGATCTGGGCGCAGATTTCTGTCGTCCCGACATGGAAAAGGATGCCGAAGCAGACTATCCGCCTCTGCGCATCGTGCCCTCGCAGATTGACCGGCTGGAGGTTGAAATCGACGCGATGAACGAAGCCTTGGAACCGCTGCGCAGTTTCATCCTGCCCGGTGGCTCGCGTCTTGCGGCGCATCTGCATGTATGTCGAACCGTATCGCGCCGGGCCGAACGGCTTGCGGTTGAGCTGACCAACATGGAGCCGGTCAACGAAACCGCAGTCAAGTACCTGAACCGTCTGAGCGACTGGTTCTTCGTCGCAGCCCGTTGTGCCAATGAAAACGGAACCCAAGATGTTCTGTGGGTTCCGGGCGCGAACCGCTGAAAGCGGCGTCGCGTCCAGTGGACGCGGCGGCGACCGGAAGGGCGAAGCCCCGGCCCGACGGGCGGGCGCAAACCGATAGCTTCCTGCCTTTTGGGTGGATGTGTGGTGCTTGGTCACGTCAAAAATAGCAAAACGCGACGTCCGTTGCAGATGACGTGACGATTTTGCCCTGTTGCCGCCTGAATTGAATCGCTATTCAAGCCCTCATGAACATTGGTGGAGTCGCGACGCGGCTTGCCGTTTTTTGTGAGGAGCTAGCGCAAAATGAAGGTACTCGTGCCTGTCAAACGCGTGATTGACTATAACGTTAAAGTTCGCGTCAAAGCGGATGGCAGCGGTGTCGATCTCGCCAATGTCAAAATGTCGATGAACCCGTTCGACGAAATTTCTGTCGAAGAGGCAATCCGCCTGAAAGAAGCAGGCAAGGCAGACGAAGTCGTCGTTGTTTCTATCGGCGTAAAACAAGCCCAGGAAACACTGCGCACTGCGCTGGCCATGGGCGCGGACCGTGCCATCCTGGTCGTTGCTGCAGATGATGTCCATCAGGACATAGAACCTCTGGCCGTTGCCAAGATCCTGGCCAAAGTGGTCGAGGAAGAGCAGCCTGGTATCGTTTTGTGCGGCAAGCAGTCTATCGACAACGACATGAATGCAACTGGTCAGATGTTGTCAGCTCTTTTGGGCTGGTCACAAGGCACCTTTGCGTCCGACATCGACATCGACGGCGACAGCGCAAAGATCACCCGCGAAGTCGATGGCGGCATGCAAACCATCAGCGTCAAAATGCCGACAATCGTGACCGTGGACCTGCGCCTGAACGAGCCCCGTTACGCGTCGCTGCCCAATATCATGAAGGCGAAGAAAAAGCCGCTGGACGAGAAAACCGCCGATGATTACGGCGTCGACGTCTCGCCGCGCCTGGAAGTCGTCAAAACCGAAGAACCACAGGCACGTGCCGCTGGCATCATCGTCGGCTCGGTGGACGAGCTCGTCGCGAAACTCAAAGAAGCGGGGGCTGTGTAATGGCTGTTCTTCTTCTCGCCGAAGTCAACAATGGTGAACTGGCGCTGGACGCAACCGCCAAAGCTGTAAACGCAGCTAAGGCACTGGGTGATGTAACCGTTCTGGCCGCAGGCGGTTCCGCTGCTGCTGCCGGTGAAGCTGCCGCCAAGATCACCGGCGTCTCAAAGGTTCTGGTCGCCGAGGACGAATCGCTGGGCCATCGCCTTGCAGAATCCACTGCTGCGCTGATCGTAGGTCTGGCTGATGGTTATGAGCACATCGTTGCCCCCGCCACCACCGATGCCAAGAACGTTATGCCGCGCGTTGCCGCGCTGTTGGACGTCATGGTCATCTCGGACGCGTCCGGTGTCGTCGACGGCTCGACCTTCGAACGCCCGATCTATGCGGGCAACGCGATCCAGACCGTCAAATCTGTGGACGCCAAAAAAGTCGTCACTTTCCGAACCGCAAGTTTTGATGCTGCGGGCGAAGATGGCTCGGCAGCAGTTGAGACCATCTCGGTCGGCGAGAACCCCGGTCTATCGTCCTGGGTCGAAGACAAGGTAGCTACAAGCGACCGCCCCGAGCTGACTTCGGCTGGCGTTGTTGTGTCGGGTGGCCGTGGTGTCGGTTCTGAAGAGGACTTCAAGCTGATCGAAGGTCTCGCTGACAAGCTGGGGGCCGCAGTTGGCGCATCGCGCGCCGCAGTCGACTCGGGCTATGCTCCGAACGATTGGCAGGTGGGTCAGACCGGCAAGGTTGTTGCCCCGGATCTGTATGTCGCTGTCGGCATCTCGGGTGCGATTCAGCATCTGGCAGGTATGAAAGACTCGAAAATCATCGTGGCGATCAACAAAGACGAAGAAGCGCCGATCTTCCAGGTTGCCGATTACGGTCTGGTCGCCGACCTGTTCCAGGCCGTTCCGGAACTGACCGAGAAACTCGGCTGATCAACGGGCTAGACTTTTTCACGAAGAATCTTGCATTGGGCCCGTCATCGGCGGGCCCTTTTCATTGCAGGTTTCTGATCGGACCGACCAAGGCGTCAGCAATCGACCTGTGTGCTGCAGGACCTATCATATATTCCGCCATGGGCTGTTGCAGTGTTCCAAACAGCATATCTTCAAGCTCATCGGACTGCCCCGACACGCTGACCGTCACCTCAACGATCTCGGCGCTGAGAGGGCGCAGGGCCTCGATCATCTGTGGCGTGATCCGAATATCAGCACCGTGCTTGGGCTGATCACTTTCTGCCTCACGCAGGACCTGCAAATTCAACAAGACAACAGGCGCTTCAAGCGCCTCAACAAGCCCCCCAATGCGGTCGATCCAATTCCGTCGCAGCTCTTCTGCGATTACCTCGAACCGCGCATCATTGCGGCCCTGCAACAAAATCATCAGGTGATGTACGAAATGGACATCGGCAAAGTCGATCTCGGGATAGAGAGATTTCAGATCCTCTGTCGGAGCCAGAAAACGGTCGTTGCGTCGGGGATGAACCCGGTAGAATCGATTGGACTGCCCCAATATGTCGCTAAGCTGCACCACGCAGAGCTCTGCTTGGTTCAGTAAACCCCTCAACTCCGTGTCATCGCACAGCGCATCTACGCCGCAAAAAAGGCTTCCGAAATTCAGGCACCGTCTGTCCAACCTCTCTTCGAGAACTGCCGCGAATGGCTGCTCGACGAATCGCCCGAATGTTTCGGTCCCACCTGCGCAGGCCACAAATGACTTCTCCAGCGAACGCATTGGCCCACGAAACCACAATCGTGACTCACCGTATTGGCACACGTCATGCTCGAGTCTTCCCGAGCCAGCTTGATGATAGCTCATATCACTCACCCAATTTTCACCCGGATGCCATCTTGCAGCCGCAAGCCTTGAGAATCTCCTAATGTGCGCATTTGAAGCAAAGTCGAACGGTCTGATCCCCTTGCCGCCCGCCCCGATCTGCCGATAGTGTCATCCTACCCCGTGGCACAGAGGCATCAAAAAATGGATGTAAAATCAGTCGGAGTGATTGGCGCAGGCCAAATGGGCAATGGTATCGCCCACGTACTGGCTTTGGCGGAATATGACGTTCTGCTGAACGACGTTAGCCAGGACGCGCTGAACAGCGCCATGGCGACGATTGAAGGAAATATGGCGCGCCAGGCATCGCGCGGAAAAATTTCGGATGAGGAGATGCAATCCGCGCTGAAACGCATCACGACCACAATGGAGCTGCCACAGCTGGGCCAGACTGACCTGGTGATCGAGGCCGCAACCGAGCGTGAGACCGTCAAACAAGCCATTTTCGAAAGTTTGCTGCCACATCTGCAACCGCATACAATCCTGACGTCAAATACGTCATCTATTTCGATCACACGTTTGGCGAGCCGAACAGACCGGCCCGAACGCTTTATGGGTTTTCACTTCATGAACCCAGTTCCGGTGATGCAACTGGTTGAACTGATCCGGGGCATTGCTACGGATCAACCAACATTTGCTGCCTGTAAGGCCGTTGTAGACCGCCTTGGCAAAACCGCCGCCAGCGCCGAAGATTTCCCGGCTTTCATTGTCAACCGCATCCTGATGCCGATGATCAACGAGGCCGTATACACCCTGTATGAAGGCGTGGGGAATGTTCAGTCGATTGACCAATCGATGAAATTGGGCGCAAACCACCCGATGGGACCACTAGAACTGGCTGACTTTATCGGTCTGGACACCTGTTTGGCCATTATGAACGTGCTGCATGATGGATTGGCCGATACCAAATATCGCCCTTGTCCGCTGTTGACGAAATATGTCGAAGCGGGCTGGCTGGGACGTAAAACGCAGCGTGGTTTTTATGACTATCGGGGCGAGGCGCCAGTGCCGACCCGGTAAAGGCCACCGCCCGGAATTCATCCGGGCGCAGCCACGAGATTGTCCTGATCAGGTGAAATTGCAGGTCAGAGCTTGGTTGCCTGCCCAAGACCCAGCGTGTGCTTTCTGAGCCAAGCCATAAAGCCGCGCGGATCTCGCTCCAGCAGCTGCATATCCTCATCCGAGATCGGTTCTCCGATCACCGGGGATTGCGGTTTGTTGCAGGATCGAACGATCTCGTGCAGCAACAAACCCTGGCGCAGAATCGCAGAAAGTTTGTTGGCGATCTGGTAGGCACGCGAATTCCTGCCAGGGAAAAAGATCGGCAGGACCTGCGCGCCGGATCGACGGATCATTTTGGCCGTGAACACGTTCCACTCACGCTCGATCACCGGCCCGAACCAGTCATCCGAAGACATCACAACGCCTGAAGGGAACAAGGCCACAACGCCCCCGTTTTTCAGATGCTCCATCGCATTGCCGCGCATCTCAAGCATCTTGGCCTGTGCCTCGGGATCGTGCGGGAAGGGCACCGGAATCATGAACGACGTCGCCGCCTCGTCCAAACCTGTCAGAACCGAACGGGTCAAGATCCGATAGTCGCTGCGGACCCTGCCGATCAGCTCTGCCAGAATCATGCCGTCGACCATGCCATGGGGATGGTTGGCTACGACGACCACGGGCCCCGTTTTTGGAATACGCGCGATCTGTTCCTCTGGTGTGGTCAGGTCGATGCCCATTATATTAAGCGCACCTGCCCAGAACCGTTGGCCGCGGAATTGTTCATTCTGCTTCTCGAACTTGTTAACCATACCCAAAATGGTCAACTTACCCGTACACCATTCAATGGTGCGGATCGCTGTTGCAGTCCAAGGGTCGTCGAACGAGTTTGCGTAGGTCAGGGTCTTACGATCATAGATCTCGCCCTGGTCCTTGGTCCCATCCACCACCGGGCCTGTCTTGGTCTCGTGCGTTGTTTCCGCCAATTCCTGGTTATCCCGTTCTTCGTATCACGGCGGGTGCGGTCAGAAACCTTCTCCGAACTTGTCGTTCACCAGAGTCTCCAACGCATCAGCCAACGCCTCAGCATCCGGTCCGGACGTCTCGACGTCAATAGTCGTTCCACGAGACGCTGCCAACATCAAAAGACCCATAATGCTGTCGCCGGATGCGGAAAGCCCGTCTTTCGACACCTCGGCCTGAGCGTCGAACCCTTCTACCAACTCAACCAGCTTGGCCGAGGCGCGGGCATGCAGGCCCTTTTCATTGATAATTTTCAAGCTTCGGGTGGTCATTCTTTATCTGTCCGGTTCTCGTCAAACGTCACATTTTGCGCATTGATATACTTACGTCCAGCTTCCATTGCCTGCCGCACGGCTTCGCCAATCGGCAGGTGGCGGGATTTGGCCAGTTTTATCAACATGGGAAGATTTGCGCCGTAAAGGATACGGCGATCCTGCGGCGCGCAGGCACGCAGGCTGAGATTCGAGGGGCTTCCGCCAAACAGATCGGTCACGACGACAACACCGTCACCAACATCAACACTGTCGGCGGCCGCACAGATTTCCGATTGCTTCGCTTCGCGATCATGATCGGCCTCGATCGAGATCGCGGCCAGGCCGGGCTGATTGCCGACCACATGCTGCATCGCGGCCAAATATTCTTTGGCCAGCCCACCATGTGCTACGAGTACGATCCCGATCAATCCGGCCTCACATTCAACGATCGTCTTTCCATTTCGCGATGCCTAATTGCCACTTGCTGCCCCCCCTCTGCAAGGGCCTTTGCAACCGCTTCGGCCATTGCAACCGATCTGTGTTGCCCTCCGGTACAGCCAAAGGCCACGGACAGGTAGGCTTTGCCCTCGGCCCGGTAGGCGGGCAACAACAAAGTCAGCAGGTCAACCACCCTTTCGAAGAAAGGCGCATAGTTCGCGTCGGTTTGAATATAGCTCGCCACATCCGAATTGCGACCATCTTCGGCCCGAAGCTCGGGACGCCAGTACGGGTTGGTGAGAAAACGGCAGTCAAAGACCATATCCAATCCGCGAGGCAAACCACGCTTATAGGAAAATGATTCGATGGTTACCGCCAGATGCCGCCCACCCTGAGGTGCAAACCAACGCTCTACCTCTTCGCGCAGTTGGTGAACATTCAGTGGCGTGGTGTCGATCAACGTATCTG
Source organism: Ruegeria sp. CDSA241 (assembly GCF_059611265.1). Classification (NCBI taxonomy): domain Bacteria; kingdom Pseudomonadati; phylum Pseudomonadota; class Alphaproteobacteria; order Rhodobacterales; family Roseobacteraceae; genus Ruegeria; species Ruegeria sp. CDSA241. The sequence goes on from NZ_JBXWPF010000017.1 coordinate 11,821, forward strand.
CAAGTTCACGAATTGGGGCCAGCGACTCTTTTTCCTGGCGCACGCCGGTTTCAGGGCTGGCATCCGCAGACACCGGGTGACGTCTGCGGGTTTCCGAATACCGGCGCAGCAGGACTTCATCGCTGCAATCGAGATAAAGCGTGGTCAGGTCAACCTGTTCCATCCACCGAAGCTTAGCCAGCAATTCGATGACGCCAATCGTGGAAAAATCGCGGTTGCGCGCATCAATACCAAGCGCCATGGGACGGTCGGTTTTTGGCCCGTCTAATAGACGCAGCAAAAGACCCATGGGAAGGTTGTCGATGGCCTCGAACCCCAGATCCTCTAAGACACGGATTGCGGTGGACCGGCCTGCGCCGGATGGGCCGGTGACAAGTACGATGCGTCTTTGGGTCGTCATTGATTGGGCCATTCCGGGTCTGCGCACCCGTTTTTCATCAGTAGCAAGAGCGCTGCTGGTAAATTGGAGACGCCAGCGCCCCGAAGCAAGGGAACAGTTTGCCTCAGGATAAGAATTGAACGGGGTTCTGGCAGGCGCTCGGGTTCTTCTTGCGCCATGTCCACCACAAAGCCAACCGGCACCGGCCCAACCGAGACTGCCCGCAACAGGCCAAGACCTCTTGCCTCGATCAGTCCACCGATATTTGGAGCCGCCTCTGCCAGGGCGAGATTGCCATCCATATACAACCGAACCCGATCGTCCGCGACCAGATCGGCCCCCAACGCCATCATCTGCAAAGACAGCGCTGACTTCCCGGTGCCCGAAGGCCCCACGATCAAAACAGCACGGTCTGCTACCGCGACGCAAGAGGCGTGAACGATGGCAGTATCTTTGTGTTCAACAGAGGAGAGTGCGGACGTGCTCACCGCGTCAAACCGGCAGGCCCACGACGAATCGCGCGCCCTGAGGGTCTGATGTTATGTCCGCTTCGGTCGGGCGGATATTCTCGGCCCAAATCACCCCGCCATGCGCCTCGACAATCTGTTTCGAGATCGCCAGACCCAACCCCGAGTTATTGCCGAAATGCTCAACGGGACGTTGGGAATAGAACCGTTTGAACACTTTGGTCAGGGCCTGCTCGGGGATGCCTGGGCCAGTGTCTTCAACAACAACCAGAACCCGATCCTCGCGCCGGCGTACCCACACACGTATGGCATCGCTTTCTTCGCAGAAGGAAATCGCATTGGTGATCAGGTTTACGAACACCTGCGCCAATCGCGCCTCAAGCCCGGTCACGGTGATTGGTTCGGGCGGCAGATCAGTGATGTAATCGATTCCCTTGGCGCGCGCATCCTCGCCCAGATACTGACCGAGGTTTCCGATCAGGTTCAACAAATCAAATGGCTGCTCTTCCTCCTTGACCAGTTCGGCATCCAGGCGCGAGGCGTTCGAAATGTCGCTGACCAGACGATCCAGCCGACGGACATCATGTTCGATCACACCCATCAGCTTATCGCGCTGGTCGTCTCTTTTAACCATGCGCAACGTGCCCACAGCAGATTGAAGGCTGGCTAGGGGGTTTTTGATCTCATGCGCCACATCTGCCGCGAATTGTTCGTTTGCATCAATCCGGTTGTACAGCGCTGTAACCATGCCGCGCAAAGCTCGGCTGAGTCGTCCAATTTCGTCCGGTCGCGCGCTCAGATCGGGGATGCGGATGCGGCCCGGGTTGACCCCCGCACCGCGGTCTTTGCCCATCTCGGCGGCGGATGCCAGGTCGGCCAATGGGTTGGCGATGGTCGATGCTAGGACAAGGCTCAATCCGACTGACACCAAAAGCGCCACGACGAACATGCGCAGGATCCGCTCTTGATCACGGCGGGCCAATGCGTCGATTTCTCCGGCGGGACCGGCCATGGCAACCGCGCCAACGGGCTTTCCATCCAGTTGGATCGGGGCCGCAGCAACGATAACCGTTTCGCCTGCGTCATCCTGAACCGCCTGAACCTGAATATGTCCGGTCAGCGCCTGTGGAATGATGGCCTGAACGCGTTGGGCCAAGGTTGGCGCTTCGCTGGTTTCATCTTGTTTGAACACTTTGGACAGCCCGGTCCAGACCGCGTTCAAGGCATCACTGATCAGTGTGCTTCCAGTCTGCGCATCAGCTTCTGAGCGCAGCATGACCGGCATCTCTGAGACCGCAGGCGCGCCGCGCGTCCAACCAATCAGCGTCCCACGAGCATCGTAAACAAAGACTTCACCGCCGACCGGCAGGCTGAGACCAGCCAACGTATCTTTGACATCCAGGATGGCCGCGTCGCGGGTAATGCCAGTCACATTCTGTCGCAGCTGGGTTTCAAATACGTTGCTGACCAACTGCGCATCACCAACCAAGTTCCGGGCGGTCTGCTGCACCTGTTCTTCTCGCGAATTATCCAGATATAGCAATCCGGTGACCAGAATCACCAATGCAATCATGTTGAATGTGATGATCTTGCGCGCCAGAGGCGAGCCCCGCAGAGAAAACAGATTGCGGCGGCCGCGTGTGGCCCTGAGTTCGGCGGAATCGTCGCTCTGGGGGATGACCCAGTCATCCCCAAGAACGACGTCACCGTCGCGTAACTCGTTTTCTTGCTCAGTATCGCGCACGAGACCCAGTAACCCCTTAACTTAGGCCACGCTTATTCTTCGTTGTACCGATACCCAATACCATACAACGTTTCGATGGCCGAAAACTCCGGATCAGCAGCGCGCATCTTTTTGCGCAGACGCTTGATGTGGCTGTCGATCGTGCGGTCATCTACATAGACCTGATCGTCATAGGCAACATCCATCAGCTGATCGCGGCTTTTGACAAATCCCGGACGCTGCGCCAAGGCCTGCAGCAGCAGGAACTCGGTCACTGTCAAAGAGACATCCGATCCCTTCCAGCTCACCGCGTGGCGCAAGGGGTCCATCCGCAATTCGCCTCGTTCCATCACCTTGGCGTCGCCTGTGTTGGCAGCCACGGGATCACCCGAGGTCGCTTCCTGACGGCGCAGCAAGGCCCGTATCCGTTCTACTAGCAACCGTTGCGAAAAGGGCTTTTTGACATAATCATCAGCACCCATACGCAAACCCAGAACTTCGTCGATCTCGTCATCTTTCGAAGTCAGAAAGATCACCGGCATCTGGGTCTTCTGCCGCAGTCGCTGCAGCAAATCCATGCCATCCATACGCGGCATCTTGATATCCAGCACTGCCATATCGGGCAGCTTCTTGTTAAACGCATCCAGAGCAGCCTGCCCGTCGTTATACGTTTCTACCTCGAAACCCTCGGCTTCGAGCGTCATGGATACGGACGTCAGAATGTTCCTGTCGTCATCCACCAGTGCAATCTTTGACATCGGGTTAACCCCTATTCCTGCTCTCATACGAAACAATTCGCTTATTTGTAGGGCATTTTTGTCGTTTTTATGGCCGCGAATCAATCACCATCTACGAATCGTGCGATTGTTGTCACACACATGCGGCAAAAAAGCCGTTAATGGTCTTCGAAAAGTGTCTGTATTTCCGGCAGAAAAAACATGGTGGCGCTAAACCTGAACTTGGTTGCGCTAACTGCGCCAAACCGTCCTGTTCACGCCCTAAACGACCATGATAAGACCCGCCCAATCGCCGGTTTTCCCGGTACACTGCCCCAAGAGCGCACCTTGGCCAATCTGCCGCCGCGCCGCCACAGGAGAAGACACACATGACATCTGGACGGGTGAACCCGCAATTCCGCCTCGAAGATCAGGGCATCGAGGGTCTGGGCAATGTCTATTACAACTTCATGGAACCGGCACTGATTGAAGAAGCCCTCAAGCGGGGTGAAGGTACACTTGGCAATGGCGGAGCTTTTCTTGTCAGTACCGGCAAGTTCACTGGCCGTTCTCCCAAGGACAAACATGTTGTCCGCACCGACAGTGTCGCCGATTCGATCTGGTGGGAAAACAACGCCGAGATGAGCCCTGAGGGTTTCGAAACGCTTTATGCCGATATGATCGAGCACATGAAGGGTCGTGACTATTTTGTGCAGGACCTGGTCGGCGGCGCCGACCCCGCTTATTCGATCAACGTGCGCATGGTCACCGAACTGGCATGGCATAATCTGTTCATCCGTCACTTGCTGCGCCGCCCGGATCGTGAAGACCTGGATGAGTTCATCGCGGATTTCACAATCATCAACTGTCCCAGCTTCCAGGCTGATCCGGCCAAGCACAACTGCCGTAGCGAGACAGTGATCGCACTGAACTTCGACCGCAAATTGATTCTGATCGGCGGCACAGAATATGCCGGTGAAAACAAGAAATCCGTCTTCACCCTACTGAATTACATGCTGCCTGAAAAAGGCGTGATGCCGATGCATTGCTCGGCGAACCACGCGGTCGGTAACCCCGTAGATACCGCGGTCTTCTTTGGCCTCTCGGGAACTGGCAAGACCACCCTGTCCGCTGATCCGGCCCGCACCTTGATTGGCGATGACGAACATGGATGGTCAGACCGTGGCACTTTCAACTTCGAGGGCGGGTGCTATGCCAAGACGATCAACCTGAACGCCGAGGCCGAACCCGAGATCTATGCAACCACCAGCAAATTCGGCACCGTGATCGAGAATATGGTTTTCGATCCCGAGACCAAGGAGCTGGATTTCGAAGATGACTCGCTGACCGCAAACATGCGTTGCGCCTATCCGCTCGAGTATATCTCCAATGCCTCGAAAAGCGCGTTGGGCGGGCATCCGAAGAACATCATCATGCTGACTTGTGACGCGTTTGGTGTTCTGCCCCCGATTGCGCGGCTGACCCCCGCTCAGGCGATGTACCACTTCCTGTCGGGCTTCACCTCGAAGGTTGCTGGCACAGAGCGCGGCGTGACCGAGCCCCAACCCACATTCTCGACATGCTTTGGCGCGCCGTTCATGCCGCGTCGCCCAGAAGTCTATGGCAACCTGCTGCGCGACAAGATCGCCCAGCACGGCGCGACCTGCTGGCTGGTGAATACCGGCTGGACTGGCGGCGCCTATGGCGTTGGCAGCCGGATGCCGATCCGTGCGACCCGCGGTTTGCTGACTGCCGCTCTGGATGGATCGCTTCGGGATGCGGAATTCCGCAAGGATGCGAATTTTGGCTTTGATGTGCCGGTTTCCGTCCCTGGTGTCGCCGAAGTTCTGCTGGATCCGCGTCGCACCTGGGACGACCAGGCCGCCTTCGATAAACAGGCTGAGAAGCTGGTTCAGATGTTTGCTGAAAACTTTGAGCAGTATCTGCCTTTCATCGACGAAGACATCAAAGCCGTAGCAATCGGTTAATGTTGCAAAAGGGGGGGCAAACCTCTCCCCTTTTTTTCGGACAGCACATCTGTTGGCAATCGTCCTTATACGTCTAACGTAAGGTGTCCTTACAAATTCGTTGCCCGATTTGCCGGTTTAAGCTATCCAATGATGTCATTAAGACAAATTCGCCCGACGCAATCGCGCCGGGCGTTGTTTAAAAATACCTTGGGTAACTCAGCCGCGCACTCACATTCGCGAATTGAGAAACCTAATCAGATAGCAAGTGTATGCCAATGGGGATGAGTGTCAATATGAGACTTTCTGAACATTCAGATTTCAGTTCGTCTCATACCGCTGCTTTGTCGCAGCGCGTGACATGGGAAACGACAGGTAACGAAATGACTGAAATCTTGAAACTGACCGAACTGCGCAAACTGATGCAAAGCATGGAGCGCACGTTGGGGCTGGAACAACTCTCACCGGTAGAGCGCGATATCTATTACGCCGCCGAAGAACTGTCCAAAGCTGACCAGGAAGTTCGGACATTTGGGTTGATTGAACACACGCTTGTGCAAAGCGTCTCGCGCCCGACCTTTTTTCGTGCGCTGAAGTCGCTGGTGCAGAAGGGGTATTTGTCACAAAGCGGTAGCGCGAACCGTGGACGGTATGTTGTGCATGCGCCTAAGTAATAAAGCGTTTGATCTGCGCATTGCTGGCTGACCGCCGTGCGCAGATGGGCCTCTGAAACGTTCTTTGCCTCACTGGCCTACGTAATTGCCTCGTTCCTTACGTTCGAGGTTCTGATGCCACTGCAGAACGTATTCTTCCCCGAATATCCCAGCAAGGCCAGCCTGCTGTTTCTCCCGCATGGTGTGCGTGTGCTCTCTGCTTGGTTGTTGGGGTGGCGGGCGATTTTTGCGCTCTTGCCCGGTGTCTTTCTTGTCTTTGCCTTTCTCGGCGGAAGCGACGTCTTCCTGCCCAACCGTCTGGCCGCCATAGCAATCGCCGTCACAACCGTTCCTGCTGTATTTTACCTATGCAAATGGGTCGGCTTCGATCTGTTTCCCCACCCGGACCGCAAACCATGCTGGTCCTGCGTGATGGGGGTCGGGATCGTCACGTCAGTATTGGTGTCCGTACTGACCAACCTGGCTTTTGGCAGCGGTGGGCTGGAATATATCGCCTTCCTGATCGGCGATATCTCGGGCCTGTTCTTTCTGATGCTGGGGCTCTATTTCACGCTGCGCGCGATAGATCGGCGTGCCTAGCCCATCAGCCCGCGTCGCAACAGGTTCAGCCCTGCGATAAGCAGCACGAACAGGGTGATCTTGCGAAACAGCGCCTGATCTATGCGCGCCTGCAGTTGCAACCCCACCCACATGCCCGCCAGCCCCGGCAGCACCAGAGCAGCCGAGAACGGAGCGGTTTCGGCGCGGAAAATCCCGGAGCCCATATGCGCGAACAGCAACGCCAGCGCCCCCAAACCATAGATGACCCCCTGCACACGCATCTGCACCGCTTTCGGGGTGTTTAAGGCGGTCAGATAAGCCACGGTTGGTGGTCCCCAAATTCCAGACATCCCCCCGACAAAGCCTGCAACCGCAGCGATCATGCCCTCTATTCGGGCAGATGGGCTGGCCAATTTCAGACGCAGCCCCAATACCTGGATCAATGCAAAGACTGTCACCGGGATGCCAATCATCAACAAAAAAGTTGATGCTGGCACTGCGCTGACCAACTGAGCACCAATCAGCAGAAACACCAACCCGACAACCAGAAATACACGGAACTGACGGATCGAGGACACGGCGGCCGGAACACCCCCGCGCAATGCCTGCACCCCATTTGTCACCAGGGTTGGCAGGATAAGCCCCGCGATCGCCATATCCGGCGAAAGGAACATGCTCAGCCCAGAGATCAGAACCATTGGCATGGCGAACCCGACCATGCCTTTGACCCAACCGGCAATGAAGGCAACCCCACAGGCCAGCAGCAGTTCTTGGGCAGAGAGCATAGAAAACAACGTCATGTCCCCCTGATATCACTCCTGACAGGTGCTGCACTGCAAAAATGATCAAGCAACTTTAGAACTTTTTAGTCGCATAATTCGTATTTTTGTTGCGCTGCACGTGCAGCATGATATGACCAGACGACTTTAGGAGAGAGCTGATTCATGGCCCATGACGGACAGGATATGACCCAGATGATTGCATCCGCGATTTTGCCCGAGCTTCTGACGCTGACACGTGCGGCTCTGCCGGCTGTGGACACCGTATTCGAACGCGCCCGCGAGTCGGTCCGCGCGATGGTGACAGAAGATGGTCGCGTGTCCGGCGCTCTGATCGAGGCCAATCAGACCGCCGCTCATGGGTTGGCATGGCTGGCGACATACAACCAGTCGCTGCAGCAAATGCAACGCTGGGCCGATGCTTTGGAGGCAGAAGGCAAATTCGGCGAGATCGAGCAGCTGCTGCACCAAATCGCCTTTGGTGAATACCTGCATCAGGTCGCGGGCGGCATCCCAATGAACCAGGGTGAGATTTTGCGTCTTCAGGACATGGGTCTGGGCTGGGACGCGCTGTCCGGTTTCCAATGCGCTGAAGTTCAGACACTGATGGCACAGGCCAATTCACAGGCTGCACGCAGTCGCTTGGTTGAACTGATGGAAGAACAGGCCGGTGCCACGATGTTCGGAACGTCGGGCCTGGACGAAGAACTGGAAATGATCCGCGACCAGTTCCGCCGCTATGCCCAGGAAAAAGTCGAACCAAACGCCCATGATTGGCACCTCAAGGATGAGCTGATCCCGATGGAAATCATCGAGGAACTTGCCGAGATGGGTGTATTTGGCCTGACCATCCCCGAAGAGTTCGGAGGGTTTGGCCTTTCCAAGGCCTCGATGTGCGTGGTGTCCGAAGAATTGTCGCGCGGCTATATCGGCGTCGGATCGCTGGGCACCCGGTCCGAGATCGCGGCCGAGCTGATCATTGCCGGTGGAACGGATGAGCAAAAAGCGCAGTGGCTGCCCAAGATCGCCAGCGCCGAGATACTGCCGACAGCAGTTTTCACTGAACCCAACACAGGCTCTGATCTGGGCAGCTTGCGCGCCCGAGCAGTCAAGAATACCGAAGGTGATTACGAGATCACCGGCAACAAGACCTGGATCACCCATGCGGCCCGGACCCATGTGATGACTTTGCTGGCGCGCACCAACTCTGACACTTCCGATCATCGCGGCCTGTCGATGTTCCTGGCGGAAAAGACGCCCGGCACGGACGACAACCCCTTCCCCACCCCTGGCATGACCGGTGGCGAGATCGAAGTTCTGGGTTATCGCGGGATGAAAGAATACGAGCTGGGCTTTGATGGCTTCAAGGTCAAGGGTGAGAACCTACTGGGCGGCGAAGAAGGCAAAGGCTTTAAGCAGCTCATGGAAACCTTCGAATCCGCCCGCATCCAGACCGCAGCCCGCGCCATCGGTGTGGCCCAAAGCGCGCTGGACATCGCCATGCAATATGCGCAGGACCGCAAACAGTTCGGCAAGTCGCTGATCAACTTCCCCCGCGTGTCCGGCAAGCTGGCGATGATGGCGGTCGAGATCATGATCGCTCGACAGCTGACCTATTTCTCGGCTTGGGAAAAAGACAACGGTCATCGCTGCGATCTTGAGGCCGGGATGGCCAAGCTGCTGGGCGCCCGCGTGGCCTGGGCTGCTGCCGATAACGGCCTGCAGATCCACGGCGGCAACGGCTTTGCACTGGAATACAAGATCAGTCGCGTGCTGTGTGACGCACGTATTCTCAATATTTTTGAAGGGGCTGCCGAAATTCAGGCACAGGTGATCGCGCGGCGTTTGCTGAGCTAACCTGTAACGGCAACCCTGTTTCCCCGACTTGACCCGGCGCGCGCGCCGGGTCTTTTTTTGCCCAAACTACTGCAGCCCTCAGTTCCTCGAAATCCTACCCTTACCTTCCCTGCTGTCTACGTTCAGCCATGACCAGCCACGGCAGAAACTTCCCCCTATCGCAGCGCCGATATTCCCGGTAGATCAGCGTGCGATCACGAACCAGCGGCGAACCACATGACCCGATCCATTCTTGCCCTTCTGGCCACGCTTGCGGCCTTGGCCCTTGCTGGCTGTGCCACCACCTCTCAGCCGACAGCAACGCAGAACGACATAGACGAACTGGCGTTGGCCATCCGTTCCATGGGTCCCGCGGTTGATCCAGCCGAGGCACAGAAGGCGGCCAACATTGCCTATACCTATTCGCAGCGTCTGGCCCGAGAATGGCAGGTCACCGACCCGGCCATCATCCACAACGCCAAGGTCATTAACGGATTTCGTGAGCGCGGCCTGTGCAACGACTGGGCCGAAGCGATGACCAGCCGTTTAAGGGCCGAAAACTTCCGCACCCTGGAAATGCACTGGGCTACATCACCGCCAACGCCGCTGAGGATCATCCACCATTCCGCAGTGATCAGCGCAAAGGGCGACACGATGTTCGAAGGTATCATCCTTGACCCATGGCGCAACAGTGGCGCGCTGACATGGGCGCCAACGCGCGAAGATACGCGATACAACTGGCGTACCCGCATGGAGGTGCGCACCGCTTTGCTAAACGGAGAGCAACCCTACTGAGGTCAGGACGGGGTCTTACACTGGCTGATCCGTTCCGCCACCACGGGCAGCATCCGCGCAGCCACCAGCTTTGACCCTTCGGGCGTCAGATGCGTGTAATCGACATACAGCACCTTGTCTTTGTGGAGGGGACCGCCGATCTCGGCAATATCGGTGAAAGGCACATTGGCCTCTTCAAACAAAGCAGGGAAATCGACCCGCGCGCGATGCATCAGATCTTCGCGTCCCGGCTTGTACCAATCCCGCGTGAGCTGGGCGATTTCGCGGTCGGTCTCGCTTAGGACATTGGTGTCCTCATAGACGACCTCAGGCTGCAAAAAGACGTGATAGCAAAACCCGTGGTAGTCGCCGAATGTTTCGATCAGCTTGTAATTGCGCAAAAATCCGACCTTTGCAGTCTGCGCAAGCTCTGCTGAAAAGTCTCTTTGCAAGGCGGTAACATCCCCATACGTGATATTTTTGGGGATTTCATAGCGGTCGAACAAGCCTTGCGTAAATTTCGAAGCCAGTTTGAAGGTATAGGAATACTGCGCCGGGTACCGCAGGAACGCATAGGCTGAAAAGAAGGGTTTGCGATCATTCAAGGCGTCAATCATGCGTGCGGACGAGTAAGCATAACTTTGGACCGGATTATCGACCCCAACATTGTAAAAATCATTGTGGCCATCCAGAAACACAATCATGTCCGGGCTGTACTCATATAGCGTCTCGTACAGGTACAACACATGTTGAAAACTGTGATACGCAACAACTCCGGCGTTGATCACCTCAATCGTCACACCGGGCATCTGATCGCCCAACCGCTCACGCAGGTCCTGCTGCAGGAAATACGCAACCGTTTCCTGATTGGTGAGCGTTGGGTGGTCAGGATAAATACTGCCCTGCGATCCGATGGCATAAGCAGTTGAGCCACCCATCAGAAAAATGCGGAGCGTGTCGTCGGGTTTTGGCTGTTCAATCAGCGTATCGTGGCGGAACCCTTGATCGGAATGGATACGCTGTCCGCCAGTATCAAATCCTCGCTGATAGTCTGGGTTCAGTTTGTGACCACGGATCGAAGAATATAGATGTCGCTCTGCCGTATTGCCCAGCGTGTTGTCATACACATAAACCACGGTGAAATACGAAAGCAGTTCAACCAGCAGGAAGAGAAAGAGGGCATAGATCAAAATCATAAAAAACTTGGTTACAGGCCGCATCCGCCCCATGCCAACATCATCATTTCCGCTCACTACGAAGCTCCAATTCTATCAGGTCAAAATCAAATAAACCTGGCGTATATACCGGTGTAAAAATTCCACCTAACTGCCCAAATCTTAGGAAAGGCCCGTTATTCGCTTTCAATATGTCCAAGATGTTTTGCAAGTCAACGGTCACCATTGTATCCGATCCTTTACCTAGTCGGTTCAAAACAATGCGTCCAAGCCCAGGAAACTGTTCTTCGCTGATTTCAGGAATTCTGCCATGTTGCGTTACATAATGCTGCTTTCCCTTTCCGGATTACTCCAATGTCAGAAGGATGAAACCGTTGCGGCCTATGGTGCTGCCGAACGGGAATGGGCCCTGCAAGAGATCAACGGTCAGCCCTACAATGCAAGTGCCTTATTGCGATTTCTGGAAGAAGGCAAAGTAACGGGCAACGCCCCCTGCAACAGCTACACGGGCAGGCTTAACGCGCCCTATCCATGGTTTGAGCTGACCGGCCTGACAGCGACCCGTGCCGCCTGTGCCGGGCTTGAGGCAGAAGGGATCTATTTCGCCGCCCTGCTTGCCATGACCCAATCCGAAGTATCAGGGAACCTGCTGATATTGCGCAATGAGGACGGGCAGGAAATGGTGTTCAAAGCTGCCGATTGATCTGATCAATAAACCGCGCCCGTGCGCCGGGCAGAGGGTTGTTCCCCAACGACGGAGCGACATGGTTTTCTAGAAAATGTCCGGTGGTCAACAATCCTTGCACCAATTCGGTATCCGGCGCGTCGCCCACGCCACGTAGGCAAGGTGGCAAGGGAAGCAACCTATCCACCCAGTCCCCTGCCCCATCAACGCTGACCGCACGACCTGTTTTCGGAGATACATATTCCAAACCTTCTGTTACCCCCGTCACGGCACAGCGTGTCAGGTCAAGGCCAAACCCCAGCTCTTCCAGCAGCGACAATTCCCACCGCAGATAGGCAAGCACCCAAATTTCGTCCTGACCCAGCAGGTCCATCAACTGTTCGGTTTGTTTATAGATGCGCGGATGCGCTTCGCGCTCAGGCAAACAGAACGAGAGCAGGGCCACCACCGCATTCAATCCGGCCAGCGCAAGCCTACCCGAAAACGCCGCCGCCGCCCGCGACCGCAGGGGCTCGACCTGAAAAGTGCCGATATGCTCCTCGAGCCGCGCGCGCCAAAGCACATCTAATTGCGCCCCGGGCTGCAGAATCGGCGCAATCTTGCGGCTGGTTCCACCACGTACGACGCCGGCATGACGACCGTGGCCTTCGGTAAAGACTTCGATAATCGCCGCCGTTTCGCCATGGCGGCGTGAGGTCAGAAGTATGCCGTGGTCGCGCCAGTCCAAAGCGTGTCCAATCTTGTGGGTCAGTCCTGCCCGAGCAAAAGAACGCAAAGCCGGGACCACTGCAAGAGAGACCGGGAAATCGACGACCTATTGGGTCAGAACGTGACCCCCGCGTGGATCAGGATACCCAGGACCATAAGAAGGTTCAGCACCATAGAAATGCCGTTGCCAATATAGATGGGCAACTTCTTGACGATCAGACCGTAGATGAACCAAAGCAAAGACAACGCCGCATAGAGCGACCATGTTAACAGCGATTGGCCCGACGCATGTTGAGAGTGGGTAAAGAAGAGCTTCACAAGCTGTGGAAGCGTGGCAAATGGGCCTAAAATGCCGACAAATACCATGAAGCCCTCGAAGTGCTTCATCACGAGACCAAGGTTTGACTTTATGAACTTCTGACTAAATGTTTCAGCCAACGTAAGACCTCTATCCTCGTCATATGCTGCAACAACCCGTTTCAGCACCATCCGATAAATACGCATACGAATAGCGAAAATGGACCATCTTACCAAGACCTATGACATAACTTTGGCAGAGGCCTGCACCGCGTCTGTGCTACTACCGCTAATCCAGACCGTCCTCACCCAGCAAATGGCGCCCCTGCCGGTCTTCGACCTCAATCACCCAGAGGTCAGGGTCAAAGCTGCGCTGGCGTTGGATAGCCTCGTCCACATCGACCTCGGGACCAGAGGAGAGTTCAACCCACTTGCGCTCACCGCTCATCAGATCAAAGCTGCGCTGGAAGGCTGTGGCCTGACCGTCCAACGTGTTGAGCTTGATCAAAACCGCGCCGGCTGTGTCGTCACCATGGGCCACAACAAAGGCCGGTATTTCCTGAAATCGTAACCGTGCCAGATAGGCGTGAACCCAGAAGTCTGCCGTCAGTCGCGTCATGCGTTTCCGTCTTTGAATTCCAGACCCATTTCCGAATAGCGCTCGGATTCCTCCAGCCAGTTTGGCCGGACTTTGACCTGCAGGAACAGGTGGATCTTGCGATCAAGGAATTCTTCCAGCTCGGCCCGGGCCGCTTGGCTGACGGCCTTGATGGTCTCGCCCTTTTTGCCCAGAACGATACCTTTATGTCCGTCGCGCATGACATAGATGATCTGGTCGATCTTTGCCGACCCGTCCTTGCGCTCTTCCCAGTTCTCGGTCTCGACGGTCAGCTGATAGGGCAGTTCCTGATGCAGCCGCAGGGTCAGCTTTTCGCGTGTCATTTCAGCCGCGATCATACGCAACGGCAGATCAGCGATCTGGTCTTCCGGATATAGCCACGGGCTCTCGGGCAATTCGCCCGCCAACCATTTTCGCAGATCGTCAACGCCATGGCCCTTCTCGGCCGAGATCATGAATGTCTCGGCGAAAGAATAGCGGGAGTTGAGATCGCTGGTCAGGGCCAGCAGAACTTCGGACTGCACCCTGTCGATCTTGTTGATGGCCAGCGCGACGGTGCGGCCCTGCCCGATCTCGTTCAGACCTTCAAGGATGCGCTCTACGCCCTCGGTGATGCCACGATGCGCTTCGACCATCAGGACAACCACATCGGCATCCGCGGCCCCGCCCCATGCGGCGGCCACCATTGCCCGATCCAGACGGCGACGCGGTTTGAAAAGGCCCGGCGTGTCCACAAAGACCAGCTGTGCATCACCTTCCATCGCCACGCCCCGGATGCGGGCGCGGGTCGTCTGAACCTTATGTGTCACGATCGAGACCTTGGCCCCGACCATGCGATTCAGAAGGGTGGATTTGCCTGCGTTGGGCTCTCCGATCAGTGCGATAAATCCGGCGCGTGTCGTCATCTGGGGTTTGATCCTGTTTGCAGATGGGCCTCCCTATCGCAGAAAGAGGCAGCGGACCAGAGCGATTTGCAGCTTTGGCACATGCGTTCAGGATGGCATTGGGTGGGGTATGGTGGGCGACCCATCACCGGATAGGATCCGTGTTCGACCGATAGGCATTTCCGGCCAGCCCTCAGGAGACCGACTATTTTTACCCGGTAGACTAATTCTGCAAACGGTCCAGCAACGACTTGGCGGCCGCCTGTTCGGCCTGACGCTTTGACCCTGCTGTTGCCTGCTCTTCCGCCCCGTCCTGAAGACGCGCAGCGATGGTGAAGACCGGCGCATGGTCCGGGCCAGAGCGTCTGACTTCGACATAGCTGGGCGGTTTCTGGCCCCGTGCCTGCGCCCATTCCTGAAGCGCCGTTTTGGCGTCACGGGCGTCGGCCTCGACATCGTGGATGCGATCACCCCAGAGCTTTAGGATAACGGCGCTGGCGACCTCGAACCCGGCGTCGCGATAAACCGCAGCAATGACTGCCTCCATCGCGTCGCCAAGCAAAGCTTGTTTGCGCCGCCCTCCGGACAGCATTTCAGATCGGCCCAGTTTCAGTACAGCACCCAAATCAATCTGCAGCGCCACATCTGCACAGGCCTCTTTGCGCACAAGCGCATTGAACCGGGGTGCAAGCTGACCTTCGCTCGCTTTTTTGTCCGCCTCCAGCAAGGCCGTCGCCATCACCAGACCCAGCACCCGATCACCCAGAAATTCGAGCCGCTGGTTGTCCGGGCGCGTGGCGGACGAAACCGATCCATGGGTCAGCGAACGCACCAGCAGCTCGGGGTTGGCAAATTCATGCCCCAGACGTTTTTGAAACGCCTTTATTTCGGCGGAAAGCTTCAATTCACAGCCTTAAAGAAGCGGTCTCCGCGCCAGGTCCAGAAGAACAGCATCGACCGGCCAGCGGATGAGAACATGATACGATCTGCACGACCAATCAGGTTTTCATAGGGTACATATCCGACACCCCCGGCCGATTGCGGCAGGCGGCTGTCGCTGGAATTGTCGCGGTTATCGCCCATAAAGAAGTATTCGCCTTCGGGCACTGTATAGACGCCGGTATTGTCCGACCCCTGATTACCGATATTGAGCACATCATAGGACACCCCGTTGGGCAGGGTTTCGATCATGCGGGATTTCTCACACACGCCACCACGGCCAACCGGGCCGTTTTCACAGCGCGGGCGCAGACCCTGCGGACCTTGCGGAGCCGCGACCTCGGTAAAGACCCCATCGGGCTGCTGTGGAACCGGCGTCCCGTTCAGGATGATCTGGCCCTCAATGATCTGGATACGATCACCGGGCAGGCCAATCAGGCGTTTGATGTAGTCGCGGCCCGTCACCGGATGGCGAAATACGATCACATCGCCGCGCTCGGGATCACCGGCCCAGATACGCGAGTTGTCATCGCTTTGCATCCAGCCGCAAACATCTTCGGCGTCGATATTCAGGCCGACGCTGGGGATGATCAGACTGGGGCAAGAGGCATAGGAATATCCATAGGCCATTTTGTTGACGAACAGGAAATCCCCGATCAACAGGGTCTGTTTCATCGACCCTGACGGAATCCAGAACGGCTGAAAGAACAGGGTACGGAAAACGCCCGCGATCAACAGCGCATAGACGATGGTTTTGATCGTCTCCCACACGGGATTTCCGGTTTTGACGTCCTCGGCCATACTGCTCTCCGGTCCTTGGTTTGTTGGGGTGCTACATGCGCGGCGCGGCGGGGTTAGTCAAGACAGAGCGCTGCGTTCGCGAATTGGGCGCGCCTCGATCACCACGAAGGCCTGCGCCCAGGGGTGGTCATCGGTTAGGGTGACGTGGATGATCGCCGCATGACCCTCGGGGGTCATATCGTTGAGCCGTTCCGCCGCCCAACCGGTCACATGCATCACTGGCTGGCCGGTTTTAAGGTTGGTGACAGCCATGTCCTTCCAGGAAATCCCCATACGAAGCCCGGTGCCCAGCGCCTTGGAACATGCCTCTTTCGCGGCCCAGCGCTTGGCGTATGTGCCTGCTGTGTCGGCGCGGCGTTCAGCCTTGCGTTGTTCAGTGTCGGTAAAAACGCGATTACGGAACCGGTCACCAAACCTGTCGAGCGTGCCCTGAATGCGGTCTATGTTTGCGAGGTCTGTGCCGATGCCTAGGATCATGACAACCGCACCGTCAAAATCTTGTAACTTGCCACCCCAAAGAACCCGGCAAAGGCAAAATCGAACCAGCGGCGGGCGCGGCGGTAGGCGCGGACTGTGCGTTCGGATGAGAACAGGAATGCATAGCTGATGAAAATGAGCAACGAGCCCGCGTAAAGCAGGCCGAAATAGCCAAGCAGCATCGACAAGCTGGCGTCATTCGGGGCAACGATTGCGTAGATCGAGCCCCAGCTGAGGATCGCCTTGGGGTTGGTCAGGTGAATCGCCGCGCCTTTGGCAAAGATGGTGCGTAGCGAGCCGGTGACCGGGTTGCCCAACGCCATCTCATCCGACGACAGCGCCCGTTTCAGGGCCTTGAGCGCCAGCCAGCCCAGATAGGCTACACCGACATAGCGGATCACTTCGAACACCCAGACATTGGCCAGCATGATCGCCGACAGGCCCAGCGCGGCGGCGATGCCCCAGGCAGCGGACCCAGCACAGATGCCCAGTGCAAAGACCAGACCGGCGCGGCGGCCTTCGTTCATTGCAGTTCCGGCGATGCCCATGGTTGCCGGACCGGGTGAGCCTCCGGCCATCAGCCAGGCGATCCAGATTGCTATGAAACCCGAGGTTATCATCCCCGCGCCTCATCCATCAGGCGGCGCATTTCCTGAATGGCGGGGGTCATGCCCAAAAAGATCGATTCGCCAATCAGAAAGTGACCAATGTTCAACTCGCGCACCTCGGGGAAAGCGGCGACAGGTTTGACCGTGTCGTATGTCAGACCATGTCCGGCATGCACTTCGAGGCCAAGCGAATGGGCAAAGGTGGACATGTCGCGCAGGCCTTCCAGCTCTTGCGCTGCCTCATCCAGTTTGCCTTCGGCATGGGCGTCACAATAGGCGCCTGTGTGCAGTTCGATCACTTCGGCGCCGATGCGATGCGCGGCCTCGATCTGGCGACGGTCGGCGGCGATAAAGATCGACACGCGACAGCCCGCATCACGCAAAGGTGCAATGAAATGGGCCAGTTTGTTTTCTTCGCGCGCGACTTCCAGCCCGCCTTCGGTAGTCCGTTCCTCGCGCTTTTCGGGGACGATGCAGACCGCGTGCGGCTTATGGCGCAAAGCGATTTGTTGCATCTCGGGCGTGGCTGCCATTTCAAAATTCAGAGGTACCGAAAGAACCTCCATCAACCCGTCAATATCTGCGTCCGAAATATGCCTGCGATCTTCGCGCAGATGGGCAGTAATACCATCTGCACCGGCTTGCTCGGCCAGCGTGGCCGCGCGCAAAGGGTCGGGATAGACCCCACCACGTGCATTCCGCACTGTGGCCACATGGTCGATATTCACACCGAGACGCAAACGGTTCTCAGACATCCTTTGATTCCTTTCCCAAATCCTGGCTCGAGCCTAGTTGGTTTGACTCTGGAACGGCAGCCTCGGATTCAGCCAGACGTTTGATTTCTTCAAACTTCTTTTTGATCCTGTCGCGACGCCGTTGCTGATAGGTGTGGACCAGCGGCAGGCTGAGATAGTAGCAAACCACCCCAGCCAGCAATCCGGGAAGAATGCCGCCAATCAGGTACGGAAAGAAAACCTCGTCGTAGAAAATTCCCAGCCCGTGCCAGTCAGCTACCCGGTCAGTGAATACTGCAATCAGGTTGTCTTTGAGATCACCGATCGCATTGGCAAACTTCCCCATAAGCCCATGGGTGTCGCCCTCTTCAAACTCGGTGCCCAACAGGAAATGCCCGGTCTGAAGGCAAACCACCCCGATGGGCACATAGGTCAAAGGGTTTCCGAAAAACGTACCGCTGAGTGCAGCCAGCATATTGCCGTTGAACAATCGCGCAGCCAGGGCGGCAATGCCAAAATGCAGCCCGTAAAAAGGTGTAAAGGCCGCAAACACTCCAAACCCTACCCCGCGGGCGATGCGTTCAGGTGAATCCGGCAATCGCCGGACGCGGTGTTTCACATAGTGAAAGGCCCGGGTCCAGCCACCACGAGGATAGACGAATTCCGATGCGATCTGGACAGGCGAGCGTCGATCTCGGCGCTTGAATACCACTCCTGATCACCCCTTCTCAGCCAGCCGCAACTGCGGATTTAGCTCTGTCTCTGAAACGTTCAACCGCTGCAACATCGCTTTCGGCCTCAAGCATCAACATCAACGAATGCAACTGCTCTAGGTCGCGCAGTTCAACGTTGACCAGCAGGCGGTAAAAATCCGGTTTGCGATCCACAAATTCTAGGTTCGAGATATTGGCCTTTTTCTCGCCGATCAATGTACAAATGCGACCCAGCACACCTGCGTCATTGCCAATCGTAACATCAATCGTTGCCCCGTAAACAGCCGGGTGAGTTCCCGAGTGCCAGTGCAGATCGACCCAGCGTTTGGGCTCACTCTCGTATTCGCTCAGGCGATCACAGTCGATTGCATGCACGACAACACCTTTGCCGCGATAAGTGATCCCGACGATCCGTTCACCCGGCAATGGCTGGCAGCAAGGGGCGCGGTCAAACTTCTGCCCCGGCTCAAGACCGATCACGGCCCGGCGCATCGGAATGGCATCACCATCATCCTGCGTCAGTTCTGGGTAGACGGCGCTGACCACATCATGGGCAGTTAGTTCTGCACTGCCCAGGCGCGCCAGCAGCTCATGCCGGTCTTTCAGGCGCAGATGCTTGGCAGCAGTGTCCAGCGCCTTGTCGGTCGCTTTGCGCCCGACATGTTCAAATCCCGATCGTGCGAGTTCTTTGCCCAGCTTGATGAACCGCTCTCGGTCAACCTCGCGCAGGGCGCGACGAATGGCTGTACGGGCTTTGCCGGTGACGGCAATTTCCAACCACGTGACTTGGGGAGTCTGACCGTCAGCTGTTATGATATCCACCGACTGCCCGTTCTTGATCCGGGTCCAAAGTGGCACGCGAATACCATCAACCTTGGCCCCCACACAGGCGTGCCCGATGCGCGTGTGGATGGCATAGGCAAAGTCGATCGGCGTCGCACCACGCGGCAGTTTCACCACGTCCCCCTTAGGCGTGAAACAAAAGACCTGGTCCGAATACATCTCGAGCTTGACCGCCTCGAGGAAATCCTCGTGATCCTCTTCGCTGTCGAATTGTTCGGTCAGGTTGGCGATCCACTTAGCCGGGTCGACTGCAAAGGGGTTTTCCGAACGCACGCCATCCCGATAGGACCAGTGCGCGGCCACGCCAGTTTCGGCGACATCATGCATCTGACGGGTGCGGATCTGAACCTCGACCCGCTTGCCGTCACGGCCTGAAACGGTGGTGTGGATCGACCGGTAACCGTTCGATTTCGGCTGACTGATATAATCCTTAAACCGCCCCGGCACGGCGCGCCAACGCTGGTGGATCGCGCCAAGGGTTCGATAGCAGTCTTCTTCGCTTTGCGTAATGATGCGGAACCCGTAGATGTCGGACAGACGCGAGAACCCCTGGTCCTTTTCCTGCATCTTACGCCAAATCGAATAGGGTTTCTTGGCACGGCCAAAAACCTCGGCTTCAATCCCGGCCTTTTCAAGTTCGTGCCGCATGTCGCCGGTGATCCGGTGGATCACGTCACCCGTTTCGCGCTGCAGCGTGATGAAGCGGCGGATGATGGACTGGCGGCCTTCAGAGTTGAGAACGCGGAAGGCGAGGTCTTCCAGCTCTTCCCGCATCCATTGCATACCCATACGGCCTGCAAGCGGCGCGTAGATATCCATCGTCTCGCGCGCTTTGACGATCTGCTTTTCGGGCCGCATCGCCTTGATCGTGCGCATATTGTGCAGACGGTCTGCCAGCTTGACCAGAATGACCCGCAAATCCTTGGACATCGCCATGAACAGCTTGCGGAAGTTCTCGGCCTGTTTGGTTTCGCGGCTGGACAGCTGAAGGTTTGTCAGTTTGGTGACCCCATCAACCAGCTTGGCGACTTCTTCGCCAAACAGCTCAGACACTTTGCCGTAATTGGCCTTGGTGTCTTCGATCGTATCGTGCAGCAGCGCCGTGATAATAGTCGCATCATCCAGACGCTGTTCGGTCAGGATGGCGGCAACGGCAACAGGGTGGGTGAAATAGGGCTCGCCAGAATGGCGGAATTGCCCATCATGCATCTGCTTGCCGAACTCATAAGCTTTGGCAATGCGGTCTGCATTCGTCTTGGGATTGTAGTTGCGGACCAGCGCAATCAGGTCTTCAGCAGAAATCATCCGGTCCGCACCTTCATTTGTGGGGATTACCCCTGGCCTTGAGCCTCCATCAGAGCGCGCAGCAGCTTTTCTTCGGACATGTCGTCATCCGCAGGCTTGTCTGTTTCCGCACCCATCAGCAGCGCCATCTGGTCTTCTTCAGGCTCGTCGACCTCGATTTGGGTCTGGTTGGCCTCAATCAGCCGCTCGCGCAGCTCATCAGCGCTTTGAGTCTCGTCAGCGATCTCACGCAGAGAAACAACCGGGTTTTTGTCGTTGTCACGGTCAACGGTGATCGGACCACCGGCGGAAATCTCGCGCGCACGATGGGCGGCAAGCATCACCAGTTCAAACCGGTTCGGAACCTTGTCTACGCAATCTTCAACCGTCACGCGGGCCATGGGGCGCTCTCCGTTACTGAATCCATGTCAGGAAGAGGTTTATCTAAGGGCGAATCCCTGCCTTGACAAGCAGGAAATGCTGCAAATGCACCAATCATAACGGGGTAACTGCCGCAATATCGTCCGAAGGAAGCCCCGCAAGCATTTCCATGACGGTCTGGTCCAGTATCGGATGCCGCCAGTTCGGGGCAACATCCGCCATGGGAACAAGCACAAACGCACGATCCTGTACCCTTGGGTGCGGCAGGATCAACTGATCCGGCGCCTGCTGTTTCTGATCTTCGGGTGGCAGAGATAACCAGCTTTGAAAAACCTCGCGGTCGGGCAGAACCAGATCATCGTAACAGACCAGGTCCAGATCCAACGTCCGCATTCCCCAGCGCTGAATCCTCTCACGCCCGTAATCATGTTCAATTCCATGCAATATCTGCAGCAACTCAAAGGGTGACCTTTCAGTCTCGATCAACACGGCCGCATTCACATAGTCCGGGCCCGCGCCCTCAGGAAAACAAGGGGTCGCATAAAAGCGGCTTTCAGCCCGAATCAACAGCCCCTGGCGCAAAATCGCGTCAATGGCATGCCGTAGCGTCAGATGGGGCTCAAAACCTCTCACTTTGAGATTTGCGCCGAGGGCAAGCACTGCTTTTGAGGTGGTTTTGCGCATCCTACTCCCTATATTCGGCGAATTGCATACTTGCGATACACCATAAAACCCCTAATTATGGGGATATCAATGCGCTGTATTTTCCCAAGCCTCACTCACGTAACACGCAGCGCGCTGATTTGTACCGGAAGGATCTATTTATGTTTTATAAAGACGAACGGCTAGCGCTGTTCATCGACGGCTCGAATCTTTATGCAGCCGCAAAAGCACTGGGGTTTGACATTGACTATAAACTGCTGCGCCAGGAATTCATGCGCCGCGGTAAGATGCTCAGAGCTTTCTATTACACAGCGCTACTTGAAAATGACGAGTATTCGCCCATCCGTCCACTGGTTGATTGGCTGCATTACAATGGCTTCACCATGGTTACGAAACCGGCAAAAGAATACACCGACAGCATGGGGCGTCGGAAAGTCAAAGGTAACATGGATATCGAACTGACCGTCGATGCCATGGAGCTTGCACCACGTGTAGACCATATCGTGCTGTTTTCCGGCGACGGAGATTTCCGCCCGCTGATCGCAAGCCTGCAACGTCAGGGGGTACGCGTTTCTGTGGTGTCGACCATCCGCAGCCAGCCCCCCATGATCTCGGACGAATTGCGCCGCCAGGCCGACAACTTCATTGAGCTGGAAGATCTCCGCGACGTGATCGGTCGCCCGCCGCGCGAAATGCCGATGGAACCGCGCACCGTTGCCGCAGGCGGGTAATAACCTGGCCCCAAAGCAAACTCGGTTGAAAATTAGCGCGGTCAGGGGAAACCCTGGCCGCGCTTTTAAACAAAGATCAGGTGCTGAAAACACCTATTGGCTAGCATTGAACCATGTCGGATCAATGACATTGTCCTGACTGGACCATGGCCGTGAAAAGACTTACCTGTGTCGGTAAGGAGAACGCGACATGACCAAGCCCCCCCTGACCCTCTATCTTGCCGCCCCGCGCGGGTTCTGTGCTGGTGTCGACAGGGCCATAAAGATTGTCGAGATGGCGCTGCAGAAATGGGGTGCCCCAGTCTATGTTCGGCACGAGATTGTCCATAACAAATTCGTGGTCGATGGACTGCGCGCCAAAGGTGCGATCTTTGTCGATGAGCTGGAAGACTGCCCCGACGATCGCCCAGTGATATTCTCGGCGCACGGGGTTCCCAAATCGGTACCCGCGACGGCGGCGCAGCGCCAGATGGTCTATGTCGACGCCACCTGCCCGCTGGTCTCCAAAGTCCATGTCGAAGCACAGCGCCACGCCGAAGCCGGGCTGCAGATGATCATGATCGGTCATAAGGGCCATCCCGAAACCATCGGAACCATGGGACAGCTCCCGGACGGAGAGGTTTTGCTGGTCGAAACCGTTGCAGATGTCGCCGACGTCCAGGTCCGCGACCCTGACAGACTGGCCTTTGTCACTCAGACGACCCTGTCGGTTGACGACACAAAGGATGTCATCGAGGCACTTCAGGCCCGGTTCCCGTCCATTGTCGGCCCCCACAAAGAAGACATCTGTTACGCCACAACCAACCGGCAAGAGGCGGTCAAGGTTGTGGCCCGGAAGTCCGATGCCCTGTTGGTTGTGGGGGCGCCGAATTCATCAAACTCGCGCCGTTTGGTCGAGGTCGCGGCACGCGCGGGATGCAGCTATGCCCAACTGGTGCAACGCGCGACCGACATCGACTGGCGCGCACTCGAAGGTATCTCTTCGATCGCTCTGACAGCAGGCGCTTCTGCCCCCGAGGTTCTGATCAACGAAGTTATTGATGCGTTCAGACAGCATTACGATGTGACGGTCGAGATGGTCGAAACAGCGACCGAGAATGTCGAGTTCAAAGTCCCGCGCGTCCTGCGCCAACCCGCATGAGTGGCATACCAAGGGCGCCGCTGTTTCTGGGGTTGGCCGGGCTGATCCCCTTCATCTGGGGCGCGCTGACCTATCTGAACGGCGATCTGAACGACTGGGGCCGACAGGCACTGGGCGCACGTTTTGTCGGTCCGTATATCCAGTTGTATTATGGGGCGATCATCCTCAGCTTTATGTCCGGCGTGCTGTGGGGGTTTTCCAGTAAAACCTCTGGCAGCAAGGCCGCGACCTGTTATGCGCTGTCCACATTACCCGCCCTGTGGGCCTTTCTGAAAACCGGCAGCGGGCCTGTCAGCAC
The DNA here is from genome assembly GCF_059611265.1 of Ruegeria sp. CDSA241. NCBI lineage: Bacteria > Pseudomonadati > Pseudomonadota > Alphaproteobacteria > Rhodobacterales > Roseobacteraceae > Ruegeria > Ruegeria sp. CDSA241. The sequence goes on from NZ_JBXWPF010000017.1 coordinate 35,657, forward strand.
TGGCACAAATCTGATGTGGGGGTTTGGCGGGCTACTGGTGTTGGATGCCATCTTTTCGTATTGGCGGCTAACACCAGTCTGGTGGATGCGGTTGCGCATTTTGCTGACCGCAGTCGTATTGGCCTGCCTTGCCGTCGGAGTCTATCTGTGAGCGATCCCAAAACTATCAACGCCTATACCAACAACGTGGCCGAATACCTCAAGGTTCCTCTACCACCGGAGCAGCTGACATCGCGTCAGGAATTTGCCGATGCCGTCGGTAAGGGGCATGTGTTGGATCTGGGCTCGGGCCCCGGGTCAGACAGCGCGTTCTTTCTACGCCAGGGCCTGAGCGTGCATGCGCTGGATGCGACGCCCGCTTTTGTTGACTATGCGCGCGCCAATGGCGTGGACGCGCATCTGGGTACTTTCGACGACGTGACCGAAGTGGCCGCATATGACGGCATCTACGCCAGCTTCTCGCTGCTGCACGCGCCTCGCAAGGATTTCCCACGCCATTTGGCGGCCATCCACCGGGCGCTGAAACCGCAGGGCGTTTTTTTCCTGGGCCTCAAACTGGGCACGGGCGAACATCGCGATCATCTGGATCGCTATTATAGCTACTTCTCGCAGAACGAGATCGAGGAGGCCCTGGCAGATGCCGGCTTTACCATCGACGGGATTAGGACCGGGATCGGCAAAGGTCTGGCGGGTTCTTACGATGGCTTCATTCTGGTGCTGGCCCATGCCTGAACTGTTTGCCTATACTGACGGTGCTTGTTCTGGCAATCCAGGCCCGGGTGGCTGGGGCGTGTTGCTGCGTGCAATGGACGGCGACACCGTCCTGAAACAGCGTGAACTGAGCGGCGGCGAAGCTGAAACCACCAACAACCGAATGGAACTGCTGGCCGCGATCAGCGCGCTTGAAACGCTCGAACGTGCCTCGAAAATCACCGTGATTACTGACAGCGCCTATGTGAAAAACGGCGTCACCGGCTGGATATTCGGTTGGAAAATGAACGGCTGGAAAACCTCGAACAAAAAACCGGTCAAGAATGTCGACCTGTGGCAACGGCTGGATGAGGCGCAGATGCGTCATGATGTGACCTGGGAATGGGTCAAGGGCCACGCGGGTCACCCGGAAAACGAAAAGGCCGATGAACTGGCCCGCGCAGGCATGGCCCCATTCAAACCAAAGAAGGCACAGACATGAGCGGTTTGGACCTGCTCGATTATGCCTCGGTTCTGGTTTTTGCGCTGACCGGCGCATTGGTCGCCAGTCGCGCGCAGCTTGATCTTGTAGGATTTGCCTTTATCGCCTGCCTGACCGCCGTTGGCGGCGGCACGGTGCGTGACCTGCTGTTGGATCGAAATCCGGTGTTCTGGGTTGGCCAGCCCAGCTATGTCCTGATGGCCTGCAGTGCGGCGGTGCTTGTGTTCTTTACAGCCCATCTGGTCGAAAGCCGGTATAACTGGCTGGTCTGGCTGGACAGTTTCGCCCTGTCCATCGCGGTCGCTGCCGGCACGGGCGTCGCATTATCCTTGGACCAATCCGGTACGATCGTGGTGTTGATGGGTGTCACCACCGGATGCTTTGGCGGCCTGATGCGGGACGTGGTCTGCAACGAGGTTCCGCTGGTGCTGAAACAGGGTGAGCTTTATGTGTCTTGCGCCCTTGCAGGCTCGGTAGCGGCCGTTATTGCCAACCGGATGGGGTTCGAGGAGCTGACCGTGCTTGCCGCCTGCGCCCTGATCTGCTGGGCATTGCGGGCAGGATCGCTGCTGTTCGGCTGGAAACTGCCCGTCTACAAAAGCCGCCCGCCACGCAGTCGCCCTTGATCAAGGCTTAGCGGCGCATATAGGTCTGCCAGATCCAGATCACCAGAAGCGCGCCCAGCACAGCGCCGATGAACCCGGACAGCCAGCCCATCATCGTGACCAATGCCCGCAGAAGAAATCCACCAACCAAGGCACCAATGATACCGATCAGCATGGTGGTTGGGATATCTGCCTCGATCCGCATCAGGCGGGTGGCCAGAAAACCCGCAGCGGCGCCGATGACGATCAGGGCGATGACGGGCATGTCACTTCCTCCAATGGGTCGGAACGATGATCAGCGCCCCGATCGAGGACAGCACTGCATCCAGACCAGGCGGGCCAAAGCTGACCCCGAACATGATGCGCACGAAATAGAACAAGAACGCACCACCGACGCAGATGATGATCGACTGCAGAATGCCATTATGGGTAAAGCCGGATTTCTCGGACAGATAGCCGACAATCCCAGCAATAACGACAGTCCCCATCAGGATCATGAACATGGCGGCCTACTCCGATGACAGGCGGGTACCAACGGCAATCGGCCACCCCCGCAGAAAAGTTTCCCTATCTTGCGCCCCTTTACCCGCCCGTTGCAAGCGCAGCAGCTTAATCGCGTCATCGTCACAGGCAACCTTCAGTTGGTTGTCAAGAACCTCTCCTGCAACACCCTGCCCCTCGGCCAATTTGGAACCAAGCAGCTTGATCCGCTCACCATTAATCTCGGTCCAGGCGCCGGGAAAAGGGGACAGGCCACGGATCTGACGGTCAATTTCGACCGCGGGTCTGGCCCAGTCAACACGCGCCTCAGCCTTGTCGATCTTGGCGGCATAGGTCACGCCGTCGTCGGGTTGAGGCTCGGGCGTCAGGTTCGGCAGTTTGGACAGTGCCTCGACGATCAGAGAAGCGCCCATTTCAGACAGCCGGTCATGCAACTGCCCTGTGGTCTCCTGCGCACCAATGTCGGTGGCCCGCCGCAACAGGACTGGCCCGGTATCCAGACCAGCCTCCATCTGCATGATGCAAATACCGGTCTGCGCATCACCCGCAATGATCGCCCGATGGATCGGAGCGGCCCCGCGCCAACGCGGCAACAGGCTTGCATGAATGTTCAGACATCCCTGCGATGGCGCATCCAGAATCGGTTGGGGCAGCAACAGGCCATAGGCCACGACGACAGCCACATCCGCATTCAACGCGGCAAAGGCGTCCTGTTCTTCCGCCGATTTCAATGAGACCGGATGCCGAACGGTCAGTCCCAATGCCTCGGCCCGAGCATGAACGGGGGTTGGACGATCCTTTTTGCCTCTGCCCGCTGGGCGCGGAGGCTGGCAGTAGACGGCGGCAACCTCATGCCCCGCATCAATCAGCGCGTCCAGCACCGGAACCGAGAAATCGGGTGTCCCCATAAAGATCAGCCGCATGCCTACCCCAGCTTTTTAGCTTTGCGCAGCAGAATGTCGCGTTTGACCTTGCTGAGCCTGTCGAAATACATCCGCCCGTTTAGATGGTCGATCTGGTGCTGCACGCTGGTGGCTTCGATCCCGACAAAGTCACGGCGGTCGATGATGCCATTTTCGTTGAGAAACTTTACCGTCACAGCCCGGGGACGTTTCACCTTAGCCGACACGCCAGGCAAGTTTGGGCTGGCTTCTTCATGCTCGCGCAATTCGACCGATCTGTGCAGGATCTCAGGGTTTGCCAGCCGCACGGCCCGCCCCCTCTCGGTCGAGCCATCGACCACCGCCAGCCGGAGCATCACGCCGATCTGCGGTGCGGCAAGGCCGACGCCGGGCATCGCCTCCATCGTGTCGATCATGTCATCCCAGATGGCACGAACCTCGTCAGTAATTTCGGTGATATCTTCGGCTTTGGTCCGCAGGCGCTTATCAGGCCATGGCAGGCAGGTACGAACGGTCATTCGCGCGCCTGCTCGCGTTTCAGCTTTTGCATTTTTCGGGTGATCATCTGGCGTTTCATAGGCTTGAGATAGTCGATGAACAGCTTCCCGTTCAGGTGGTCAATCTCATGCTGGACACAGGTTGCCCAAAGGCCATCGAATGTTTCCCGCTGCGCGTTACCGTCACGATCGATCCAAGCCACATCCACGACCTTTGGGCGCGTGACTTCGGCGAATTGTTCGGGGATCGAAAGACAACCTTCTTCATAGACATTCGTCTCGTCAGACGACGCGACCACTTCGGGGTTGAACATGATCAGCGGGCGCGGTGCCTCGCCCTCTTCCTTGACACAGTCCATAACAATCAGCCGGTCCAGCATCCCAATCTGAGGCGCTGCCAGCCCGATACCAGGCGCATCATACATCGTCTCAAGCATGTCATCAGCCAGCTGGCGCAATTCGTCCGTCAGATCCACTACGGGAGAGCAGATCTTTTTCAGGCGGGGGTCGGGATGGATCAGTATATTGCGTTTCATGAGGTTGATTTAGGCCATCACGCCCTAAGCCGCAACGCCCCCCTTGCACCTGCCGAATATGCGGCTAGCTTTCATCCGGACAGATGGAGCAGATATGACATTCAACGACCTGATCGACCGCCGCGGCACTAACAGTTCGAAATGGGACAAGCTTGAAAAGCTGTATGGCCTTTCGCCGGATGACAGTCTGGCAATGTGGACGGCCGATTCCGACTATTCTACGGCGCCTTGTGTGATCGGCGCTGTGCGTAACGCGGCGGATCACGGTGTTTTCGGATATTCCTGGATGCACCCGGACTACCTGAATTCCGTCCAATGGTGGATGAAGAACCGCCACGGGTGGGAGATCGATTCTGATTGGATTCTGACGTCGCAGGGTCTGGGAAATGCGATTGCGCTCTGCCTCGATGTCTGGACCAGTCCGGGCGACGGAGTGGTCATCTTTACACCCGTCTACCATGAGTTTGCACATAAGGTGAACAAGTCAGGTCGGCGCGTAGTGGAGTGCCCCCTGATGCGCGACGGCGACGGCTATGGCCTTGATCTGGAAGACGCGCAGTCGCGGCTGGACGGAACCGAGAAGATGCTTTTGTGGTGCTCGCCTCAGAACCCCTCGGGCCGGGTCTGGACGCCAGAGGAATTGCGCGCAGTCGCGGCATTTGCGGAACGGAACAGCCTGATTCTGGTATCGGATGAGATTCACCACGATCTGGTCTATCCCGGCACGACCTTTGTTCCGATGGATGTCGCCGCGCTGGATGCGCGGCCCTGGACCGTGACACTGACTGCAGCGTCCAAGACCTTCAACATCGCAGGTCAACGGACGGGGAATATGATCATTCCCGACCCGGACCTGCGCGCCGCGATGCGCCGCCGAATCCAGACACTGGATTATGATCCCAGCGCATTGGGAGTCGCAATGATCACCGCTGCCTATTCGCCTGAAGGGGCCGCTTGGGTGGATGAACAGATCGCCCATCTTGATAGCAACCGAAAAATCTTTGACGCTGCAATCGCAGAAATCCCTGGCCTGTGGTCAATGCCCCTACAGGCAACCTTTTTGGCTTGGATTGATTTCTCGGGCACCGGAATGGACCACGCAGAATTTACCCGACGTCTGCGCGAGGATGCAAAAATCGCCACCTCGCCCGGCCCCGGCTTTGGTGCGGGCGGAGAGACATTCGAGCGGTTCAATCTTGCGACGCAACGCGGGCGTGTTGAAGAGGCCAGCAAACGGCTGAAACACGCGTTTTCCGATCTGCAATAGCGGGATGCCCATCGGCAGACCCGATGGGCAAATGCCTAGTCCTTGTTTCCAAGCAGCGCGATGGGCGCGTCCGGAGATCGATAGAAATCCAAAGGGGCCTTGTCGGAGGCGGCCGTGCTGCGCTTGAATTCATAGCGCATTTCGCCTGCCTCACATTCATCGGCAATGATCAGGCATTGATATAAGTGACGCGCGCCATCGTAGATATCGACCAAACCGCGCAATCGAGGCGTGGTCGCGGCCTCTACGGTGAAGCCATCCTTCCACAATCGGAGAATTTTGTAGGTATTGTCACCCAATTCGACACGAAGTCGGCTGGTTTTCTTCAGACTCGCGATTCGCGCAGCATCCAATTCGGCGCTGATTTCTTTGGAAACATAGGTACTCATATCAAAACTCCCCCGCAGCGGACTCTATTTTGGAACGTAGACTGTAAAAATCCAGTGAAGCCGATCACTCAACGCGGTCGAATCCAAACCTGTTGCACGGAAATCCCATTCCAACCTGTGCGAAAACGCAGGCACAATGCGCGGCGGCTCGCATAGGATCGGTTCCCTTCAAAGCGTATGTTCCGGGAAACCGCATTACGGAGGATCCAAGCATGGGCCTATTGGTCGACGGCAAATGGCACGACACATGGTATGATACCAAATCCACAGGCGGCGCCTTCAAGCGTAGCGCGGCGCAATTTCGCAACTGGTTGACCGCTGATGGCAGTGCCGGACCCTCCGGCACGGGCGGCTTCAAAGCCGAACCTGACCGGTACCATCTTTATGTCAGCCATGCCTGCCCCTGGGCCCACAGGACACTGATATTCCGCGAACTGAAAGAGCTGTCCGATCTGATCCCGGTTTCGGTCGTACACCCAGACATGCTGACCAAGGGATGGACATTTGCAACCGACGAACACGGGGCGGCGGGCGACGTACTGTACGGAATGGACTATACCCACCAAATCTATACCAAGGCTGACCCGACCTATTCGGGGCGCGTAACCGTTCCGATCCTGTGGGACAAGGAACAGGAAACCATCGTCTCAAACGAAAGTTCGGAAATCATCCGGATGTTCAACTCGGCCTTTGACGGGATCACCGGGAACACCGATGATTACTGGCCCGAGGCGATGCGTGACGAAATCGAACAGGTCAATGCCCGCGTCTATTCCGACATCAATAACGGGGTCTACAAATCCGGCTTTGCCACCAGCCAGGCGGCATATGACGCAGCCGTTGGCCCGCTCTTTGACACGCTGGACTGGCTCGAAGACCGGCTGTCCACCAGCCGCTATCTGATGGGCGACCGCATCACCGAGGCCGACTGGCGGTTGTTCACCACGCTGATCCGGTTTGATCCGGTCTACCATCTGCATTTCAAATGCAACCGGCGGCGTCTGATCGACTATCCCAACCTGTGGGCCTATACCCGCGAGCTGTACCAGTGGCCGGGTGTCGCGCGGACCGTGAACTTAAACCATATCGTGCGCCACTATCACTACAGCCATGAGAGCATTAACCCGCACCGGATCATCCCGACGAACCCGATCCTGAACTATCTGGAGCCCCATGGGCGCGATCAGCGCCCCGCCGCGTAATGCTCAACCATCGCCGCCAGATCCTCTGGCGGCGTGCAGCTTTGCACATAAGCGCAGGCATTCGGGCTATGGGCAAAGATCGAGCCATCCGAAAAGAAAGTGGTGTTGGTCACGAAGATCACCCGGGCCTCGGGCCTGCGATAGCTGGCAAAATCAGCCACGGCCAAGGCGCTACCGGTTTCCAGCACCAGATCCATCACGATGATCTCAAATTCGGCACCATAAAGGGCAAGGATCGCATCCTCTTGCCCGGTCACAAGCGTGACCTCGGCACCCTGTCGCTCAAGATGCCTTTTCCAGACCCGACCTAAATCAGGGTTACTCTCAACAATCAGTACATTCATCATCAACAACCTCGGCACTTATATTGGTGAGTGGTGCCGACCCCTAAGGTTTGTGTTCACGCCAATTCATTAACAAAGTGTTAACCGAGACGGAGCACGCCCCTGATCACGCGGATTTGCTTGTAAAACTGGCAGAAATCCGCTTGAAACAGGCAAAATTTGGTGATTCCGGCGAGGGGCCCGATGGCGCGCGAAAATAGAGATTTGAATCCGCGGGCCGCTCGGGACCATGGCGGTGGGCTGGATGGGGCCATGTCAGTTTATGGCGGTAAGCGAACCGATTGGATCGACCTGTCCACCGGAATCAATCCGGTTCCATACGAGGTTGCCGGGCTCACCCCATCGGATTGGATGGAATTGCCCGACCATCGCGCATTTGAACGGCTGGCCGATGCGGCCCGCAGTTTCTGGTCAGTTCCCGAGGGTGCAGAGATCCTGCCTGCGCCCGGCGCATCTGCTCTGATCGCCCGCATTCCTGCGCTGGCTGCAACCGGCCGAGTTCAGATTACCACTCCGACCTATAACGAACATGCCGCCGCCTTTGCCGCGCAGGGCTGGACACTACAGAACTCCGGCCCAGTTGAGGCACGCGTGATCGTGCACCCCAACAACCCAGATGGGCGCATCTGGAGCGTGGGCGATGTGGATGCCCCCCTGACGATTATCGACGAGAGCTTTTGCGACGTCACGCCCGATGCCTCGCTGATCCATCTTGCCGACCGGCCCGGAGTTATCGTGCTGAAAAGCTTTGGCAAGTTTTGGGGGCTGGCGGGGCTACGGCTGGGATTTGCCATCGCACGCTCTGATCTGATCGCACGTTTGAACGATCTGACCGGGCCTTGGGCGGTCTCAGGTCCCGCCTTGCGGATCGGAGAGCAAGCGCTGCGCGACACGGCCTGGGCTGACGAGACCCGCCTGCTTTTGGCGGCCGATGCCGCCCGGATGGATCGGATGGTAACGCAGAAAGGCGCGCAGCTGATCGGCGGCACCAGCCTGTTCCGGCTCTATCAGGTCGACGACGCCAGTGCCTGGCAAGACCGTCTGGCCCGCGCACATATCTGGACTCGTGTATTCCCCTATTCGCAAACCTATCTGCGCCTTGGCCTGCCACCGGCAGATGGCTGGGCGCGGCTTGAGGCGGCCCTGTGAGTACCGCCTTTATCTTGGTCTGCGCCATGTGTCTGGATGCGGCACTGGGCGAGCCGGATTGGCTGTGGTCGCGCATCCGGCACCCCGCCGTTATGATTGGTAAACTCATCGAGTGGCTTGACGACCGCCTGAACCATGACTCGTACCGTCGCCTTAAGGGCATAGCTGTTGCCGCGCTGCTGGTCGCAGGTGCCGCTGGGCTTGGGGGGCTTCTGTCTTTGCTTGGCCCGATCATCGGCACCATCATCTGCGCTGTGCTGTTGGCACAAAAATCGCTGGTGGAACATGTTCGCGCTGTTGGCGAGGGTTTGCAGACCTCGCTGGTCGATGGGCGCGCGAAGGTCGCCATGATCGTGTCACGCGACACCAAGGACATGACCGAAGCACAGGTCGCCCGATCCGCGATCGAGAGCGCGGCTGAAAACCTCAGCGACGGAGTCATCGCGCCGGCCTTCTGGTTTCTGGTGGGTGGCCTGCCAGGGCTTCTGGTTTACAAGGCGATCAATACTGCCGACAGCATGGTCGGCTATCGCACGGATAAATACCGCGATTTCGGATGGGCAGCTGCGCGGTTGGACGATGTCCTGAACCTGGTCCCGGCACGACTGACCTTTCTATTGATCGTCATCTTGTCAAACCAATGGGCGAAATGGGAGCAGATGGTGGGCGATGCGCGCCGCCATATCTCTCCCAACGCTGGCTGGCCCGAGGCGGCAATGGCACGCGCGCTGAGCGTGGCCCTTGCCGGGCCGCGCAGCTATGACGGGCAGCTCAGGGATCTGGCTTGGGTCAACGGCGAGGCCCCGCGCGACATCGGCGCGCCAGAGGTTTTCCGCGCATGCGACATGCTTTGGAGGATATGGGGGCTTGCGCTTGGCCTCGTGTCAGTGTGGGTTGGGGTCAGCTTCATAATCTGACGGACCTGTCCATGCGTTTTCTTTCCGGCCTTGTTGCCGCCGCCTTGTTTGCTTCACCTGCGTTTGCCCAATGTGGCGGGGGTTTCAATTCCTTCGTGAAGGGGTTGAAGGCCGAGGCCGTTCAGCAAGGCTTTGACAAATCCACCGTCAATGCCTTCTTCAAAGGTGTGCAACAAGACAACGCGGTATTGAAAGCCGACCGGGCACAGGGCGTGTTCCAGAAACCGTTCATTGATTTTTCGCGACACCTGATTTCACAAAACCGGATCGACCGGGGTCAGGCCATGTCGCGCAAATACGACGCGGTGTTTGACCGGATCGAGCAACAATATGGTGTCTCGCGCGGGGTGCTGTTGGCATTTTGGGCGTTCGAAACGGATTACGGGGCGTTTCAGGGGGATTTCAACACCCGCAACGCGCTGGTGACGCTGGCGCATGATTGCCGTCGTCCAGAATTGTTCCGGCCTCAGGTGTTCGCCGCGATTGAGCTGTACAGCCGGGGAAATTTCTACCCGGCCCGCACGTCAGGTGCCTGGGCTGGCGAGATTGGAATGGTGCAGATGCTGCCCCGAGACATTCTGGAAAACGGGGTCGATGGCGATGGTGACGGCAAGGTTTCGCTAAAAACCTCTGCGCCCGATGCGCTTATGTCGGGCGCCAAGATGCTGTCGCATCTGGGCTGGCAACCGGGGCAGCCTTGGCTGCAAGAGGTCACCGTACCCGCACGGATGGATTGGTCGCTATCGGGCCCGGGCAAACCGCGTTCGGTTTCTGACTGGCAGGCGATGGGCGTTCAGGCACGCAACGGGTCCCTCACCAACCTGCCCGCCTCGCTGATCCTACCGCAAGGGCATAACGGGCCTGCCTTTCTGGCCTATCCAAATTTTGATGTGTATTTCGAATGGAATCAGAGCTTTGTCTATGTGCTGACCGCCGCCTATTTCGGCACCCGGCTTGAAGGGGCACAGGTCTATGACGCGGGCAACGCGGCCCAAGGCTTATCTGGTGCACAGATGAAGCAGCTGCAAAGCAAGCTGCAGGCGCGCGGCCATAATGTGGGCAAGATCGACGGGATTCTGGGCGCAGGGACCCGCGCGGCTGTCCAGTCAGAGCAAGCACGACTAGGCCTGCCTGCGGATGCCTGGCCAACGGCTGAGTTGTTGAACCGGCTCTAGTCGCTCTTCGATACGGCGATCTAGGCGACTTCGGCGTCCAAAGATCGCCCGTTCGGCTCAAACACATGCATCTGCAGCCTATCGCCGCGTGTCTCGATGGCGGTATTTGCCGGGATCTCGGCCCAATCGCCATTCTTCGCATCCAGCGGCTCAGACGCGATAATGATCCCATCATCGCAGGGCCTGTAATGCAGGCTGGGTGCGAAACGGTCCGAGGCATAGCGCGCAGCAAACAGGCGATCTCCATCGGACCAGCAGGCGGCAAAGCGCATATGGGGTAGGCTTCCTTTGGCGCGGGCAAGCACTTCGACACGGTGCACCGCACGCTCCATCGCGGCGATGGGTTCGGCGTCCAACCCTTCGCCATGGGCGATCAGAAAAATCGCCTCGCTTTCAGTTGCGCCAAGGCGATGATCGTACAGGTGGCCCGGTATCATCCCGTCAAGCTGTTGGCGGATACGGTCATGGCCACCTGCCTGCCCGTTATGCATAAAGCTCCACTTACTACAGCCAAAAGGATGGCAGTTGTTCCGCGACGTGGCGGTCCCAGTTGAGGCACGTACATGCGCCAGGAACAGGTGCGATTTCGTGTGATGGGTCAACTGTTTCAGGTTGGCATCCGACCAAGCCGGGTTGGTGTCTTTGTAAAAACACGGCGTTTCGCGCCCGGAATACCAGGCCAACCCAAAACCATCCGCGTTGATCGGCGTTTTGCCAATCAGGGCGTTTCTGCTTTGATGCACCAGCGACTGTTCCTGGTCCATGACAAGTTCGTCCAGAAACCGTTTCGCACCCGCCCAAGCCAGAAATCTGCACATCGACCCGCCTCTTTTGATCCGTTGTTGATACGGGAACTTACAACAACGCGGGGTGAGAATTCGCCCCTGATCCCCATCTAATTTTGAAATATTACGATTAAATGACCACCAAAGATCCAAATTTTCAGATCATTTTCAACAGATGCCCCGGTTTCTTGAATGTCACTCGGGCCGTACTGGGAAACGCTCTCCCTTTTCCGTGATCAGGATCAGGCGTCCAGCACTCAGGACATAAAGATCACATCGACCGAACCCGTTTCTGTATTGGACGCAGATACTGCCATCCTCCGCGATGGAATAGGTTCCGAACGCAGATTCTCCGCTGGCATAGGTATAGGAATAGGCCCCGCCAGCCGAATATCGCGACTGCCCGTCATCATAAAAGGTCAGCGTCCGACCCGCCAGCGCCGTCAACTCTTGTTGGGTCAGGGGGACGTCATCGGGCTTGGTCGTCCATTCCGCGGCCCCTAAAGGGGTAGCAGTCAGTAGGGCGATGATCAGGAAACGGGTCATGGCAGCAGACTAACCCAATTCTTACGAAACCGCTCATAACGTTGCAGTGAGAGGTCAGGCGACCATCTGTTCGGCTTTCTTCAGATCAACCGAGACCAGCTGGCTGACACCCTGTTCTTGCATGGTGACGCCGAACAGACGATCCATCCGCGCCATGGTCACCGCGTGGTGGGTGATGATCAGGAACCGTGTGTCGGTCTGGCGGCACATCTCGTCCAGAAGGTCGCAGAACCGGGTCACGTTGGCATCATCCAGCGGCGCATCGACCTCGTCCAGAACACAGATCGGAGCCGGGTTCGCCAGAAAGACGCCAAAGATCAGGGCCGTCGCGGTCAGGGTCTGTTCACCGCCCGAAAGCAGGCTGAGCGTCGACAATTTCTTGCCCGGCGGCTGGCACATGATTTCAAGGCCGGCATCCAGCGGGTCGTCGCTTTCGACCATGACCAGATTGGCCTCGCCACCACCAAAGAGATGCTTGAACAACATGGCGAAGTTCGAATTCACCTGTTCAAACGCGGTCAGTAGCCGTTCGCGTCCTTCGCGGTTGAGGCTGGAGATGCCGCTGCGCAGCGCTTTGATCGCCTCTTCGAGATCGGCCTTTTCGCCGTTCAGCGTGTCGAATTCTTCCTGAACATCTTTGCTGTCCTCTTCGGCACGCAGGTTTACCGCGCCCATCGCATCTCGCTGGCGTTTGTGGCGGTTGACCTCGGCCTCAAGAGCATCAGCAGCTGGCATCTGGTCGGGATTCACATCCAGCTGGTTCAGCAACTGGTTCGGGGTTAGCTGTTGATCCTCAGCGATACGCTCGGCCGCTGCCGATACGGCCTCTTTGGCTGCATCACAGCGCGCCTCAGCGGCGGCGCGGCTTTCGCGCGCCTCCGAAGCCAAACGTTCCGCTTCGCGCTCAGCCAGCACAATCTCTCGCTGGCGGGCCTCGGCGGCAGCCAACTTGTCGGCGGCCTCGGCCCGGCGGGCTTCGGCAGTTTCGATCAATTCGTTCAACTCTTCACGCGCCTCGGCGATTTCGCCCGGAGCAGCCATCGCTTCGGATAGCTCTTCCTCGGAACTTTCCTTGCGCTCGGCCAGTTCCGAGATTCGCTTTTCGGCGCTGTCCAGGCGGTGCCGCCAACCGCTGAGGTCCTTGGTGACCTCTTGTGTACGGCGGGTACGGGCCTCGCCCTCGCGGCGCAGCTCGTCATGGGACGAGCGGTGAGTCAGCATCGTGATCCGCGCCGCCTCGACCGTCTGTTTGATGTCTTCGACCTGCGCGCGGGCATTGTCGAGATTGCCCAGACCGGTCAAGGCGCCCTCGGCCTCGCGCAGCTGGGCACGGGCGGACATGGCGTCCTCTTTGTGGCGATCAACGGCAAGCGCCAGCGTTTCCAGCCTGCCCTGCGCCAGATTGCGATCGGCCTCGGCCCTGCTGAGCAGACGCGCGGTTTCAGCCATGCGCTGATCGGCGGCGCGGCGTGCCTCGCGGGCGCGGCGGTCAGCCTCGGTCACGTCGGCCAGTTGTTGCGACAGCGTCTCGTGCGCGGCGCGGGCACCGTCGGCCTGCGCCTCAGTCCGGGCCAGTTCCTGTTTCAGTGCCTCAAGTTTGTTGAGCTGTTCAAGCCGCAGGGCGGCCGCACTTGGCGCATCCTCGGCCCAGGCACGGAATCCGTCCCACCGCCACAGATCGCCCGAACGCGAAACCAACCGTTGACCGGGTTTAAGCGAGGCTTGCAAGCGTGCGCCCTGATCCGCGTCAACCAAACCGATCTGCGCGATCCGGCGGCTGAGGCGATCAGGACCGGATACATGCAAGGCCAGCGGCTCGGCCCCATTGGGCAGCGATTGATCGGCATCATAGCCAGCAACCGGTACCCAGCCTGATGGCCCGTCGCCCTCGACCAAGGGTGCCCTCAGATCATCCGCAAGCGCAGCGCCCAATGCCTTTTCATAACCCGGAGCCACACGCAGCATGTCGAGCACCTGCCCGCCTTCTGCGGTATCCCGTTCAACCAGCTTGGCCAGAGCTGTGGTTTCGGCGCGGATCGCACCCAGCTCACCTTCAGCTTCGGATCTTTTCGCACGGGCCTCGGCCTCGCGGCCCTGGGTTTCATTACGTAACTCGTCAGCGGCGGCCAGTGCCTCTTCGGCGGCTTCAGAGGCCTCGCGAGCCTCTTCTTCACCCTCTTGCGCGGCCTCAAATGCCTCGGCGGCGCGGGTCAGGGCTGTTTTCGCCTCATCCACCGCTGCGCGGGCCTTTTCCTCTTCACCTTCCGACCTGGCCAGCGTTTTGCGGCTGTCGTCGACCAATCGCTGGCCGGACTGGTGGCGCGCAACCAGACGCGCCATATCCTCAGTCTCTTGTGACAAGTGGTCTTCGCGGTCTTGCAGGACAGCGGCCGCTTCGCGCGCGACCTCGGCGGCCTCGGCGACTTTTTCGTCGTGGCCATCGGCAGCTTTGGCCAATTCACGAGCTTCCCATTCCAGCCGTTCGATCATCTGCCCCGCATCGCGGTTCAGCCCGGCCTCGCGCTCGATATCGTTACCAAGCTGCTGAATGCGATTAGTCAATGTTTCAATCGTCTGACGGGCGCGGGTTTCCTTATCCGACAGCTGATCCCGCTGCACCTGTTGGCGCTGCAGGACGGCGGCGGCAATGGCCTCTTCCTCGCGCAGGGGCGGCAGGGTTTCTTCGATTTCGGCCCGATTGGCGACGGCAGAGCGTGCTTCAGCTTCGGCGCGCGACGCCTCGGTCAGGCGTTCGCGCAGCTTTTCCTCGGCCTGCTGGCGGGCCATGTCGGCCTCTTTCCAGCGACGATAGAGCAACATGCCTTCGGCTTGGCGCAGCTGCTCTCCGATTTCGCGATAGCGGGCGGCCTGACGCGCCTGACGGGCCAGCTGCGCCAGCTGTCCGCCCAGTTGTTCCAGCACGTCATCCACACGGGTCAGGTTGGCCTCGGTACCCTTCAGCTTCAACTCGGCCTCGTGTCGGCGCTGATAGAGGCCCGAAATTCCGGCCGCCTCTTCCAGAATGCGGCGGCGAGAGCGGGGTTTGGCGTTAATCAGTTCGGCAATGCGGTTCTGTCCGACCAGCGCCGGAGAATGCGCACCCGTTGAGGCGTCGGCGAACAACATCTGCACATCACGCGCCCGCACATCCTTGCCATTGGTCTTATAGGCGCTGCCGACATCTCGGGTGATGCGGCGGACAATCTCAAGCTGGTCGCTGTCATTGAAACCCGAGGGCGCGAGCCGCTCGGAGTTGTCCATGGTCAGCACAACTTCGGCAAAATTGCGGGCCGGCCGCGTGGCGGCCCCGGCGAAAATCACATCTTCCATCGCGCCACCGCGCATGGATTTGGGTCGGTTTTCCCCCATCACCCAACGCAGAGCTTCCAGCAGATTGGATTTGCCACAACCATTAGGGCCCACAACACCGGTCAACCCATCCGCGATAATCAGATCGGTCGGATCAACAAAGCTTTTGAAGCCGGTGAGTTTGAGTTTGCTAAAGCGCAAAGGCAATGGGTCCCGTGATTCCTATACCTTCGAAGTCTGCGCAACGGATTGGGGGTGAGTCAACGGAGTCGCGCAGGATATGGGATATATGGCCCACTTATCCACAACATCTTGCCTAAATCCGCAAGAAAAAGCGCGATTCAGTAGGCTGTACACTCAAAGACCTGATAGCCGTCGCCGTTACCAAGGTCTTGAAACAGCCCGGTATCAATGCATTCGTAATTCGGGACTGAAACCGCCGTCAGCAGCAACCGCTTGCCCATGGCGCGGTCACAACCCAAAACGCCAACGGTCACGGCCGCGTCGCCCAGGACATCCAGTATCGGGCATCCCGAGACCTGAGCCATCGCCATGGCCGCTCGTTCGCGGATCGGGCCAAGACGCGGAGCGTATTGCGAATTAACCCGAACGGCTTCGGCCAGATCTCCGCGCACGCGAACATCAAATACGCTGCCATTCACAGCGATACGCGTCACCTGAACATCGCGAAAGTGAGGGGTCCCGGCCGAACATGCTGCCAGCATCAGAAAAGACAAAATCCGGATCATATCCGCATCATTGCCAAAACTGGTTAACAGAACCTTTCCTTCGCTCAGGCCCTAAGTACTGTTCCCAAGCGGCGAATACCTTCGCGGATCGTATCCTCATCCGAGTTCGAGAAACTCAACCGGATCGTATTGGCGCCCGAACCATCTGCGAAAAAGGCCCGACCCGGCACAAAGGCCAGTTTCACTGTGTCGAGCGCACGGGCCAGCAGGTCTGCCCCGTTCATACCAGTAGGCAGAGTCACCCAGATAAACATGCCGCCCTGCGGATGCGTCCACTGAACACCATCGGGCATGTTCTGTTGCAGCGCCTCCAGCATAGCATCGCGCCTGGCACCATAGGTCTGGCGCAAAAGCGGGATGTGCCTGTCAAAATGCGCGCGAGCTACCTGCTCAACCGCCATCTGGTTCAACGTGGGCGAATGCAAATCCGCCGCTTGCTTGACCAATACCAGTTGCGAGATAATGGGCTTGGCGGCCACCACCCAGCCAACGCGCAAACCGGGAGACAGCGTTTTCGAGAAGCTACCGCAATAGATCGTACGGCAGGACTCGATCGACCCTTTTCGCGCCTGTTCTAACGCCAAAACCGGAGGGATGGCATCTCCTTCATAGCGCAGAGCCTGATAGGCGCCGTCCTCAATCACTGCGATATTCAGATCATCGGCAAGATCCAGCAGGTATTCTCGACCACGTAGGTCAACGGTCTCACCGGTTGGATTTGCGAAATCAGGCGACAGATAAGCGAATTTGACCGCGCCCTCGCCTGCGGCTTCGGAATATTCGGCGGCACCTCTATTGCCATTAAGCATAAGACGGTCGAACCGGGGCTCGTAGGCATCAAAGGCGTTGATCGCCCCCAGATAGGTCGGCCAGCCGATCAACGCAGTATCCCCTGGCGACAAATAGAGCTTGCCCAGATAATCCAAGGCCTGTTGCGATCCCGAGGTGATCAGGATGTTATCGACACTACAATCGACGCCGATCTCGCGCATATGCTGCACAAGCCATTCGCGCAATGGACCATAGCCCTCGCTGACTGAATATTGCAGCGCCTGCGGCCCAGCATTCAAAGCGGCCTGACAAGCTTGGGCAAAGGCCTCGGTGGGAAACAGGTTTGGGTCTGGGATGCCGCCGGCGAACGAGATGATTCCCGGCTGATCAAGAAGTTTCAACAACTCGCGAATTTCCGATGCTTTCATCCGGGACGCGCGCGTTGCAAACAGATTCTGGGTCATCCTTGGCCTCCTCCTGCCCTGTTGCGACCCACCCTAGGTGCAAATTTTATAATGTCAATATTGCTGACCTAAATTCAACTCCACCCCCCTGCTTGAACCAGGCCCGGATACGTGGTCATATGAATTGACCAATTTCGAAAACGCGCCGCCATGCCCTTCCAAAAGATCCAAACTGAAAAGCTGTCCATTGCGGTGGTCAAACAAATCGAGTTGCTGATTCTGCGCGGGATTCTGCGCCCGGGAGAACGTTTGCCTGCAGAACGGGAACTGGCCGACCGTCTGGGCGTTTCACGCCCCTCACTGCGCGAAGCGATTTCTGATCTTCAGCATCAGGGTTTGCTGACAGCCAAGGCGGGGTCAGGAATCTATGTTGCCGAAGTCTTAGGCTCGGCTTTTTCACCGGCTCTGATCCGGTTGTTCAGCAGCCATGACGAGGCGGTTTTCGACTATCTGTCCTTCCGCCGGGACATGGAAGGGCTTGCAGCAGAACGCGCGGCAAGACTGGGGTCGGAAAGCGACCTGAAGGTCGTACAGGCGATCTTTGACAAGATGGAAGCCGCCCATGCCCGCAATGCGGCCGAGGAAGAGGCCCATCTGGATGCGCAGTTCCACATGGCCATCATTGAGGCCAGTCACAACGTGGTCATGCTGCATATGATGCGGTCGATGTTTGACCTGCTACGACAGGGTGTCTTCTACAATCGGCAGATGATGTTCCGGCAGCGTACGACGCGAGACGCCATTCTGGATCAGCACCGGGAAATCAATTCAGCGCTGCAGGCTCGCGACCCTGAGGCGGCGCGCGTTGCAGTCCAGGAGCATCTGGGCTTTGTTCGCATCTGCATGGAAGACCACCAGAAAGCCCTGCGGAACGAAGCCATTGCGCAGCAGCGCCTGGACCATGAGACAGGACAGCACTGATGTTCATTGGGCACCTACCTGGTGCGTATCTGGTCTTTCGCACTGCGACGCCCGGATTGGATAAAGCTGCGTTTGCCGCTGCGATGATTGGTTCCATCGCCCCGGATATCGATTTGCTGTGGTTCTATTTCGTAGACAATCGCAGCCACCACCATCACGAATACCTCACACACCGCCCTCTGCTTTGGCTCGGCATCCTGGCGCTCGGCCTGCTGCTGAGGCTAAGATTCCCGCGCGCAGGACTCATTACTGCAGCCTTCGGCGCCGGGGGTCTGGTGCATATGACCTTGGATTCGATCGTTGGCGAAGTGGCATGGGCTTGGCCAATTTCCGAATTCACCCACCCGCTGGTGGTTGTTCAGGCCACGCATTCTCATTGGATTTTATCTTTTCTAAGCCGTTGGACCTTCAAGATCGAAATCGCAATCACTCTCCTGGCGGCCTATGTGTGGTGGACCAGCAGGCGCAAGAAACAGCAGGGCCTTGAGGGTTAAATTCCGTTCAGCCGCCGCTTAAGACTGTGAACCCACAAATTTGGCCGTTTCATTGCCTTCGGGTCCTGACTGGACAGCGACGGAAACAACCCTTCAGCTTCGGTCCGAGAGCGCAATTCCAACGGCGTGTCCAATATCGCCCCGATCAGGTCATCCGACCGGCTCTGCGCCTGACGCTCGACCTCAATCGCCTGAAGCATTTCCGCATGGTAAGCCTCAGCCGCTTCGGACCGCTGGCCTTTGCGGAACCGGAAAGCCCCAACCTGAGCATGCACGGGCACCAAATCGGTATGTCGCGAAAACCGCAGCCATAACTCTCCGTCGACGGCAAGCTTGAGGTTCTCGTTCAGTTGGCCCCCGACCTGATCCCATAGGTCACGCCGCCAATAGGTCGATTCCTGCTGAACCCACTGATAATCCCCGGCAAGCAGTCTTACCCGTGAAACAGGCTTTGGGCGCCGTACAGTCAGGACATTGTCTTCCTCGTCAATGCACGTGACCCGCCCAGTCATCCAGTTCATGTTTTTGTTCAACGCAAACAGCGATCCTACCGTGGCAAGGCCGCCGGGAATAAGAACATCGTCCGAATTGATCCAACCCATTACGTCGCCCGTGGCCACTGCAAAGCCTTTGTTTACAGCGTTGGCCTGCCCGGTATCCGGGCCCGAGATGATATGTGAAAACGCATCGCGGTACTTTTCGACCACCTCCATCGAACCATCGGTGCTACCGCCGTCCGTCAGGATCAGGTCCAGCTTAGGATATTCCTGCTCAAGCACAGAGAGGATTGTCCGTTCGATGAAATCGACGCAGTTCAGGTTGGGAATAACGACACTGATCGTCGGCAATTCGGTCATAAAGGGCTCTTATCCAGCCCGGTTTCGGCATATGCCGTCGCACGGGCGCAAAATTGGTTGGAGTGTTTCCGAATATGTAACGCAGACAATCGGTCCCCGGTCAAATCGGGAAGCGGGGTGCGAGGTTCGCAGCCCAATGTCCGGACCCGGCAGATGTGCTGCCGGGCCGGAATTGTCTTAGTGAAGCTTTTCGTTCACATCCGCAATGGATGCGTCGATCAGCTTGTTGGCCTGCGTGGCGGTCATCTGCTTGGCCAGCACAGCATTGGCTGCAGAAATAGCAACGGTGATGGCCTGATCGCGGACTTCCTTGACAGCCGACGCTTCAGCCGATGCAATCTGGTCCTGCGCGGTCGCCAGACGGCGCGCGATGGATTTCTCCAGATCGACCTTGGCTTGCTCAGCTGCCAGAACCGCATCTTCCTTTGCGGCGGCCACGATGGCATCCGCCTGACCCTGAACCTCGCGTTGCTTGCGCTCGTACGAGGCAAGCAGGCTACGCGCTTCTTCATGCAGGGCGCGAGCTTCGTCCAGTTCGGACTTGATGCCTTCGGCACGCTTATCCAGCGCTCCACCGATCATGCCCGGGACCTTGAAGTAGAACAGGACTGCGATGAAAACGATGAAGCCCAGCAGAACCACAAAGTCGGTGTTGCCAAGCGAGAAAAACGGGCCACTTGCGGCCAGCGCGGGGCTGGCGGCAGCAAATGTCAGGATAAGGGCAAGAGTGTTCCGCATGTCACTTATCCTTTTGTCTGCGCGTCAACCGCACCGTTGATGGTTTTGGCATCAGCCTCGCCACCCAGAGCGGTAACTAGTTCTACTGCCGCATCCTTGGCAACGATTTGAATGCTTTCCAGCGCACCTGCACGGATGTCGGCAATAGCCTTTTCCGATTCAGCCGCTTTTGCAGCGATTTCAGCATCTGCCTTGGCAATCGCGTCATCCAGACCAGACTGGATTTCGGCGCGTGCTTCGGCAGCGATACGCTGTGCCTCAGAACGGGCATCGGCCAGCGCCTTGTTATAGGCCTCTTCAGCCTCGACCGCTTTGGCCTTTAGATCTTCGGCCGCAGCCAGGTCATTTGTAATGGTCCCCTGACGTTCCGCCAGGATTGCCGCGATGCGGGGCAGAGCCACGCGGGACAGGACCAGAAAGATGACGACCAGCGTGATGACCAGCCAGAAAATCTGGTTGGGGAACCAATCGAAGCAAAGCTGAGGCATACCAATCGCCGACCCATGAGAGTCAACGCAGGTGCCAGCCACCTCTTCGTATACGGGTTCTGTCGCCATGATGTCCTCCGTCGGAACGTTGTCTTTACAACAGGTGGGCCGCTATGGCTTGGGCCCACCTGCGCGTAAGGATCAGGTTCCGCAGATTAGACGGCGAACATCAGCAGCAGCGAAACTAGGAATGCAAAGATCCCCAGGGCTTCTGCAAATGCGATACCGATGAACAGGGTTGCGGTCTGCGAAGCAGCCGCCGAAGGGTTGCGCAGAGCGCCAGCCAGGAAGTTGCCTGCTACGTTGCCCACCCCGATTGCGGCTGCGCCGGAACCGATTGCTGCCAGGCCTGCGCCGATGTGTGCGAGATCGCCTTCCATGATGTTTCTCCTTACGAATTGGAAGTTTCGATGTTTGGGTATCGGACCTTAGTGCGACGGATGCAGTGCATCCTTGAGATATACACAGGTCAGAATGGTGAATACGTAGGCCTGGATGAAGGCCACCAGGACCTCAAGACCGTACATTGCGGTGATCGCCAGAACGGACACGGGCGAGATCACGGCAATCGCGGCGAAGCCTGCGAAAACCTTGATAACCGCGTGGCCTGCCATGACGTTACCGGCAAGACGAATAGAGTGGCTGACCGGGCGCACAAAGTACGAGATCAGCTCGATGATCGCCAGGATCGGGCGCAGCGCCAGCGGCGCGCTGGAGACCCAGAACAGGCCCAGGAATCCGGCGCCGTTCTTGACAAAACCCAGAATGGTCACAGTCAGGAACACGGCCAACGCCAGTGGGATAGTCACGGCGAAATGCGATGTGGTTGTGAACGAGGTCGGGATCAGACCCAGGAAGTTCGCGGTCACGATGAACATGAACAGGGTCATGACATAGGGGAAGTATTTGACGCCATCCTTGCCGCAGATGTCTTCAAGCATCTTGTAGATAAAGCCATAGGCCAGTTCGGCCACCGACTGCATGCGCGTCGGGACAATGGCGCGCTTGGACGTGCTGAGCACCAGCAGGCCGATCACGGCGAGAATTGCGAAAAACAGCCACAGAGTGACGTTAGTGGGCGTGTACCAAGCAATCGCACCGTCGCCAAAAAGCGGTTTGACGATGAACTGATCCATCGGATGGAAAACCAGGCTGCTGCCTTCTGCTGCGGTGGTCTCAGTTGCCACGTTCAGTCCCTCTCGTCTTCGTCGGCCTTGTCGGCCATCTGTTTCTCTTGCGCCTGTTGTGCGCTGCGGAGCATAACCTTTACTCCGGCGACCAGACCCAGCAATGTGAACAGCACCAGGAAGATCGGGATTGTCCCGAACAGGCTGTCCAGCCCGTATCCGATGCCAAATCCGATCCCCAGACCGGATACCATTTCGATGACCATCCGCCAGGCAAGCTCGCCTCCCGAATAATCGGCGTCCGCACGGGCCTCAGGCTTTGACTTGGCCTTTTTTGCCGCCGTGATCTTAGCCTCAAGCTGCGCCATACGCTGCTTTTGGTCATCATCAGTCACGGGCGTTTCCCTCGTACAGTCTTGGGCACGGTGCTAAGGGGCGGAGAGCGCAGAGTCAACGGCGTTGGCAGCCCGAATTGCCGCACTTTACTCTATTGTTTTTAAAGACATTTTTTCCGAGTCAGCATAGACGTGATCAGCCCGAACCACAGGAAGCGGGTACAAAGGTACGGAATCCGCATATTCAACCTTTTGGTTGATCTTTGCCCGACACCCCCTGCCAGATACGTCTGATCACGCGCCCGTCGATCAGCAGCAGACCGGCGAAGATCGCTGCCATTCCCAGCAGATGCTCGGGCCGCAGGGTTTCTCCCAGCACCCATGTTCCAAGCACCAGCGCTGAAACAGGCGCAATCAATGTCACTGTCGAGATATTGGTCGGGCCAACTTTGGGCAGCAGCCAGTAGAACGCGATAAAGGCGGCGGATGTCAGCACAAACCCGATCATCGCCAGCGAGGCCCAAGTCTCGGCCCGGGTTATATGGGGTAGTCCTTCTTGCCAAAGCGCCAAGGGCGTGATGGCCAGCGTAGCACCCGTCAATGCAAGGGCAGTCAGAACCACAGGCTGCATATCCCGGAAGGCCCGCGCGATGTTGACTGAGAACGCATAGCAGATCGGTGCGCAAAGTGTCAGAAGGATCGCCCAAAATTCGGACGACGCGCCACCGCCCAGTACAGGCAGGGACAGCACAACGATACCGGTGAAGCCGCAAACCACGCCCAGAGACTTTAACAGGGTGGCACGTTCACTTCCGGGCCAGAAATGCGAAACAATGACGGCAAAGGCCGGTGTCGTTGCATTGACGATCCCTGCCACACCCGAAGCGATATGCTGTTGCCCAAGCGCATAGAAGGCAAAGGGCGCGGCATAGCTGAGCGCACCAAATCCCAACAACCCAAACGCACGTGTCAGTGTCAGATTGACTGGCAATCGCGCCCCGATCACATAGACCCAGCACCCCAGCGCCCCAAATGCAACCCGTCCCATCGACACCGAAAGCGGCCCAAGTTCCCGCAGCAAAATGGCATTAAACATGAAGGACATGCCCCAGCCGATGCCAAGAATACAAATCACCAGCCAGTATTTTAGTGACATCCCAACCCCCGATACACATGCCGGGGCACAGTGACCTCATACCGAAAATTGTCAAACCGGTTCTTGCGCTTTAGGAAAGGAGTATGTCCAACGATCTCGATACCGTTTTTGCGGCCCTTGCCGACCCCACACGCCGCGCCATCCTTGCGATGCTGCTGGAGGATGACATGGCGGTGACGGATGTCGCCGAACCGTTCGAGATGTCGCTTGCCGCGATTTCAAAACACCTGGTGATCCTGACCAGAGCCGGTTTGATCAGCCAGGAAAAGCGCGGACGGGTGAAGTGGTGCAAGCTGGAGCCTGACGCGCTGCGATCCGCATCCGTCTGGATGCAAGGGTTCGGGCAGTTCGAGCCGGTCAATCTGGACGCGTTCGAACGATTTCTTGAGGTTGAACTGCCCGCAGCCGAGGAATGATCCGCCTACCTGACTACAAAAACAGAGACACTGGCATGTTTCGCCAGATACCCCGCATGGCTCGAGAATATATAGTCGGTAATACGCGGCGCATGGGTGCCGACGACGATAAGGTCAGCTTCGATTTCTTCGGCAGTCCGTGTCAGGTCACCGTCAACTTCGGCGGCGACATCAACCGAATGGATATTGCGATACGCAACTTCGGTCCCGCTGCTTTCAGCCAGCTGTTTAGCAAAATCACGTAGGTTCTTGTCAATCGCAGCATCTGACTGAACAGGGTCACCCGGTTGGGTGCCGGTGACACTGACCAAAGTAATCTTGGCCCCCTGCCATTCGGCTATAGCTGCTGCAACTTTGGCGGCCTTGCGCACCTCGGGTGGCAGATGAAGATCAACCGGGATCATGATATGACTGTACATGGGACGTTCCTCCTTGGCCTGAAGCATAGAGAAACCAGAGGGTGCCAGGCCTTGATCTGCCTCAACACCGTCGCCCGCTTGGTCAAACATTGAAACGGGCTAGCCTTCCTGACTGTATTCAACACCGGTCACGACCCCCGAAGGGTCCGCCCGACACAACCACGGGGCCTGGGCCCCGGTAACGGAAACCGTCGTGACCGACCCGCCCGGTTCGGTATCGGTGGACATTGCCCGAACATCCCCGGGCCGCGTTCCAGTTTCGGCTGCGACCAGCGCCTCGCAACTGGCTTGTAAATCCGTTTCAGATGACCCGGCACAGGCGCCGCAAGCCACCAATATCATTATGGAAAGAACTGGTTTCATGTCGTCCCCTTGGACGTTTCATATTCTGGTCTAGGGCTAAGCCTGACACAATTTGGTCGTTTCACAAGTTCAATCAGCTTGCGGCAAAGGACGCGCGGGTTTGCCCTCCTCGGATTTCAGTAGCAAAACCAGGGCCAGGATCGTCAGACCGGCACCAAAATAGACGACAGGGCCAACCGCCTGCTGCCCCAGAGAGATTTCCCACAGAATGACCCAACTGGGAACCAGATAAGTATAAGCCATCACCTTTGCCGATGGCAGGCGCAGCGTTGAATACTGAACCAGCACGAAACTGGCCGCGGTTGCAAAGACCGAAACATAAATCAAACCCACCCAGACTATCGCTGGCAGGTTCGCCCAGTCGGTGGCACGGATCTCGGACCAGCCGTAGATCGTCAGCATCAGGCATCCCGCCAGAAGCGTACCAAAGGTAAACACCACTGCAGGCTCTCCACGGTTCAGCTTGCGTACAAGGGGAGTATACAAAGCATGCGCGACACAGCCCCAGAAATAGATGATTTCCCCCTGCCCGATATCGAACGCGCGCACGGCTTGCCAATCGGCGCGAAAGATCACCCACAGCGCCCCGACTGCCCCAAGGGTCAGTGCAAGCGCCATCCTTGGTGTGGTGATCTGGCGCAACAAGATCCAACCGGCGAATGCGGCCATAACCGGAGTCAGCGTAAAGACCGCTGCCGCGTTGACAGGCGGTGCAGTCTTCAACCCGTAGAACATCAACACGAAATAGGCCGCGAATACTCCGCCCAGAACCAAATAGCGCCACGAGGCTTGTGCCGCGCTGCGCGGCAGGCCGGTGGTCATAAGGGCGGCACCCCCAATCACCACGGATGCGATGCCAAACCGGGCCGCGGTAATGGCTTCGGGCGCGATCTGATTGGCGATCAGTGACCCCAGCGAGAAACTCCCTGCAACCAGGGCCGAAAAAATCAGCATGGCCAGATGGCCACGCGCCTGTTGACTCATTTTGCCCAGCTCTTGGATTGCTCTTTCAGATAGGTCAGAAAGGCCTGCACCTTGGTCGTGCGATGCAGATCCACATGGGTAACAAGCCACAGATCACCAAACCACTCCGGCATCGGGTCGATCACTTCGACCAGATTCGGATCTCCTGCAGCTGACCAACGTGGCATGAAACCGATACCCGCGCCGGACAGGACCGCCTCGCGGATACAGAAGTTGTTGGTACAACGGAAGGTGATGCGCTCGGCTGGCACGGTCTGGCGCAACCAGCGGGAAAACGGCGCTCGGCTGTTTTCGTCATCGGTACTGATGAAAGAATGATCCGCAAAGTCATCCAGGCTGCCAGGCTTGCCGTGCAGCGCGACATAATCGGTGCTGGCGTATAACCCGACCTCTTGCTTCATAAAGGACTGAACCA
Organism: Ruegeria sp. CDSA241; assembly: GCF_059611265.1. Taxonomy (NCBI): domain Bacteria; kingdom Pseudomonadati; phylum Pseudomonadota; class Alphaproteobacteria; order Rhodobacterales; family Roseobacteraceae; genus Ruegeria; species Ruegeria sp. CDSA241. The sequence continues at coordinate 61,670 of NZ_JBXWPF010000017.1, forward strand.
CGTTGTCGGGCTGATCAGGCGCTGACCCGGCACGGATCGCCACGTGCGCTTCGCCATATTCCAGACGAAACAGCCGATCACCGGTCAGATACCGGACGATCAGTTCCGGGTGCCGTCGCTGAAACTCGGCAAGAACCGGCACCACCAGAGATGCCAGAGAGGACAGAGACGTCACGACCAACTCGCCCGACACGTCATCACCCCGACCCTTCATACGGCCGATCAGTTGATTGAACTGATCCTCAGTCGCCTGTGCCACACGCAACAGGTCCTCTCCGGCTTCGGTCGGGGTATAGCCGCGCGCATGGCGCTGGAACAGCTTGACCGCCAGCCGGGCCTCAATTGCATCAATGTGGCGAATGACGGTGGCATGATGCACACCCAGGACCTCGGCCGCGCCACTGACCGTTCCCATACGCGCCACCTGATAGGCGGTTCTTACCTCGTCCCAGTTGTCCACTGCGGTTTTCCATTGTGCAAATTCTAACAGACCCTGTTGACTTACCAGAGTTTTGTTCGCTCGCGCAACGCTCATATCGGGCCAAGACACATCCTGCACACCAAAGGAAATTGAACCATGACCAAAACTATCCTGCATATCGACGCATCGGCCCGCCGCGAAGGCTCGACCACTCGTGACCTGTCGGCACGCATCGTCAATCACTTGGGCGCTGACCGCATAATTCGCCGTGACCTTGCCACACCTCTACCGCTGCTGACCGAAGCCTGGGTCAGCGCAAATTTCACCCCTGCCGATCAGCGCAGTGCCATGCAACAGGACCAGTTATCCCTGTCTGACGAGCTGGTAACTGAACTGCAGCAGGCCGATACGCTTGTCATAGGCCTGCCGATCTACAATTTCTCGGTGCCCGCGGCGTTCAAAGCCTGGATCGACCTGATTGCCCGCGTCGGAGTGACTTTTTCGTATTCCGAAAGCGGTCCAAAAGGCCTGTTGGATGGAAAGCGCGCGGTTTTAGCCGTGGCGTCGGGTGGCACAGCTGTCGGGTCTGATGTCGATTTTGCCACCACCTATGCCAAGCATGTACTTGGCTTTATCGGTATCCATGACGTCGAAATCGTCGCCGCCGACCAGTTGGCGCTGGATGCCGAAGGTTCTCTCAGCAATGCACGAAATGCGGTTTCGCAACTGGCAGCCTGATTGACCTTCACCTCAGAAAACGTCCAGTCTGTCCTGGATACCAAATGGGCAGACTGGACGCACGCAATGAAAAAGATCGGCATTCTGGGCGGCGTGGGCTGGGCCTCGACCGTTGATTATTACCGGGCGATTGCCGAAGGCGCGGGGCGGTTTTTCGCCCAGCGCGGACATGGATCCCCTCTGCCCATCCCACCCATGACCATCGAGTCCGTGACCCAGGCTAAAACCCGCGCCCTACGCGGCGTCGCGGGCGATGAGGCCAGTTGGACCGGATTTGATGCTGTATTTCGGGAAGCTTTGTTAACTCTTGAAGCCGCTGGCTGTGACTTTGGGATTATCGCCTCGAACACACCCCACGCGCGGCTGCATGCAATCCGACAGGGCGTTACGATGCCCATTCTCAGCATCTTCGATGCAACCGCCGAGGTTACGGCCTCGACAGAGGCCACGCGCGCGCTGGTTCTGGGCACCACGGTAACGATGCAGGCGACGCACTATGCCAACAAACTGGGCGAGATTGGCATCAGCGCAAACGCCCGCCTGCCCGAAAGCGAAATTGCAAAGATGCAAGCGATGATCGACGGTGATTTCTACGGCGGCGCGTCAGAAAGCGCCCGTGTGCGCCTGCTGGCCTTTTGTAACCGGCATGCCGAACCCGGAATCGCAATCCTTCTGGCCTGCACGGAACTGCCGCTGGCCTTTCCCGATCATCTGGACGACCCTGTGTTCGAGGCTGACGGGCATCTGTTCATCAACCCGTCCGCTGCACATGTGGCCGCGGCCCTGGAGGAGGCGTTAGTGCCCTGATCAGGGCAGCCAGTTCACCGCGCATGTAATCCGATCGAAGAAGGCCATCAAATCAGCGCGCGATATGGCAACTGTGCGGTCGTTGACCAAGGGATGCATGTTGATCACATCGGTCTGTTGTGCGGCAGCATCCATGTAAAAGCGTACATCATTCTGCACCCCGTTGATCATCGCCAGCGGGCTGACAGCCCCAGGGCGGATGCCGAGGTTTTGCAACAGCCGATCCGCCGAGCCAAAGGACAGGCTGCCGACACCCAGCTCGGCGCCCAGCGCCTTGAGGTCGATGTCGCGGCTCTGTTCCAGCGTCACCAGATAGTTCCGCTTTTTCTTATCGCGCAGATAGAGGTTCTTGAGGCGCAGGGTACGCTCACCCGGCACAAGAAACTGATCTTCGACGCCTTTCGCATCCTCAACCGTGCGCAGCGGGATGTGGGTATGCAGCCTATAGGTCAGGCCCCACGCACCCAGCTGCGCCAACAGCCCATCGGAACTGAGCGGCAATGTGTCTTGAAAAGCGGATGATGCGTCCATGGGAACCTCCTGTCTGCCTCGCTCATCGCCCAACACGGGTACGATTTCAAGCCGAGACAAACCGCAAAACGGGTGCTAGCGTGCCGCCATGAAAGTGACGCGCAATTCCTCTAACCAGTTGATCCTTTCCGATACCCCTTGGTTTATCGGCATCATGCTGGTCTTCTTCATTCTGGCATTTGTCGGCGCAGGCCTGTTCTTGGCCAGCGAAGGCGGTGAGGGCATCTTGTTCGGCATCTTCTTTGCACTGTTCGGCGGTGGAATGGGTTTTGGAGCATTCTGCGCATTTGTCCGTCGTGTTCAGGTCATCCTGGACCGAAAGGAAGACCGCATTATGATCCGCAGGCAGTCCGTTTTTGGCTATGAGACTGTCGAGCATGTGCTTTCAAACCTATCCCATGCGGAGATTGAAAGCACGATATCTAGAAGCGACAAGGGGTCATCCACCCTCTATCGCCCTGTGCTAATATTGGACAAGGGGATGAGCGCGGGACGTCATCCCATCGTCGAAGCGTTCTCGAACGGTCGTGGCGCGCATCGGCTGGTTGATGCGGTCAATAACTGGCTTCCTGTGCGCAAGGTTGACACCGCTAGCCGTTCAGCTTAAATCCCTGCCCAACATCCGGAAGCGTCTGATCTTCCGGTCCCTTGAGTCGTTCAGGGATCGCCCCCCACCAGCGAGTTTCGCCCGTGGGGGCAATTGTGTATTTAACCGGTGTTTCTTATCTGAGAAGCGCCACCAGATAACCGGCTAAGGAGGCCGCAGGCATGTTTGAAAATCTATCCGAACGCCTCTCTGGCGTCTTTGACCGGCTGACCAAACAGGGTGCGCTGTCTGAAGAGGACGTCAAGACCGCCCTGCGCGAAGTACGGGTTGCCTTGCTTGAGGCTGACGTCTCGCTGCCGGTCGCGCGTGAGTTCGTAAAGAAGGTGCAGGACCAAGCCACCGGACAAGCGGTGACCAAGTCGATCACCCCCGGCCAGCAGGTCGTCAAGATCGTGCATGACACGCTGGTTGACGTGCTGCGCGGTGAGCAAGACCCCGGTGCGCTCAAGATCGACAACCCGCCTGCCCCGATCCTGATGGTCGGTTTGCAGGGTTCGGGTAAGACGACAACCACCGGTAAGCTGGCCAAACGCCTGAAAGAGAAAGAGGGCAAGAAGGTCCTGATGGCCTCGCTGGATGTTTATCGCCCGGCGGCGATGGATCAGCTGGCCGTTCTGGGCACACAGATCGGCGTCGATACGCTGCCGATTGTTCCCGGACAGAAGCCCGTCGACATCGCCAAACGCGCCAAGCAGCAAGCGACGCTGGGTGGTTATGACGTCTATATGCTCGACACTGCGGGCCGTCTGCACATCGACGAAGTGCTGATGAACGAGGTCGAGCAGGTTCGCAACGCGGTCGACCCGCGCGAAACCCTGCTGGTCGTCGACGGTCTGACCGGTCAGGTCGCCGTTGAGGTCGCCGAGGAATTCGAAGCCAAGGTCGGTATCTCGGGCGTGGTTCTGACCCGTATGGATGGCGATGGGCGCGGCGGTGCGGCGCTGTCGATGCGCGCGGTCACCGGCAAACCGATCCGCTTTGTGGGCTTGGGCGAAAAGATGGACGCGCTTGAGACGTTCGAGCCGGACCGGATTGCAGGACGTATTCTGGGAATGGGCGACATCGTTGCCTTGGTCGAAAAGGCCCAGGAAACAATGGAGATCGAACAGACCGAGCGCATGATGAAGCGCATGGTCAAAGGTCAGTTCAACATGAACGACCTGAAGATGCAGCTGGAACAGATGATCCAGATGGGCGGCATGCAAGGCATGATGGGCATGATGCCCGGCATGGGCAAGATGGCCAAACAGGTCGAAGAATCGGGCATGGATGATAAGGTGCTCAAGCGCCAGATCGCCTTGATCCAATCCATGACCAAGCGTGAACGCGCCAACCCGCAACTGCTGCAAGCCAGCCGCAAGAAACGTATCGCGGCGGGTTCGGGTATGGAGGTCAGCGACCTCAACAAGCTGCTCAAGATGCACCGGCAGATGTCGGACATGATGAAGAAGATGGGCAAGATGGGCAAAGGCAAGATGCTGAAACAGGCCATGAAGGGCATGTTTGGCAAAGGCGGCCCCTCGCCAGAAGACATGGCGGCAGGCATGGACCCCAAGGCGCTGGAGCAGGCGGCCAAAGCGATGGGTGGCAAGATGCCCGGAATGGGCGGAGGCATGGCCCTGCCTCCGGGCCTCAGCGGATTTGGCAAAAAGAAGTAAATGACCGCCGCTGCACCTCATATCCCCCGGCTTGAAACCGAACGCCTGATCCTGCGCGCCCCGTGCGAGGACGATTTCAGCGCGCTGGAAGCATTCTTTGCCAGCGACGCATCGAAATTCGTCGGCGGTCCCAAACGTGCGGATGAGACATGGCGGACACTTGCCCTACTGCTGGGTCACTGGACCCTTCGCGGCTATGGGTATTGGGCGGTAGAGGAAAAAGGCGCCGGCAAATACATCGGCCATGTAGGGCTGTGGTTTCCGCATAGCTGGCCTGAGCCGGAAATCGGCTGGACACTGATGAGCAGCGCAACAGGCAAAGGATACGCGACCGAGGCGGCGCTCGCAGCACGGACATATGCCTATGACGTACTGGGCTGGGATACTGCTATTTCTCTGATCGACCCCGACAATCTGGCGAGCAGAGCCGTGGCCGATCGATTGGGTGCGCGGTTTGACAGCATCTATAAACACCCGGCCTATGGCGAGATGCAGGTTTGGCGGCATCCGGCTCCATCAGACCTTGAGAACGGTGGAGTGGAGGCATACGCATGACGACGTTCTCCATCCCGATCATCGAAACTGAACGCCTTGTTCTGCGGGCCCCGCATGCGGATGACTTGCCTGAGTTGACTGCCTTCTATGCATCCGAGCGCAGCCATATGGTTGGCGGTCCGCGGGATCAGGTGGGCAGCTGGAGCTCTCTGGCAACGCGTCTGGGTCACTGGGCGCTGAAAGGCTACGGCCTTTGGCATCTGACCGAGAATTCCAGCGGTCGCTTTGTTGGCGCGGTTGGCATCATTGATGTACCTGGCTGGGACGAACCCGAACTCGGCTGGACCCTGATGGACGGGGCGGAAGGCAAAGGTCTGGCTTTCGAGGCAGCCCTTGCAGCTCGCGACTATGCTGCGCGCCAACAGGGTTTGAATGGCGTCATCAGCTATATCGCGCATGAAAACACGCGCTCTCGTGCCTTGGCCGAGCGTATGGGGGCCAGCTTCGAGCGCGAAGGCGAAGTGATGGGCAAGCCCTGCCAGGTCTGGCGCCATCCCACGCTCGATTTATCCGAACCTGCTTTGACCACCGAAAGGACCGGCCAATGACCAATCCCGTGACTCAGGCTGCCGCGTTGCTCAAGGACCACCGCGAAAGCATCGATCGCTTGGACGCGATTCTGGTTTACACACTGGGCGAGCGGTTCAAGCACACACAAGCCGTTGGCAAACTGAAAGCGGCACACGACCTTCCCCCGTCCGATCCCACGCGCGAAGCTGCGCAGATCGCACGGTTAGAAGACCTGGCGAAAGAGGCCGATCTTGACCCCGATTTCGCCAAGGCTTTTCTGAATTTCATCATTCAGGAAGTCATCCGACACCATAAGAAACACCAGAATTGACCGGGCCGTTCCCGGCACACGCCATCTAAAGGAGATACCACCATGGCAATGAAAATTCGTCTCGCCCGCGGCGGCTCGAAAAAGCGTCCCTTCTACCGCATCGTGGCTGCCGACAGCCGCATGCCGCGCGACGGCCGTTTCATCGAAAAGCTGGGCACCTACAACCCGCTGCTGCCGAAAGACAACGAAGAGCGCGTTAAAATGGACATGGAGCGCATCCAGTACTGGCTGGACCAGGGCGCCCAGCCCACCGACCGGATCGCCCGCATGCTGGAAGCAGCCGGCGCCAAGGAAAAAGCTGAGCGTAGCAACCCCAACAAGGGTACCCCGGGCAAGAAAGCTCAGGAGCGCGCGGAAGAAAAAGCTTCAAAGGCCGCTGAAGCTGCCGAAGCTGCTGCTGCGCCTGCTGAAGAAGCAGCAGCAGAAGAGTAAGCAGGGCGGCGCGTGCGGGATCAGACCTTTACCGACGATTTTCGCGCGCAGTTCGATCTGTTGTTGCGGCTCCGGCGCGATGTGCGCCGGTTTCGCGACGATGCTGTGGACGAGGCAGTGCTGACGCGCTGCCTCGACGCATTTCGACTGGCGCCTTCTGTTGGGCTCAGCGAGCCTTGGCGTGTGGTCCGAGTCGAAAGTACCGCCGCGCGTGAGGCTGCGCTTAAGAACTTTCAGGCGGCGAATGCCCAGGCCCTAAAGGGATACTCGGGCGACAATGCGCGGCTCTACAGTCAGCTGAAACTGACGGGAATGCAGGAAGCACCGGTGCAGCTGGCCGTGTTCTGCGACGATTCCACCGACAAGGGGCGCGGTTTGGGTGCAGGTTCGATGCCCGAGATGCGGCGCTATTCCGTGGTCTCGGCAGTCACCCTGTTCTGGCTTGCCTTGCGGACCGAAGGGATGGGGTTGGGATGGGTGTCTATTCTGGACCCCGAACGAATGGCGCGTGATCTGAATGTGTCGGATAGCTGGCGGTTGATCGGTTACTTCTGTGTCGGATGGCCCGAAGAGCACTCGGAAACCCCCGAGTTGCAGCAATCTGGCTGGGAATTCCGCGACGACAACCTGCTTGTGGAGGTACGATAGACGTATGTTCGGACTATTACGGCTTCCTATCCTGTTGATGATCGCCTTTATTGTGGGCGTGTTTTTCGAACGCTCGAACCAGCGCGAAGCGTGTGAGGCACGCGGGTTATGGCAAGACGGGCTATGTGTGACGGTGGATGGACCAAATGAATGACCTGATCTGCGTAGGAAGTGTTGCGGGCTCATACGGGGTGCGCGGCGAAGTGCGCCTGAAAAGCTATTGCGCGATCCCTGAGGATATCGAAGCCTATTCGCCGCTGACGGATGAACAGGGCGCGAAACGCTATCCGCTGGTCCTGACTCGTCCGATCAAGAATGGCTTTGCCGCCAGATTGGGCGGAGTTGAAACCAAGGAACAGGCAGATGACCTGAAGGGGCTGCGCCTGTTTGCGCGGCGCGATCAGTTGCCTTCGCTACCTGATGACGAGTTCTACCACACAGATCTAATCGGGCTTGCGGTCTATGACACAGGGGGCGCGTTGCTGGGTCAGGTTAAATCTGTCCAGAACCACGGTGCGGCGGACCTGTTGGAATTGCACGGGCCGGGCCTGAATTCCACTGTTTTGCTACCGTTCACACTCGAGTCGGTTCCTACAGTTGATCTGGAACAGGGCCGCATCGTCGCCGACCCGCCCGAAGGGCTGATCTGATGCGTCGGGTCCTGCTGCATCTGGGCCTGCACAAAACTGGCACAACAGCAGCGCAATCCTTCCTCTATGAAAATCGCAAGCTGATTTGGCCGCATTTTGCGCTGGTCCTACCGTATCGCACCCGCAATTCCGGCCTGTCCCGCGCGGCCACCAACCATTCCGTCTATGGAACAGTGGGAACCCTCTCCGAGTTTGGCAGTCAGCTGCGCGAATTTCTGGACAGCCTGGATTTCGGCGACAAGCGGGGACTGATCCTGAGCGAAGAAAACTTCGCCGGCCTCAGGCCCAGCCGCAATATCGACCAAGGCTATGCTGCGGCCCCCGATCTGGCTGCCTGTCTGGTGGATTCAATTCGCCAGCGATTTTCAGGGCAAGAGGTTGAGATCACGATATACCTGTCTCTGCGCCAGCGCGGAGGCTGGTTGCGCAGCCTGTGGGCACATGATCTGGAACGGATGCGACAGGTTTTTGACTTTGAAACCTTTCGCGACAACCTGGACCACCTGCCCCCGCTGCAAGACACCGTCAGCCGCATCAAGGAAAAGCTGCCTTCCGTCTCTGTTACGACTGAATGGCTGGAAGATTTGCAACTGCGACGGCTTGGACCTGGCGACCCCTTTGCCGAATTTATGGACCTGTCGCGTGAAAAGGCCAACCTTCTGGTGCCTCCGACTCAGGTCAATACCCGGCTCCCCGAAGACGTCCTGTCCGAGTTGCTGGAACTGAACCGTTCGCGCCTGGAAGAAGCGGCTCTGGTTGCGCAAAAGACTGCCGTGATTGAACGCGCGCAGACAGACCTGATTGGTACATCATGACTGATACGTCCCCGAAATCTCATGGTCGCAAGGCGATCCGTCCTACGCTGAAACCGCGCGAACTGCTTACGCCCACGCCCGATTTGCATGGGGTGTGGAAGGCCAAGATCATCACCTTGTTTCCGTCGGCCTTTCCCGGAGTTCTTGGCGAAAGCCTGACTGGAAAAGCCCTGCAAGAAGGGTTGTGGCAGCTGGAAACCGTTGACCTGCGTCAGTTCGGTGTCGGCAAGCATCGCAATGTGGACGACACCCCGGCCGGCGGCGGAGCGGGGATGGTGTTGCGCTCTGATGTATTGGGCGAAGCAATCGAGCACACGATGACCGAGGCGCAAGGAAACTGGCCTCTGATCTACCTTAGCCCGCGCGGTCGCCGCATGGACCAGCGCATGATGCAGAACCTCGCGCGCTGTGATGGCATGACCCTGCTATGTGGGCGGTTTGAAGGTGTTGATGAGCGGGTGCTGGAGCATTACGGCGTCCAAGAGGTCTCGCTGGGGGATTTCGTGATGACCGGAGGCGAGATTGCCGCGCAAGCGCTGATCGACGCCACGGTGCGTCTGATCCCCGGCGTTCTGGGCAATCAGGCCTCGGCCGAAGAAGAGAGTTTTTCGTCGGGCCTGCTGGAGCACCCCCAGTACACCCGCCCGGCCGAATGGAAAGGCCGCCCAATCCCCGAGATTTTGATGTCAGGCCATCATGGTCGCATCGCCGAATGGCGTCACGATATGTCCGAACAGATCACCCGCGAACGGCGACCCGATCTGTGGGAGGCCTATCTGAGTGAACGGGAAGAGACGTCTGACTGACATCCCCCGTGTGACATGAGCCCCGCAGCTGAGCGGTCCCGGTTGCAGAATTATTCGGGGGGAAAAGCGCGAATGCAGGCTTGATCACTTCGTCGTGGGCGACACCATCGAAACCTATGGGGTGCCCAAAGTCTAAGGGCTACCAGATTTCCAGCGCGCCCAGATTTCCGGTGGCCCGTTGAAGACATTGATATCAACCCTCCCCTGAACACCGGGCACCAGCCCGGTGCCGGTGTATTGCCAGAGCCGCCACACCGCTTTGGGATACACATTTCGCGGATGACCGGCGACCGAACGCAACCAGAACTCAGTCTTGGGCAGCCGCCCGATATTCGTATCACCATAGAAATCCACCGTCGTATAGACGATCGGACGGCGCCCATAGTGGCGTTCGAGGATATCCAGGAACTGTTGAGCCTCGGCCCGGACCGTCGCACCATCGGGGCGCAAGGTGCAGGTCTTAGAATGCGGGGTCCACTCCATGTCCAGCACATGTGGCAGATCCGATCCCTTGGGTACGTTCTGGATGAACCAGCGGGCCTGTTCCCGCGCCGACCGGCAGAAATAGTAGTAATGATATGCCCCCCACGGCACGCCCGCAGCCTGCGCACCTTGCCGATGGCTGGCAAACATGGGGTCGGCGACATCGCCCCCTTCGGTCGCTTTGATAAAGACGAAACTAACGCCGGACTGCTTGGCGGTGCGCCAGTCTATCGCTCCTTGCCAGCGCGATACGTCCAGCCCGTGCACCGGGTAATGCCCCGGATGTCTCCCTTCCCATTCGTGGGGGTCTGCATCTGCAAAGGCTGGGAAGATCACAGAGGGCGGCGTAGCATCTGGAAACGACTGGGCCTCGACCAGTTGCGGCGGCGGGCTGCTGCGACCGCAGGACAGGGTCGCAAAGGCCATGACGGCGAGCATCAATGCGGTGCGCATGATCTAATCCTGTATCAAATGACTGCTCTTATAATTACGTCCAGTTTGCCTAATCAGCCCCGCAAGGCAATGGTTCTGTTTGCGTGCGGCGGAAACCCACCGTTTTCCCCGCCTTGCATGGCGATTTAGGCTTGATCCCTGCCCCCGATGCCCGTAAATGACCGCAATCCGGTGCCGCAACTTCGCGACTCCGGTGTTTTGGTTTGCATCATGTCGTGACGCCCGGCTTTCTTCAGCCACGGCGCGGCGGGCAGGCCAGAGACCAAGTGAACATTCGATCTGACCTCTGGCGGGCTGTACGCAGGACCCGGTGAAGACCAAGAGCTCTCAGGCCGTGCCCAAACTTCGTGGACCAACCACGAGCAGATAGGAGAACCTGCGATGGACCTGATCGCACAGCTTGAGGCGGAACAGATTGCCGCCCTGGGGAAAGACATCCCTGATTTCAAAGCCGGTGACACCATTCGTGTCGGCTTTAAAGTGACCGAAGGGTCGCGCACCCGTGTTCAGAACTACGAAGGCGTCTGCATCGCCCGTAAAGGTGGCAACACCATCGCCGGTGCGTTCACCGTGCGTAAGATTTCCTTTGGTGAAGGCGTGGAGCGTGTGTTCCCGCTGTATTCAACCAATATCGACAGCATCACCGTTGTCCGCCGTGGCCGCGTTCGTCGCGCCAAACTGTATTATCTGCGCACTCGTCGCGGTAAATCCGCACGTATCGCAGAGGTCACCAACTACAAGCCCAAAGCTGGCGCCGAAGCGTAAGGAACGGAAAGATGAAAAAAGACATCCATCCCGATTATCACGTCATCGACGTCAAAATGACCGATGGCACCATAGTTCAGATGAAATCCACCTGGGGCTCCGAAGGCGATCAGCTGGCTCTGGAAATCGACCCCTCCGTGCACCCCGCATGGACGGGTGGCGGCGCGCGTCTGATGGACGCCGGTGGCCGTGTGTCGAAGTTCAAAAAGAAATACGAAGGTCTGGGCTTCTAAGCCTGACCCGTTTCGAATGCGAAAGGCCGCCCCTCTGGGCGGCCTTTTTCGTTTTACCCGAAACCTCTGACACCGCCCTGACAAGAAAAGCGTCAGGATCAATCCCTCAGGAATTCTTCGCGCGTGTCAGATCCGCCGCGCTGTGCACCGGGGGCACAGGGCCGCGCAGCAACATCAACCCCAGCGTCACGCCGATCAGCGCCGCAATCGCCGTCACCATCATGGCGCTGTCAAAAGCGTTGTCCTGCAGGTCGCGCAAAGCATTTGACAGAGCACTTCCCGACGTCGGATCCATGCCGGCAATCAGTTGCTGGATTTGACTGGGCGTTCCGTGGGTCAGCGCATGAGCCAGATCATCACGGGGGGCCGAGCCGGCCGGTAACGCGTCGATCACTTCGGTAAGACCCCGACGAGAGGTGATGGCTTCGGCAAGCCCGCAGACCACAGCCCCCAACGTAGCCCCGAAATAGAGGCAGGCATTGATTACACCTGAGCCTTGCCCCACATGCTCATCAGGCAAAAGCCGCAACCCAAGACGCGGTAGCAGCGAGAAACAGATACCAAGACCAATGCCGACGATCATCAACTTCCACCAGATCTGCGCATATTGAGTGGGAACTGTAATCGTGGTCAGCAACAAAAACCCAGCGGCCATTGCGCCCAGCCCGATCACAACAGGCCATTGAAAGCTGTAGGGCGCAAGAAATCGAGGCGCGATGACCGAGATCGCGAACATGCTTAGGCTCAACGGCATAATCGCAAGCCCAGCCCCGATAGACGTGTATCCGAATGCATCAGGCGATTGGACGAATGTGTTGAAGTAGACGAAAAAGCCAAACAGCATAAAGCCGGTAAGGAACATCCCCGCTGCCGCCATGAAATAGCGCGGATGAAGGAAATAGCGCAGTTCGACCAACGGATCTTCGCTGCGGCGCGAGGCCAGCACCAAGCCGACCAAGGCCAGCATGGCGACACCCAGCGGCACCAGAGTCAACGGTGCTCGCCATCCGCCACTTTCCCCATTGCTCAGGGCAAATGATAGCGGCCCCAGAAACAGCACAAGAGCCACAGCGCCGAGATAATCGAACCGGGCATCGGCCAGTCGCGTGTTCGGTACATAGTTCCGTTTTCTCACGGTCAAGCCAATGATAAACGCGGTGGTCAGCAGGATCAGATCGGTGGCGAATACGGCTCTCCAACTGATGTAATGGGCGAATGCGCCGCCAAGGATAGGGCCGATCCCGATCGACAGTCCGACGATGGCGCCCCATGCTCCGGTAACGCTGGCGCGTTTTTCCTCCGGGGTCGCTGCAGTCAACAAGGGCAACGACGTGCCAAACAGCGCTGCGGCCCCTGCCCCCTGCGCCCCACGGCCAAACAGCATCATCGCCCCGTCCTGCGCGAACAAGGCCGAGGCAGAGCCTATGGCAAAAACGATCATGCCAACCAGAAACACGCCCAGCTTGCCCGTGATATCACCCAGCCGACTGATAATCGTCACCAGCGTGGCACTGACCACGGTATAGATGGCCATGACCCATTGCAGGCCCGAAGGCGACAGATCGAACTCATTTTTGAGATCAGGCAGGATGGTCGCGACCGCCGTGGAATTGAAGCCAACAACAACCATGCAAATCGCCGTCATGATCAATACAACGCGTGCGCCAGCATCAGATGAATTCGCTTTTAACATCAAATACGTCCTTAAATACGGGTGGCGGTTTTGGATCGTCACAACGATAGTTTAACAGGAATGTGCAGGCCGCCTAGCCTTAGATCCAGTAGGACAGCGCCAGCGGCAAAGCGATGATCGTTGTCAGGGTCGAAACCAGTATGAACCCGGCAACATCGGGGCCGTATTCCGGCACATGCTGGTCTATGAACAAATAGGTCGCCACCGATGACGGCATCAAACAGCACAGGATCACCGCGCCGCGCTCAGCGCCTGTAAAGCCGAAGGCCCAGACCAACCCGCTGGCGATTGCAACTGCCATCACCAGGTGCAAAGCGGTCAGCGTCACCGCACGCCCAAGGCGGTTGACCCGAAGGCTGGCCAATGTGTGGCCCAATGTCAGCAGCATCAGCGGGATGGAAAGCCCACCCAGGATATCGAATGACTTCGCAACAGGCTGAGGCAGGCTATAGCCGCTGGCCATCAGCACCAGCGATAGGACCACCGCATATATGATCGGCGAGGTGGCGAGCTTTCTGGGCGAAAACTCTTTGGCTGGTATCCACATCCCTACAGTGAAGATGCTGACAAGAACGACCACTACAAATGCCATCGTATAGGCCATCCCCGCATCGCCTAACGCAAGCAAGGTGATTGGCAATCCGATATTGCCCACATTCCCATGCATCAGAGGCGTCAGAAAGGCCCGCGCCGGCAGACGCATTACCTTCAGCGCCGCAAATCCCAGAACACCAAACCCGGCAATCGCCAAAACCGCAGCGGCCATCACGTCCAGAAACGTTCCAACAGCGATCTTTGTGGCCGACAGATGCGAGATGATCAGTGTGGGATATCCAACCCGCGAAACGATCGCGCCAATGACCTTGTTGTCAAAGGGCGTTTTGGTCAACGCCAGTACATACCCAGCCCCGGCACAGATCAGCACCGGCAGCACCACATTCAGTACGTTCAGAAACAGATGCTCCAAGCCATGTCTTTCTCACAGTCCTTAAGCCTGGAGATTGAAACATAGTCCCGGCTTTCGCAAGTCAGCGGCCTAAGGGCAGGCTGAGATTTCCGCAACAGGGGCTTTTTATGCAGCCCTACCTTGTTTCGGGTTCTTCCCTTCCCGCTTTCCACAACATATAGTGGCCTGCAACAACGTGTACGCAAACACGGTGAGACTTGGGAATACAGGCATGGCACATATTATCGTAGTGGGGAACGAGAAGGGCGGCGCGGGCAAATCGACTGTGTCCATGCATGTGGCCACCGCACTCGCCCGCCTGGGTCACAAGGTCAGCACCCTGGATCTGGACCTGCGGCAACGCAGCTTGGGACGGTATTTCGAGAACCGGAATAGCTTTCTGAAAAGCGCGGACCTGACCCTTCCCAGCCCCCGCCACCATGACCTGCCCGAGATTGATGCAAGCACGCTGAAACCGGGAGAAAACATCTATGACCACCGCCTCTCAGCGGCCGTGTCCGAGCTGGAAAGCGATAGCGATTTCATCCTGATCGACTGCCCCGGCTCTCATACCCGTCTCAGCCAGGTGGCGCATTCGCTGGCTGATACGCTGATCACTCCGCTGAACGACAGTTTTATCGATTTTGACCTGCTGGCACGCATCGATTCTAAGGGTGAGAAAATTCTGGGCCCGTCGGTCTATTCCGAGATGGTCTGGAACGCACGCCAGCTGCGCGCGCAAGCCGGCCTGAAGCCCATCGACTGGGTCGTAGTGCGCAACCGCGTCGGCACCCAGCGCATGGTCAACAAGGAAAAGATGCAGCGCGCGATCGAGATGCTGTCGCAGCGCATCGGCTTCCGGGTTGCTTCGGGCTTTTCCGAACGCGTTATTTTCCGAGAACTGTTCCCGCGCGGGCTGACCCTATTGGACCTCAAGGATATCGGGATCAAACAGCTGAACATCTCGAACATCGCAGCACGTCAGGAATTGCGCGACATGATGAAAGAGCTGAACCTGCCGGGTGTTGAGATCGATTTTTAGAAGCTTTTTACGACGGGTAGACGGACTATACTGCCGCTCACCTGGAAAAACGAAAGTCCGTTTCTGGCAATCGTTTTCGCTTTAGAGCCCTTGTTGGGCCTAAGCTATTACTGCTTTCCAATACTCAGGGTAAACTCGAACGAAACCAAATCCATCGACAGTCAAATTTGCTTCGTATCCACTATTGATCGAAGTGTACCTATAGGTATTCTCGTTCAGCCGCTCATATCGTTGCTTCAGCGGTTTGAATGTCCAGGTTTCATCATCCAACCAAACAGCAGTGAACTCTGCCTGATCTCCAATCCCTAGCTGGAGTCGCTTGATCGCATTCGTGTTCGTGGCCGGTGTAAACCCAAGATCGATGTCGAGCAATTCATCAACAGCATCCACAACTTTGTCATTCGAGGTCCATGTACCATCGCCTTGCTTCACTAAAACAAGATCAACCCTATCTGCCCCAATCCAACGCTGTACGGTGGCGGCGCTACACTCCCATTCGTCATTACAGGTCACGGAATAAGCTATTCTGACAGGAGAATTTTCAACTACGTAGACAGCCATGCCCGAGATTACGCGAGACGTTCCGTTACAGTTAACCGAACAGGCTTCTGTGCCCACGACATCAATCCGTCGCCACATTGTACTTCGCATCATCGCCTCAACCATCGCTATTGCTTTGCTTGCCCCATAGCAGACATTCATGCGTGTTTCAGCATAGGTCAATCAGGGCTCTCTCCAGCCGTTCTCGGCGGCGTGCATGAACGGCTGGGTCAGTGTTGTCAGAAGTCGAACGAACTAACCGCTGTTCCTTGCGATGATGAAAGCAGTCGAACCCGTTTCGGGACGCCACTTTTGTTCAATTTCGAACCCATGAGCTTGCAAACGCTCTACAAGGATTTCTTGCGTCAGGGCGCGGATCTTGGGCAATAGGCCAATGGTCCCGAGAGCTGGTATGACGAACTTCTCGAGACCTTCCAGGCAGACCGTCGAGCTGAAGAACAGGCCACCTTCCTTCAAGGAACTACGAACACGGTCCAGTGTCGCGTCAAGATCCAGTACCAAGTGCAGGATCGACATAGCCAGTACGGCATCATACTGTTGACCCTTCGCCGGAATAGGCCAGCACTCGAACGCGCTGACTTCAAAGTTGATGTTCTTGCTGCCCTGCGCGTCGGCTTTTTCCCGGGCGATTGAGATCATTTCGGATGAATAGTCGATGGCGTCGATATGGGCGACTTTTGGGGCGTGAATGAGCGCCGTCGTACCTGTGCCACAGCCAAATTCCAGGACGCGGTCTTGGGGGGACAGGTGTCTTGCAGTTATGTCCAGTTTGTATTCATAGGCGGCTTGGTTTTGGACCGGACGGCGGGCATAGGATCTCGCCATCAGATTCCAGAACCGGGTGGGTTTGATGAACATATCTAATCCTTTGGTAGGGTGCAGCAGACGCGATGATTTAGCTGGCGTCTTGGACGTCGAAGACTTTTTCGAGGGGCTTGTCGAATACACGAGAAATCAATATCGCCAGTTCGAGCGTTGGTGAATATTTGGCGTTTTCAATGGCAACGATGGTTTGTCGGGTGACTCCAACCTTTTCGGCGAGTTCTTTTTGCGTCATTTCATCTGCGTCAAAGCGTAGACGTCTAATGTTGTTGGTGATCCTGAGCTTGCCCATGGATCAGTACCCCCGCCGATAGCTAGCAAATTTGACAATATCTGCTGACAGGGATCCGAAGGCCATTCCGAAATAGATGATGTTGAAGCCAGTGAGCGCTGATGCGTTGAGAGCCATGGCGACGACAGCTGAGATAAAACCCGCACCCGCGAAGATAATGATGGCGTAGCTGCCACGGCGCTCGAACATCTTGTCACGTTCATCAACGACGAAGCTGGGTTTGGGTTCGTGAGTAACAATCGCAAACCCAATGTTGAACAGTATGGTGCCGATGATGGTGGCCACGACGCCCAGGGGGATCAGCCAGATCACCATGCGGGCCCAGTTGTTTACAGCGTCTGGGCCATCAAACAATCCAGAGGCATTCATATCCAGAAGCCGTGAAACGACAAATGCACTAACGGCGAGGTTCACGAAGATCGAGACGACCGTATTGCGATCTTGGTAGGTCATTTCTGAAATCCCTATTGGACAGAACACTTCTAGTGAGTCGATTATTACTTACACGTTGTATGAAATATTATACTCAGTGTCAAAAATAATATACCTCACAATCGAAGTGTAGTTGCAGCTTGTGCTCGATGATGGGCATCTACGACTCCAACTGGAGTGCTGCGCGTTTGCGACTGGCCCAAAGGTTGTGTCGCCAACTTTTCGAAGACTAGAACCAGCGTTATGCTAGACCCAATTATCCTGCGATCTCAGCAAACACCCGAAAGCCAGAGGTTGTATTACTAGAGAATTGTTTCTTCCGGATCATGTTGACTACCTCAATGCCATCCAGTGTGGCTGAAGCTGATCTAAATGGCTTGAACCCACACATGTGCCGTACGCGTCATTTAAAGTTTGCGACACAACCCCTTCGCTTCAGCAGCGGCAACTTTGGATGATATCGAAGTCCCTCACATAATCCGCAAGGGGCAATTCACACCCGGATTCTGTCCGTTTCGGCAGTTCGCCAAGCTCGCGGCCTAACTCACGAGCGATTGCTGAAACCGCTCGCCGGGTTCAGAACTTTCCAACAGAACCGTTCGAGTGCCCGAAATAGTTAAGAATCACCTGGGTCAAAGGCTGCGAATGCGTGGCAAGAAAGGTATGAGGTTCGTCCTGGGAAATCTCAGGGAAAACCTGAGCCCCTAAAATCACGACTCAATTCGACGTTGAATCGCGTCAGCTTCGGATACAAGCTAAGAAAGAGCGCCAACTGTGGTCAGAATCTGCCTCAAACGTGTCCATAAGTGGGGGGAAGCAAGGCAATTTTATGTATCCCCGCTGCAGCCTTGACTAAACTTCCCGGGTACCGCTACGTCATTA
The DNA here is from genome assembly GCF_059611265.1 of Ruegeria sp. CDSA241. Taxonomy (NCBI): domain Bacteria; kingdom Pseudomonadati; phylum Pseudomonadota; class Alphaproteobacteria; order Rhodobacterales; family Roseobacteraceae; genus Ruegeria; species Ruegeria sp. CDSA241. The sequence continues at coordinate 79,783 of NZ_JBXWPF010000017.1, forward strand.
AGAAATTATGAAGGTTGTATCAGTTTTTGCGAAACAACCTTGAGTAAAACGAGAATCAATAATCAGAAGTTTGAGGTTAGGAAAATGTTAAATCGGGTCCTGAAAACTACCTCTGGTGCGTTGATGTTGTCCGTCGCGACCATGGCAAACGCTGAAACTGTTCAGTTGAACAGTTTAGACGGCGGAATGACTCTGACCGGAGAGCTAATAGATTTTGATGGCGCCAATTACGAACTCCGAACGGTGGTTGGTACAATCACGGTTGACGCTTTCAAAGTTGAATGCATTGGCGAAGCCTGCCCCAGTCGGAACGAAGGTCCAGTCGAATATGGCATTTCAGGTTCTTCTCGCCTGGTCGATGTCTTATTCGCTGATCTTACGACGCAATTCGGTGAGGAGATTGGCGGCACTGCTTTGCGCTCTGAGGAAGAAGGTGTCGATAAGCTACTGCTCCGTAACGAGCTAGGCGAGTTTTTGGCCGAAGTCTCCTTGATGGGTGGTGACTCCGCAGACGGGATCAAACAACTGGTCGATGGGAACTCAGCACTGGCCGTGACCACACGCCCTGCTCAACCCGACGAGCTGGCGAGCGCATCGCAGGCTGGACTCGGGGATATCACCACGAGTGAAAACGAGAAAATTTTTGCGCTGGACGGTCTAGTTGTTATTACATCGCAAAGTAACCAACTGCGGGCAGTCGCCGAACAGGATCTAGCGCGAATATTTTCCGGAGCCATATCCAACTGGAGCCAGATTGGTGGGCCCGATGCCCCGATCCAGCTTTACATGCGAGCGCCTGAAAGCGGAACTGCGTTGGTTTTCAATGACCTGATCATGAACCCCGTGGGCGCAACATACGCGAGCGATACAAGCTTTTTCGAAACAGACACGGAATTGGCTGCAGCAGTTGCTTCTGATCCGCTTGGTATCGGAATTACCAGCCTCGCAAGTGCTGATGAGGCCAAGGTTCTTGCAATTCGCGGTGTTTGTGGAATTCAGGTTCCAGCGACACCTTTCACCATCAAGACAGAAGAATACCCGCTTAGCCGACGCTTGTATGCATATACCGGCAAAACTGCGCCAGCACAGTTGAACCGCTTCATGCAATTCCTCGAAAGCGAAAAGGCGCAAGAGACAATTGATGCTTCGGGCTTTGTGTCACTTGGTGAATCCCTGCAAGGCCCCAATGAGCAGGGACTACGCTATCTTGGCGCAGTAATGCCAACCGATGCAGAGGTTACCCTGAAACAGTTGCAGGAAATGTCCGCTGAGCTGTCCGGTGCCGACCGTAGTTCTATAACCTTTCGGTTTGCATTCGGATCCTCTCGCCTGGATACGCGGGCACAGGACGACATAAGGCGCCTTGCTTCGTTGCTTGCCAAGGAAGAAACCACAAACAAAGAACTTCTTTTGATCGGATACACAGACTCTGTCGGCGCTGGGGGATCCAACCGGTCACTCAGTCAGCAGCGTGCCAAACAAGTTAGCAATGCGTTGCTACAAGCAGCGCCTACCAACAGCCTGGACGGGTTAACCATCCGAACTCTGGGTTATGGTGAGATCTCGCCGCTAAGTTGCAACGACACTGAGAATGGTCGCCGTATCAACCGCCGAGTGGAAGTCTGGTTGCGAGACGTTGTCACCACATCCCAGTAGCGAAGCGCCAACTCAGCTTCGGAACGGGAATACAACGGTCAGTGACCAAGACGATAATTCAATGGAGTAACGTCGTATGAGAATGCTCGCAGTATTGGCCAATGTTTTCCTACTGCAATTGTCAGGGGCGGCTGTCGCGCAGGAAGACCCATACAAATCCGCAGTAGACAGCTGGCTCAATGGTAGCGAGGCCGTAGGCCTGCAAGGTTTGTCGGAAGCGGCCAGTCAGGGGAACACATCGGCGCAAATGATCCTTGGTCAGATCGATCGCGATACTGTACCTGGAGGATTTTCCGATTACTTGATCAATCATCAGGCACGAGACCAGCTTCTTCGTGCACCGGATCCCGATAAGGGAACCGTAAACTGGTTGCTTGCTCTGAGCAATCCTGCCCTACAAAAACACGGCGAGGCCATCTTTGGATATCGGGTTGGTCGTCAGCCAATCAGCAATGCGATAGCACTGCAAACTCATGGTGAGATTGAAGGCGCCGAGTATGTATTGTGGAATACACTGAATAACGGCCGCTTTGATCTGATCAATTCCATGCCTTCAGAAAACTACGGCCTGTCCGAAGCCGGTTTTCTCAAGTGGATCGAAGCTTATATGGCGCGGGAAAACAAGGCGATCACGATGCGGGCCTTTGTGGAAGAATCCAATCCCAAACGTGTTTCGGGGTTGTTGGGTCTCAAACGACTGGCACGACTGTTGAACCTCAATCAGCATTTTTCCGACGAAGCCAACCAGTTCACGACAGTGATGCTGGGCCGGGGCTCGGACTTGCCTGAAAGTGTCGATTTGGTTCGCTTGAACGAAAGCATTTCTCGCATCAGTGAAACCGATAAATACTTGAACATCGTAAAACGCTACTGCGACTCATGCGAAGGTGAAACAGTAGACTACGATTGCGTGGTTCAGGCTCTGGAAATCATAGGTGGCTACAAGACGCTGATGTCCATCCGCACCCCAGTTGAGGGGTCAATTGACCAGGCTACATTCATGAATTCTAATCGTTCGGTCGAAATCTTCGCGCAGTTGGTAAACAACATGCGCCGCCACTACTCTCGTGGCATTCGATCGTCTTGCATTGCCGCTAATCTGAAAGCCAAGATCTAACATATAGCTAAAACAAGGTTTGATTGAGATTATCACATGTTTGAAGGCGTCGTGAACCTTTGCAAAATAGCTTAACCGTTCAATGGTTCCGGTTCCGATAAAGCAAAAGTAAAACGTTTGTATGTACTGACTTCCTACGCTGACCAACTTGGATCGAACAGTGTGCATACTGGAAATCACGAAACAAACGGACTCGCGTAAAGAGTGTGTATAACTGAGAAACGTTTTGTGATTGGAAATTGAATAATTCCTGATGTGCAAGGGACGATAACGGACGGGACGAGGCATGGGCAACGTAATGAAACTAGTAACGACTGGTGATGAAGATACGGGTCAGATGATCGGAGCCTCTTCCGCAGATGATCTCCCTGCCGGCGCCCGGTTGTTGCATGGTCAGTACAAAATTGACCACTACCTGAACAGCGGCGGCTTCGGCATTACCTATCTGGCCAATGACAGTCTCAACCGCAAGGTGGTCATCAAAGAGTGTTTTCCAGCCATGTTCGCGCGCCGACAGAATCTGCTGGTGAAGGCTCGTGTGCAAAAACACAAAGAAGATCTTCGCCAGATTGTGCGGCACTTCATCAACGAAGCACAGCGCCTGGCAACTATGGATCACCCCAATATCGTTGGCGTGCACCAAGTCTTTGAGGACAATGACACCGCCTATATGGCACTGGACTTCGTTGAAGGCCCGGATCTTTTGGACGCAATCGACGACGCTGAAACCCAGCTGGACGAAGCCGATGTCATGTCGATCCTGCGGCAGATTCTGGATGCGGTCGCATTTATGCACAAGCAAGGGATGTTGCATCGGGACATATCGCCTGACAACATTCTGGTCGGACCAAACAAGATACCTGTATTGATTGATTTTGGTGCTGCGCGCGAGCAAAATAGGAAAACAAACCGAGTTTTGTCTGCCTTACGCGCAGTCAAGGATGGCTATTCCCCACAGGAATTTTATGTCACTGACGGCGTGCAAGGACCGTTTAGCGACCTCTATTCCTTGGCGGCAACATTCTATCATGTGATCACCGGAGAGCGCGCGCCAGACAGCCAGACTCGGGTCTCTGCGATTGCCGAGCAAAAGCCCGATCCTTGCAAACCTTTGCAGGGGCGCTTTGATAAGTATGATGACGTCTTTCTCGAAGCGCTCGACAAGGCTATGTCGGCGATGCCAAAGGATCGCTTTCAAACCGCTGATGAGTGGCTCGAGGCGATAGATCACTTGACCGAACCGACCGCCGTTGAACAGGATGTTAGAGTTGCGGTTTCTTCATCCGGCGGAATCAACCGTGTCGCAATAACCGGCGGGCTGCTGGCATTTGGAGTTGTAGGTGCCGTAGTCGGCGTGCTGGCCATCGGAGCATTTTCACCATCCTCCGAGCCACAAGCAACGCAAGAGGACGTTTTGGCTGCCGAAGCTGAAGCCCGCGCCCAAGCTGAGATCGAAGCAGCGGCGACAGCAGAAGCAATCGCAGATGCCACCGCACGGGTCGCAGAAGCCGAGGCACGACTGGCCCAAGCCGAAGCCCGCGCGCAGGCAGAGACCATAGCGCGTGCTGAGGCCGAAGCTGCAGCTCAGGCAGCGGCTCAGGCCGAAGCCGAAGCCCGCGCCAAAGCGGCAACCGAATCGGAAGCTCGTGCACAGGCTGAGGCCGAAGCGGCTGCTCAGGCGGCGGCCCAAGCCGAAGCCGAAGCACGTGCCAAAGCCGCTGTGGAGGCAGAAGCACGCGCGCAAGCCGAGGTTGAAGCGGCCGCCAAAGCCGCAGCAGAGGCAGAAGCGCGCGCGCAGGCCGAAGTCGAAGCGGCAGCCAAAGCCGCAGCAGAAGCGCAAGCCCGAGCACAGGCTGAGATCGAAGCAGTCGCAATGGCGATGGCAGAGGCAGAATCGCGCGCGCAGGCTAGCGTTGAAGTTGCTGCTAAAGTGAGCACTGGCGACACAGATCAGGCGAATGTCGAAGCTGATACTACCACTCAAATCGTTCAGGATTTAGGGCCGACTTCAGTGAAATCTGAATGGAAGGTTCTTCTGCCTTTTGTAGCGTCGGCGGATAGTCCCGATACTGTGGAATACGTCGCTAGCGAGGCCCCGGTTTGGGTTCACGCGGGGCTGCGTATTGACTCTGTCAATGGGATTGAAATCAATGATCTGAACTCCATCGCTGCCGTTCTACTTCAATCTGGGGCTACTCCTTCGCAAGAGGGAACCATGGATGTGACCATCGGGCTTTCAAACCCAAGAGACGGTGTAGAAGTGCGGGACGTTTCACTGGGTGTCGTACAAGACACGACCTTGTCGAATGGCGTCGTTTTTCAAACTCAATATGCAGAGAATGGAAAATGGGTTACGAGCGTGGTTCATGTCCCAGAAGATGTAGGCCCAGGCACAACTCTGAAACCGAACGACCAGCTGACAGCATATTTTCCGACAGATGAAAATATCGATGGGCAAGATACGATTGCCGATCTTCTGCGTGCAGGTTTGAATGACGGCCAGACTGACTTCAAGTTCACGGTCAGAAGAGGCACTTCTTTGTGGCTGGCGGACTTGCACTACGTGGGCAAGTAATAGAGAGATCATGGCTGAACGCAGTGTGCGAGTTGACCACGCCACATTGAATAGGTGGGTTGTGAAAAAGCATAACACTGGTTCTAGTCTTTCGAAAAGTTTGCGACACAACTGTCTGGGCGTGCGTAACAGACAAAGATAACGAAACCGGTATGTTTCATTTCACCGTATATGGTGAGAGTGAGCCAAAGTTCTCTGAACAAGCCGGTGTTCTGAGCAGCGGTATGGTTACTCGTCGGTTGTTTCTGTGAACCAACGGTATTTAAATACAGTAGGACAATATGGCTCGCAGAGATGAAAAGCGCATATATAGAATGTGAACGTTGGATGAACGGTATTTCCATGCGAAAAGATGGCTAGGCTTTATTGTTTGGAAGCCTCTCGGTATCAGGTCCGGATACTAGAGACTCAGGATCTGAAAATGCAGTGTTTTCAGTTTCCTACCAGAGAAAATCGGAGTGCAGGTGCTGGACAATTGCCGTCTTTGGTCCTCACGGAAAAACCTTCTTGGCCTTTTAACCTTGGTTTGGTCCATCAATCAGTACTCGAAGCCAACAACGTGGGTTCGTTTCAAACAGATCAAAAGGACTTCGATAATCTTGCAATTTACATAACTCAATCAGAGGCTTTCTCCACAGAAAGAAGTCTACTGTTTCTGTCAGATCGAAGGTTTGATCTTATCCAGCAACCGTTCAGTTTTACATCACCACCGAAGGCCTACTTCCCGCCGGAGATGTTTTTCGCCGCGATCACAAAGCGTACAAAGCGGTCATTCGAGCGGAAAATACCAGGGGCATGTTTGTCCGCACAGCAGACATCGACCACCACTTCTGATCGTTTGAACCATACAAAAACTGTCAGATGACGGCTTTGAGCCCAATCTGTACCTTCGGTATTTTAGCTGCGCGCGCTCGCGCACGAAAATCTCCGTAAGAGGTCAGGTTCCGCCGCCGCAAGGCTGCGGCAAAATCTGCCATTCGCCGATTGCGCAGAATTTCTAATACGACATATTCACAGGTTACGGGACAAGACCGCCATCGGCTTCAATCGCGCCAACAGCCGCTGACAAATTTAAAATCCGGATTTCCCTGTCAGCATAAATTGATTTGAAGGTGCGCCTGCCCGTCGCTTGTCCGTTCAACAGAATGTCCTTTGGGACCAATTACACCACGAATGCGCGAGCGGAAATTTGAGAAGCCTTCGGATGTGACAACGTCTACGGCTTCATCCAAGTGCAGTTCTAACCGGAACCATCCTGGTTTCATGATCGAAATAGAGACCACATGCCCCGTGAACGGTTGCGATAGATACGTTCCGCTGACCTTGTCACCGATGGCCCATCCCTTGGGTGGTCCGTTTCCGATGGCTGCAAACATCGTGTTCCAATCGCGGAACCCGTGTTGGTGGGCGACCAACTCGAGGGACTTGGCATGGCCAATCGATGCCCCTTCTTCGGTCAATTTTGTGCGCAAACGCTTAGCTTGATCCTTGGCTTGCGTAGCTGACGGAAACTGCGTGTTCATGACGCCACTCCTTTTTTGGTGCGGAAAATACCCCATTTTAACTCTGGGTCTTGCGCGGAGAGCCACAACACTACAACAGTGAGACCCAACATCATCACTTCGGCCAGCGGGCCCGCATACCAGATGCCGACTTCGCCAAACCAGAGGGGCAACAGGAACGTCAACGGGATCGCAAAGGCATAAGGTTTTGTCAGCCCTAGAAGGGCTGCCTTTCCTGCAGATCCAATCGCCTGAAAATAGGTCGCAATCATCATCAACGGGCCCAACAGGAAAAAGACACATGTCATTACCGGCAAGATGCGCGCAACCTCTGCAATGACCGACGTGTCGTCTACAAACGCGCTGGCGATCCGGCTAGGCATGCTAATCACAACGACCTGCACGATTGCGCAATAAACAAACGCGACACAAAGTGCCATGCGCAGGCTTGCATCTGACCTTTGCCAAAGTTCAGCACCATAGTTGTTGCCCGTGATCGTCTGCATTGCAAACGACAAGCCCAGAAGAGGCAGGAAAGCAAAGGTGATGACTCGCGTGATGATCCCGTAAGCAGTAATTGCGTCGGCATAACCCGGACGACCAATCCATTGCAGGGCTGAGATAATCGCGGCCGACCCGAGAGCTAGTCCAATGAAATTGAGGCTTTGTGGTGCACCCAGTGCGAGGATCCGCCCCCATTTTCCGCATACGGAATGGGACAGCAAGGTCGCAGGACGCAGCGATGTTTCCCCAAACAATCGGAACGCAAAAATGATCGCAAACGCGAGCGCTTGTGCCGCCGCAGTTCCATAGGCTGACCCAGCGACGCCCATGTCCAGAACGGCGATTAGTACGTAGTTGAACCCGATGTTTGCAATCGAAACCAACAGACTCATCGCCGCCATGAAGCCCACGCGCCCTTCGTTGCGCAACGCATCAGAATTGACTGACAACACGAACAACAGTGGCGAGAAAAACACCGTAATCCGCAGGTAGACCACCCCCATCTGGGCCAAAGTCTCTGACCCACCAGCGGCCAGCAATGCAACTGGCTGGCCCAATAGAAGGAACAACACTATCAGGACTGCGCCCAATCCAATTGCCAGCCCGTGTGCGCCTGCAAACGTGGCACGCGCGGCGTTCATGTCACCCGCGCCAAGGGATCGCGCCAGAAGGCTCGACATGCCGTTCGCCACAAGCGTGGAAAGCGCCACAATCAGCATGTAGATCGGGAACATCAACGTGACCGCAGCCAGCGCATCAGGACCCACATAAATGCCCAGAAACAGCGCATCTGCAACAGACAGAAGCCCATTCATCCCCATCACGAAAATGATCGGAAATGCGGTCCTAAAGTAGATGGTGCCAAGCGGCCCATCGGTGAATGTATTAGTGGGGGTATCAGTCATGTCCCATATCTCTCTTGCCTGATCGCGCAATTTGAGATGGGACCCGCATTACCATCCGCGCGATATGCGGAAAGAGGTAGATAGAGAATTAAGTCGCAGAACTTAACCAAGACAAAAGTCAGCGGGAGGCAGGCGTCCACAGCCTGTACGTTGGCTAATCTGAAATTTTTCTGTCGTCAAGCGGTTAGACTGCATCCGATTTTGCGGAAGCTGACTTACGCCGCGTTGCAGAAAATCGCTAATATGGGCTCAAACCGGACGCTCAAACGCCTGATTGCGTTCCGGCAACACTATAAACCGTAAACAGCTCTTTCGGTTCGGCCACACCGCGCAGCATATAGCGCCCCACCGAGATCAGATCCTGATCGTAGGGCTGCGCCGCGCGGGCTACGTCATCCGAGATCAGTATCCGTTGCCCCAAGGACCGATGCATCCCAGCGATACGCGCGGCCTGATTTACCGCTGGGCCGATCACCGTGAAATCCAAACGTGTCTCAGAACCGATATTGCCATACAGAATTTCGCCCGCATGCAAGGCCAGTGTGAAGTTGGCCACCGGCAGTCCAGCGGATTCGCGCTGCGCATTCAGTTCGGCGATCCGGTCCTGCAACATGGGAACCGCCTGCAGGGCCGCCTGCACGTCCTCTTCAATCTCGCCGACATTGAACATAGCCATCAGTCCATCGCCCATGAACTTCAGAATATTGCCGCCATTATCGTGCACGACGCCAACGGCAACCGCCAGATAGTCGTTCAACATATCGATGATCTCGATTCCGGGCAGATTCTCGGAGAGGCTGGTAAAGCCTTCAAGGTCGAAATTCCATATCACGGCGTCGATCTGCTGTAGGGATCCGCGACGAATTTCACCCGACAAAACACGCCGTCCAGCATCCCGACCTAAGTAGACGCGCATCAGATCTTTGGATATCCGCGCGTTCGAGGCTGACTTTAATGCCAGGCCCAAATGGGGCAGAGCCGTATTGATAAGGTCAAGATCCTGTTCCCGAAACCCATCCGGCGCGTTCGAGGCCCACGACAACAGGACTCCATCTACGGCTTTTTTTGAGGTCTGCGACCGCGGATCGAAATTCACACCTTTAGCGTAATACTCGGTCGCACCAGCTTCGCGTAATTCATTGATCAATGGATAGCGGCTGGGCTCGTTCTGATCGACCATGCGTTCATGGACGCCGTCAAGATCGTGATGTAAAATCGCATATAGAGGACTGCTCATCCAGTCTTCTCTGGTCTCTTCTGAATACTCGAATTTCTGATAGTCACCGCCGGTGTCTTGATACCAGCTGTATCCGGTGCCGCCATATACCGGGTGCAGCGCCGATTGCGCCGCGTGAAATCGCATCAGGGGCACACCAAGTTCAATCAGACGGGTACAATAGCCATCCAGCAATTCTTCTTTTTCGGCACCTTCAAGGCCCCGCGTCACCAGCCAGTTGATCAGATCATTTGATTTTGCCGCGTTTTGGTTCGGGGCTGTCATTTCACATTCCTGTGTCCGCTCTGGCTTCCATCTGGGAGCGAAGGGTTCGAATTACCAGAGGTCAATTCATATCAGCCAGCTTTCGCAACATTTTGCGCAACAAGGTAGCCTCGTTTTCTGTGAACATTGCGGCAAGCTGAGCATCATATTGCTGCGCAATACCACGCAATTCGCGATAAACCGACCGTCCGGCCGTGGTCAATGCAAGATGTTCAACGCGGCGATCCGTCTGGCTGACGGTTCTGACAAGAAATCGGCGCTGCTCAAGCCTGCTGACCGCGCGGCTTATCTTGGTTTTGTGAATCCGGGCGCGTTGACCGATTTCTTTCGCGCTCAATTCTCCGTAATTGCCCAGATGAAACAACACTCTCCATTCCGTGCGCAGCATCCCATAGCGGTCTTTGTATACACGCTGAAATTCCAGTGCGCTTTCTTCGGCTGCCCGGTTCAGCAGATAGGGCAGGAAATCCAGCAGATCAAACCCGTCTCTTTCGGTACTTTCTGTCTTTGTCATGCTTGTTAGTTACAAAATCAACTATTATCTCACAAGCAGAAAACAGCAGGAGCCAAGGATGAACCATCCGACAGACCCGCATAAAATGATCCAGGCCAGTACGCCCGCTGGCACCCATCCGGGCTATATGCCCGGCTTTGGCAATGATTTCGAAACCGAGGCCCTACCCGGTGCGCTGCCGCAGGGCATGAACAGCCCGCAACGCTGCAACTATGGGCTATACGGCGAACAACTGAGCGGCACTGCCTTTACCGCCAACCCACCCGAGCGCACCTGGTGCTATCGTATCCGCCCTTCGGTGAAGCATTCGCATCGCTACAATAAGATCGACCTGCCCTATTGGAAATCGGCACCTTGTGTTGACCCAGATGTGACCAGCCTGGGCCAGTATCGCTGGGACCCCGTCGCTCATACCCGAGATGGGCTGACATGGCTGACAGGCATGCGCACGATGACCACAGCAGGGGATGTGAATACGCAGGTCGGGATGGCCAGCCATATCTATCTGGTCACCGAATCGATGGTGGATGACTATTTCTTCTCGGCCGATTCCGAATTGCTGGTGGTGCCTCAAGAAGGCCGCCTGCGCTTTGCGACCGAGTTGGGGATCATCGACCTTGAGCCCAAGGAAATCGCCATTCTGCCGCGCGGGTTGGTTTATCGGGTTGAGGTTCTTGAGGGCCCTGCCCGCGGCTTTGTCTGCGAGAATTACGGGCAAAAATTCGAACTGCCCGGACGCGGCCCGATCGGCGCCAACTGTATGGCTAACCCACGAGATTTCAAGGCACCTATCGCGGCCTATGAAGACCGTGAGGTACCATCGAGCGTCACTGTCAAATGGTGCGGGCAGTTCCACACCACAAAGATTGGGCAAAGCCCGCTGGATGTAGTCGCCTGGCACGGCAATTATGCCCCGTACAAATACGACCTGCGCACATATTGCCCGGTGGGTGCGATCCTGTTTGACCACCCTGACCCGTCGATCTTCACCGTACTCACCGCGCCGTCTGGACAACCGGGCACGGCCAATATCGACTTTGTCCTGTTCCGCGAACGCTGGATGGTGGCCGAAGATACGTTCCGCCCCCCTTGGTATCACAAGAACATCATGTCTGAGTTGATGGGGAATATCTATGGCCAGTATGACGCCAAACCACAGGGCTTTGTTCCCGGCGGCATGAGTCTGCACAACATGATGTTGCCGCACGGACCTGACCAGGATGCCTTTGACAACGCGTCGAATTCGAACCTTGGACCGGATAAGTTGGATAATACGATGTCCTTCATGATCGAAACCCGGTTCCCGCAGCATCTGACATCATTTGCAGCGACCGAGGCCCCGCTGCAGGATGATTACATTGACTGCTGGACGTCGCTTGAGAAAAAGTTCGACGGTACACCGGGCAAGAAATAATTCCGATTGAGGTCGCAGATTTTTCGACGAAAAATCTTGGCCCCTGACAAAGGTTTGGAGACAAAATGCCATTGAAGAAATCCTGGGTGAGCTCGGCCAATTCTGCCGATCACCCTTTTCCTTTGAACAACCTGCCTTATGGCGTGTTTTCGACAGGCGGCGAAGACCCGCATTGTGGTGTTGCAATCGGCGAAATGATCCTTGATGTCACAGCTGCCGAGGCCGAGGGACTGGTCGTTCTGGACGACGAACCGCTGTTCGACCTGCCTTTCTGGAACCCGCTGATGGAGCAAGGCCCCGCCGTTTGGGCCGCCCTGCGCAACCGTCTGATGGATCTGCTGGCCGAAGGCAGCGCGGCACAAGAGGACGTCGCGCCTTTGCTTGTGGCGCAGGCAGATGCCGAGCTGCACATGCCTTTTGCCGTCAGCGAATATACCGATTTTTACGCCGGTCGGCACCACGCCCAAAATGTCGGCACCATGTTCCGTGGACCAGAGAATGCATTGCCCCCTAACTGGCTGCATATTCCCATCGGGTATAATGGCCGGGCGTCTTCGGTCGTGGTGTCGGGAACAGATATCCGCCGCCCTTGGGGTCAGTTGAAATCCCCCGATCAGGACCTTCCGGCCTTCCTTCCCAGCCGTCGTTTCGACATCGAGCTTGAGATGGGCGCCATCGTGGGCACGCCCTCTGACGGACCAATTTCCGTACAAGAGGCAGACGACAATATCTTTGGCTATGTCCTTCTGAATGACTGGTCCGCCCGCGATATTCAGGCGTGGGAGTATCAGCCGCTTGGGCCGTTTCAGGCCAAGGCCACCGCCACGTCGATCAGCCCATGGATCGTGACCAAGGCGGCGCTGGAGCCTTTCCGCTGTGACACGCCCGAGCGGGATTTTGAGTTGCTGGATCACCTTAAAGAGACCGGCCCGATGCTGTATGACATTGATCTGTCGATCACAATGGCTCCGGACGGCAAGGTCGCAACCACAATCGCGCGAACAAACTATAGTCAGATGTACTATTCCGCCGCACAGCAGTTGGCCCATCACACGACGTCGGGCTGCCCGATGAACACCGGTGATCTGCTGGGGTCCGGCACCATCTCTGGCCCGACAAAGCCCGAGCGCGGTTCGATGCTGGAGCTCAGCTGGGGCGGGAAAGAGCCGCTGACACTGGAAACCGGCGAAAGCCGCAGCTTTATCGAGGATGGCGACACGCTGACCCTGACAGGAGCGGCCAAGGGGAAAGGGTACACGATCGGATTTGGCGAATGTGCCGGAACCGTGCTGCCCGCTCTCGAAAACCCATACTCGCGATAAGGAACCACAAATGGCCAAGGCATTTGCGTCCCAGGGGGACATGTCGGAAAAGAAAATCTCGTTCACCGAGGTAGGAGACGGGCTTTATGCCTTTACCGCCGAAGGGGATCCGAATTCGGGCGTCATCATCGGTGATGACAGTGTCATGATTGTCGAGGCACAGGCGACGCCCCGTTTGGCCAACAAGGTAATCGAATGCGTGCGCTCGGTCACGGACAAGCCGATCACGCATGTGGCGCTGACCCATTATCACGCCGTCCGTGTTCTCGGTGCCAGCGCCTTTGGGGCGCAGCAGATCCTGATGTCAGACATGGCCCGCGCGATGGTGGTGGAACGGGGACAGGAAGATTGGGACAGTGAGTTCCAGCGTTTCCCGCGCCTGTTCGAAGGGCACGAAAGCATTCCCGGTCTGACTTGGCCCACGACCACGTTCAGCGACACCATGACGGTGTATCTGGGCAAACGTCGGATTGACCTGATGCATCTGGGCCGCGCACATACAGCAGGCGATATCGTGATCCATGTACCCGATCAGAATGTGATGTTTACCGGTGACATCGTCGAGTATCACTCGGCCTGCTACTGCGGCGATGGGCATTTCGGCGACTGGGGCGATACACTGGATGAGATCAAGTGGTTTGATGTCGACGCCATTGCGCCAGGCCGTGGCGATGCCCTGGTCGGCAAGGACATGGTCAATGCAGCCATCGAAAACACCCGCGATTTTGTCGACAGCACCTATCGTCCGGCAGCCAAGGTTGCGGCGCGCGGAGGAAGCCTGAAGGAAGCATGGAACGCGGTGCGCGCCGAATGCGACCCGAAATTCGCCGATTACGCGATCTATGAACACTGCCTGCCCTTCAACGTCGCCCGTGCCTATGACGAGGCGCGCGGGATCGACACCCCGCGCATCTGGACCGCCCAACGAGATCTGGAGATGTGGGAAGCCTTGCAGAGTTAAGGACATACGGTCGCATTTGATCCAGATCGTTTTTCGCAGGACGGATTGGTGAGACCCTGGGATCGGGACCACTGAGCCTGAACGGCTGGTGGAAAGGACCCTCAGCGCAGCGCAATGGGAGAGCCCCATGAACAAGATCTTCGAAATACCGCTTTACGCCTACGCGCGAAATCCCGATCAGGACGCCGTAGCCCCAATACGCCACAAGGTGATCGTCATCGGCGCCGGGCCAATCGGCTTGGCCACAGCTATTGATCTGGCACAACAGGGCGTTGAGGTTGTCGTTCTGGACGAAAATGACAAGGTCAGCTTTGGCAGCCGGGCCATCTGTTTTTCACAGCGCACGCTGGACATAGCCGACAGGCTTGGATGCGCAGAGCCCTTGGTCCGGAAAGGTGTTCTTTGGGATACCGGCAAGGTCTTTTTCGACACAAGACAGATCTATGAATTCAATTTGCAGCCAGAACAAGGCTATGCCAATCCGGCATTTATCAATCTGCAGCAATATCACCTAGAACAGATCCTTGTGGACCGCTTGCGCGCACTCCAAGCTGAAGGCGCGCCAATCGATATTCGCGGCCGCAATAGGGTCGAGGCGATCGGCACCCATGAGGACCATGTCACGCTTGAGGTAGAGACCCCCGAAGGCCCCTACAACATCGAAGCCGACTGGTTGATCGCCTGTGACGGCGCGCACTCTCCGGCCCGCAGGATGCTCGGGTTGGATTTCGACGGGCGCGTGTTCGAAGATAACTTCCTGATAGCTGATGTCGTGATGGAGGCTGACTTTCCTTCCGAACGCTGGTTCTGGTTTGATCCACCGTTCAACAGGGGGCAATCCGCCCTGCTGCACAAACAGCCCGACAATGTCTGGCGCATTGACCTGCAACTGGGTTGGGATATCGACAAGGAACGGGAAAAACGGCCCGAGAATGTGATCCCGCGCCTCAAGGAGATGCTGGGCGAAGATGTCGAATTCGATTTGGAATGGGTCTCGATCTATACCTTCCAGTGTCGCCGGATGGAGCGATTCCGGTATGGCCGGGTCTTGTTTGCCGGCGACAGCGCCCATCAGGTTAGCCCGTTTGGTGCGCGTGGGGCCAATTCGGGTGTACAGGATTCGGACAACCTGAGTTGGAAGCTGAAGCTGGTTATCGACGGAAAAGCGCCCGATTATTTGCTGGATAGCTACAGCCATGAACGGGTGCAGGCCGCTGATGAGAATATTGCCTATTCCAGTCGCTCGACCGACTTCATCACGCCGAAATCCCAGATGTCCCGCTTGTTGCGCGACGCCGTTCTGGACCTGGGCGAGCACTACGAATTCGCGCGCCCTCTGGTGAATTCCGGCCGTCTGAGCACACCTTGTACCTATGCGGGCTCGTCGTTGAATTCCGCAGATGCGCTGAACGGGCCAGATATCACCCGTCCCGGCGCAGCGTGCCCGGATGCCCCCCTCGGCGCCGCGTTCCTGCTGCCGAAACTCGCGGGCAAGTTTACCCTTTTGACGATTGACGCCGACGCACCAGACACTCTTGAGGATGACGGGGTTCAGGCAACCCGCTTGGCGTTGTCGGTTAAGGACGATCCGACCCTGGCGCTCAAGCGCCGCTATCTGGGGGATGCCACCAGCGCGGTTTATCTGATCCGTCCCGATCAACACGTGGCCGCCCGCCGTGATACGTACGAAGAAAACGCATTCCGGCAGGCGATCCGCAGGGCCACCGGTAAGGAGTAAGCGAGATGACCCAACTGATCCTCACACCTAATCTGGACAATGCAGATGATTTCTATTTTGAACTGATCGCTGCCCATGACGGGCTGGATAAATCCGACAGCGACGCGCTGAATGCGCGGCTGGTACTGGTGCTAGCCAACCATATCGGAAATGCCGAGGTGTTGTCTGAAGCCCTGAAAGCCGCCAAGCTGAACGAGAATTGACGTAAACAGGAGGCCAGCGATGAGTGGCGTAGTTCTGTATGATTATTGGCGCTCGTCGGCCAGCTACCGGGTGCGGATCGCGTTAAACTTGGCTGGCATCACCTATCGTGCGGTGTCTGTCGATCTTGTCGCCGGAGATCACAAATCTGATGCGCATCTGAGGCGCAACCCTCAGGGGCTGGTTCCTGTGCTTGAGATTGACGGGCTGCGGCTGACGCAATCTTTGGCAATCATCGACTATCTGGACATGACGCGGGGTCTGGGGTTGCTTCCTGCGGAACCCGGTATTCGCGCACAAGCACTGGCGCTGGCACAAACCATCGCAATTGATCTTCACCCAGTCTGCAATTTGTCAGTCGCACGCCATGCAACCGCGCTCAGTGGGAATGCGGAAGGTATGCCTGGCAAATGGATGAACCATTTCATACGACCGGGTCTGCTTGCGTTCGAAGCCCAGTTGGGCGGTTTCCAACAGACCCCCTATTGCACTGGGCCGCAGCCAGGGCTGGCTGATCTGTGCCTGGTCCCACAGATGTACAATGCCCGCCGCTATCAGGTCGATCTGACCGACCTGCCCCGTATCCTGGGCGTAGAGGCCGCCTGCGCCAAACACCCAGCCTTTGCCGCAGCGTATCCCGATCAACACGCCCCCACCTGATCCTCTGCACAGGGTCTGTGTGCCGATGCGAATGGGAATTGCCTGACCCCTGCCTTACGTTCTTCAAAACAAAATGCAGGAGGCCCCAATGCCCGAAATCATCGGCTATCACGCCCATGTCTATTTCGATGCAGAAACGCAGGATACCGCCCGGCAGCTCTGTGAAGAAGCAGTGCGCCTGTTCCCAGTTGCAATGGGGCGGATGCACGCCCGCAATGTAGGCCCACATCCAAGGTGGAGCTGCCAGTTGGGCTTTGCAGCCGACGCATTTGATCAGGTCATTCCCTGGCTGACGCTGAATCGGCAAGGGTTGACGATATTCACCCATCCCGAAACCGGCGAGCATCTGGCAGACCACCGCGACCGCGCCATTTGGATGGGTGAGATGCTGGATCTGGATCTGTCGATCTTCGACCAGCTTTAACCCAACGCCTTCGCCTGATCTCTCAGCTTGAACTTCTGAATCTTGCCGGTCGAGGTCTTTGGCAAAGGACCGAAGACCACCGTCTTAGGCACCTTGAAATGGGCCATGTTGTCCCGGCAGAACCCGATGATCTCTGCCTCTGTCGATTGCCCATCTGGTTTGAGTTCAACAAAGGCGCATGGTGTTTCGCCCCATTTGTCATCGGGGCGGGCGACCACGGCGGCCTCCATCACGGCGGGGTGCTTGTACAAGATATCCTCAACCTCAACCGATGAGATATTCTCACCTCCCGAAATGATGATATCTTTGGACCGGTCCTTGAGTGCGACATATCCATCCGCATGCATCACCCCAAGATCGCCCGAGGCGAACCAGCCGCCCCGGAACGCCTTGTCCGTGGCATCGGAGTTTTTGAGATACCCTTTCATGACAACATTGCCCTGCATGAAAATCTCACCCAGCGTCTCGCCATCCGCAGGCACGGGTTCCAACGTATCCGGGTCGGCCACCATAAGGCCGGACAGGGCCGAATACCGCACACCCTGACGTACCTTCAAAGCGGCGCGTTCTTCGCCTTCTTTACTGTTCCATTCATCCTTCCAAGCGCAGACCACGGACGGACCATAAGTCTCGGTCAGGCCATAGACATGGGTAACTTCGATCCCCATATCCTCCATCTTCTTAACTACAGCCGCCGGAGGTGGAGCGCCCGCGGTCATCACTTTGATCTCGTGATCGAAATCCTTAAGGTGATCGGGCGCGTTGGCCAACATGTTCAGAACAATCGGCGCACCACAGAAATGCGTGACCTTCTCATCCCGAAAGGCGGCATAAATCGGCTCATCCCGAACCGCCCGCAGGCAAACCGAGACCCCTGCATTTGCCGCCATAGCCCAAGGGAAACACCAGCCGTTGCAGTGGAACATCGGCAAGGTCCACAGATAGACAGAATGCCGGGGCATGCCCCAGTCCAGCAGATCAGATTGGGCATTCAGGGCCGCACCGCGGTGATGATACACAACCCCTTTTGGATTGCCTGTGGTGCCCGAGGTATAATTCAGCGTGATCGCATTCCATTCATCCGCTGGCAGGGACCATGCGAACTCGGGATCGCCCTCGGCCAAGAGCGCATCGTAAGTCAGACTGCCCTGTTTCTCGCCACCATCAAAGCTGGGATCCTCGATATCGATGACGAGAATATCGTGATCAACCTGTTCAAGTGCGTCTTGCACAACCGCAGAAAATTCCGGATCGACCAGCAGCACCTTGGATTCCGCATGGTTCAGGATGAAGGCAATGATCGGCGCGTCCAGCCGGGTGTTAATCGCGTTCAGCACGGCGCCGGCCATGGGAATGCCAAAATGGGCCTCGTACAGTTCGGGGATGTTTGCTGCGATGATCGAAACTGTATCTCCTCGCCCTATTCCACGCCTATCCAGAGCGCTCGCCAGTCGACGACAACGGGTATAGGTTTCGGCCCAGGAATACCGGCGGACGCCATAAACAACTGACGGGTAATCAGGGTAGACCTGCGCCGTCCGTTCGATAAAGCTTAGCGGTGACAGCGGCGTATAATTCGCCTGGCATTGATCCAAGTGGCGTTCATATATGTTGGCCCCTGTCATCTGCGGATCCTCCCAAATCGCAAGTTGCGCGAATTGAACACAAACATAGTCCCATGACAAACCCGTAGAAATACGGGCTGAGGCGGCCAAATAACTGTGCTGTGCCCGACTGGCGATACCAACCTACCCGATCTGGCCCTATCTTGTACTGGCCATTCACGCTGATCTGAGCCATCGAATATACAAGCCGAGGCAACACCGCCTCTGCAAGATGTGCACACGCTAATTTTGAAAGGACATGTCATGGACGGCACGTTCAACGAAAACGATCTTTCCCGCGTCGTCGAAGCCGACCGCGCCCATATTTGGCACCACTTGATCCAGCATAAACCCTTTGAAACCAACGACCCGCGCATCATTGTCGAAGGTAAGGGCATGCGTGTCTGGGATCAAAAAGGCAAAGAGCATCTGGACGCTGTATCGGGCGGCGTATGGACTGTGAATGTCGGCTATGGCCGCGAATCGATCTGTAAGGCGGTTTACGACCAGCTGATGAAGCTGTGCTATTTCGCCAACTCGGCAGGCTCGATCCCAGGTGCTTTGTTCGCCGAAAAGCTGATCGAGAAAATGCCTGGCATGAGCCGCGTGTATTACACCAACTCGGGCAGCGAGGCGAATGAGAAGGCGTTCAAGATGGTTCGCCAAATCGCCCACAAGAAATACGGCGGCAAGAAGACCAAGATTTTGTACCGTGACCGCGACTATCACGGCTCGACCCTGGCAGCGATGTCGGCAGGTGGTCAGGACGAGCGCAACGCGCAGTACGGGCCTTTCGCCCCCGGTTTCATCCGCGTGCCGCATTGCATGGAATACCGCAAGCACGAGCTGGACGGCGCGCCCGAAGAGAATTTCGGCGAATGGGCCGCGGATCAGATCGAAGAGGTGATCCTGCGCGAAGGCCCCGATACGGTTGGCGCCTTGTGCCTTGAGCCCGTGACCGCCGGTGGCGGCGTGATCGAAGCGCCCGAAGGGTATTGGCAGCGCGTACAGGAAATCTGCAAGAAATACGATATCCTGCTGCATATCGACGAGGTCGTCTGCGGCGTGGGCCGCACCGGCACCTGGTTCGGGTATCAGCAATATGGTGTGAAGCCGGATTTTGTGACCATGGCCAAGGGTGTCGCCTCGGGCTATGCCGCCATCGCCTGCATGGTAACTACTGAGGAAGTCTTTGACATGTTCAAAGAAGACGCCTCGGACCCGATGGGCTATTTCCGCGATATCTCGACATTTGGTGGCTGCACCGCCGGTCCAGCGGCCGCGATCGAGAACATGCGGATTATCGAGGATGAAAACCTGTTGGGCAACTGCTCGGCCATGGGCGACCGGATGACGGGCAACCTTCAGGCGCTGATGGAAAAGCACAAGGTCATCGGCGATGTACGCGGCAAAGGCTTGTTCCTGGGGGCTGAGCTGGTCGCAGACCGCGCGTCCCGTGAGCCAGTTGATGAGAAGCTTGCCCAGGCCGTTGTGGCCGACTGCATGGCGCAAGGCGTGATCATCGGCGTCACCAACCGCTCGGTCCCCGGTCGGAACAACACTCTGTGCTTCTCACCAGCGCTGATTGCCACCGCGGATGACATCGACCAAATCACCGATGCTGTCGATGGCGCACTGGGGCGTGTATTCGGCTGACACCGTTAGCAGTCTCTTAGGATGAGACTATGAAAACCGGCGCTGCTTGCGTCGGTTTTTTCTCAATACGGATGCCCAAACCCTCAATATGCGACCGGATGCTCCCGCTCAGTGCTGAATGTCGGTGGCCCGGGTTGTAGAATCCGTTGATGTATTCTTTGAGCGTAAGCGGTGCAACTGACCCCCGAATTAGCCCCTGATCCGCCTCTTGTTTCCATTGCATATTGTCTAGGGTCAGGACCCATTGATTTCCGTTTTGCGGCGTGATTCACGGTTCAAAAACGAGCGGTGAACATGTCTGATCTCTTCTGGCTTACGGATGC